>JANPJU010000028.1:0-22409 GCA_031425675.1 Paracoccaceae bacterium | reverse complement strand
GTCGGCGTCCATGAAGGCATAGCTGCCGCACTGCAACTCATTGTAAACGCCCGAGGTGCTTTCAAAATAGTAGCTGCCGGTGCCACCACCGCCGACGATGTCACAGGCGATGCCATCGGCCTTCAGCGTATCGACCGCGTCCTTCACCTGCGCGACGGCGAGGTCGATCTTGGCCTTGCGGTCGGCGTAGGCGTGCATGTGCTGCATCGCGCCCTGATAGGCCTGGATGCCCGCGAACTTCAGGCCGGGGGCAGCGTCAATCGCCTTGGCCAGATCCACCACCTCAGGCGTGGTCTTGACACCGCAACGCCCCGCGCCGCAGTCGATCTCGACCAGACATTCAATGGTGGTCCCGTGCCTGACCGCTGCCGCTGAAAGGTCGGCCACATTGTCCAGCATATCCACGCAGCAGATCGCCCTTGCCCCCAGTTTGGGGATCCGCGCCAGACGGTCGATCTTCATCGGATCACGCACCTGATTGCTGACCAGCACATCCTTGATGCCGCCACGGGCGAAAACCTCGGCCTCGGACACCTTCTGGCAGCACACGCCGACCGACCCGCCCAGCCGTTCCTGCAGCAGGGCCACATCAACCGACTTGTGCATCTTGCCATGCACCCGGTGGCGCATGCCGTGGGCTTTCGCGTAATCGCCCATCTTCTTGATGTTCCGCTCCAGCGCATCAAGGTCGAGCACCAGGCAGGGGGTCTGGATATCCGCCTCGGCCATCCCCGGCAGGGCGGGGATGTCATAGCCGACTTCAAGGCCTTCAAACTTCGGATGCGTGTTCATGGATTATCCTTTCATCCAGGGCAGAGTGTCCAGATCGACGTTGCCGCCGGTGATGATGACGCCAACGCGGCGGCCCTTGAAGACCGCAGGGTTGGCCAGAATTGCGGCCAGTGGCACAGCGCAGCTTGGCTCCATCACGATCTTCATGCGCTTCCAGGTCAGCTTCATCGCGTCGATGATCTGCTCTTCCGTCGCGGTGAAGATGTCGGTGACGGTGGATTGCACGAAATGCCAGGTCAGGTCCTTGAGCGGCACCTTCAGCCCGTCGGCAATCGTTTCAGGCGCGTCATCGGCGATGATGTGACCGGCCTTGAAGCTGCGATAGGCGTCGTCGGCGTTCTTTGGTTCGGCGGCATAGACCTGCACCTGTGGCGCGATGGAACGGACCGTCAAACAGGTGCCCGAAATCATCCCGCCGCCGCCAATGGGCGCAATCAGCGCGTCCAGCCCATCAACCTGATCCAGAAACTCGCGTGAGCAGGTGGCCTGACCTGCAATCACACGGGGGTCGTTGTAGGGGTGGACAAACTCGCCCCCGGTGCGGGCCTGAACCTCGGCAAAGACCGCCTCACGACGGCTGGTGGTCGAAGGTTCACATTCGGTGATGACCCCCCCGTAGCCCCGGACGGCATCCTTCTTGGCTTGCGGGGCGGTGCGGGGCATCACGACGTTGCAAGGAATGCCCCGGCGGCCTGCGGCATAGGACAGCGACAGCGCGTGGTTGCCGGAGGAGTGGGTGCAAACGCCCTTTGCGGCCATCTCATCCGACAATCCGAACACCGCATTGCAGGCCCCGCGCACCTTGAAGGCCCCGGCTTTCTGGAAGTTCTCACATTTGAAGAACAGTTCTGCCCCGGTCAGGTCGTTGAGGTAGGCAGAGGTCAGAACCGGCGTGCGATGGATGTAAGGCACGATGCGGTCATGGGCGGCCAGCACATCCTCATAGGTCGGGATCAGCATTGTCATATCTTTCATCGTCATGCCCTTTGATAGCTGGGACCAAATTCCTGCGAAGGAACTCGCAAATCTTCTCGAAAAGACTTGCGCCTCACTCCGCCGCCAGCGCCATCGCCGGGACGGTGCCGCGGTAGTAGTCCTGCGCCGCCGCCACGCCGCTGCCCAGCTTGATGGGCCAGCCAAGGTCGGCCATGCACATTTCCGCCGTGGCAAGACCGGACAGGACCATCACATCGGTCAGCATCCCCAGGTGGCCGATGCGGAACACCTTGCCCGCAACTTCCCCCAGACCCACACCGAACGCGACGCCGTATTTGCTGGCCGCAAGCTGCACCAGCGCGGTGCCATCGCAGCCCGCCGGAACCTTCACCGCCGTCACGGTATCGGAATACAGATCGGCCGAGGCGGCATAGGGCGTCATCCCCCAGGCGGCAATCGCCCGGCGCACGCCTTCCGCAAGGCGGTGGTGGCGGGCGTAGACATTCTCAAGACCTTCGGCTTCCAGCAGGTCGATGGCATGCGCAAGACCTGCAATCAGCCCGACCGGGGGTGTGTAGGGAAAACCGCCCTTGGCGTAGGACGTAAGCATGTCGTTGAAATCAAAGAAGGTGCGCGGCAGGGTCGCCGTCTGCATCGCGGCAATCGCCTTGGGTGACACGCCAAGGATCGCCAGACCCGCAGGCAGCATGAAACCTTTCTGACTGCCCGCCACCGCAATATCGACGCCCCAACCGGTGAACTCAAACGGCATCGACCCAATAGAGGACACGCCATCGACCATCAGCATTGCCGCGTGCCCCGCCGCATCCATCGCGCGGCGGATACCGGCGATGTCGGATTTGACGCCCGTGGCGGTTTCATTGTGGGTGGCCAGCACCGCCTTGATCGACGTGTCAGCCTTCAACGCCGCCTCGATCGCAGCCAATGGCGCGCCCTCACCCCAAGGCGTCTCGATGATCTGCACGTTCAGCCCGTGGCGCTGGCACAGGTCGATCCAGCGGTGGCTGAACATCCCAAACCGCGCGGCCAGAACCGTATCGCCGGGCGACAAGGTGTTGGTCACCGCAGCCTCCCACCCGCCGGTGCCGGTGGACGGCAGGATGATCACCTCACCCTCGGCCATCTTCAGCACCCGGCGCACGCCTGCGACGGCGGGCCTGAACATGCGGGCAAAGGCGGGGGACCGGTGGTCCATCGTCGGCATGTCGCAGGCTTTGCGGACCGAGTCGGGGATGTTGGTCGGACCGGGGATGAACACGGGGTTCTGCAACGACATCGGGCTTCTCCACTGAATATGCCTTTGTGTAAGCGCCTTCCTGCCCTTTCACAATTTTTTCGAAAAGATTTTTCAATATGGGGATCTTGTGGTATTTCTCCGACCAATCAAACGCTTGGGCTTTTTCAGCAGATGACAGGGGCAAGGGATGGCACAGAAACCGCGTGGCCGGCCAAAGGCGTTCAACGACAAGACCGACCAGAACACCGTGCAGGCGCTGGACCGGGCGCTGTACCTGTTGGAGCATCTTGCCCAAGGCCCCGGTCGCACCCTTTCCGATCTGGCGGAAGACACGGGTCAGGCCGTCGCCACCACCTTCCGCGCTTTGCAAACCCTGCAAGGCCACGGCATGGTCGAGGTTGAAGAACCCGGCCAGCTTTGGCACATCGGTGCCGGGGCCTTCCGCATCGGCACCGCCTTTCTACGCCGGACCAAGGTTGTCGAACGCGCCCGCCAGCCAATGGATGCGCTGATGCGCGAAACCGGTGAAACCGCAAACCTGGGCGTCGAGGTGCGGGGCGAGGTGCTGTTTCTGGCACAGGTCGAAACCAGCGAAGCAATCCGCGCCTTCTTTCCGCCCGGCACCAAGGGACCGATGCATTCCAGCGGGATCGGCAAGGCGCTTCTGGCCTGGTATCCGAAAGATCGGGCACGGGACATCATTGCGCTGCACGGCTTGCAAAAGTTCACGTCACTGACGCTCACTTCGGACTCTGCCCTGGTGCGCGACCTTGCCCGCACCCGAGAGCGGGGCTTTGCGATCGACGATCAGGAACGCGCCGAGGGGATGCGCTGCATCGCCGCCCCGATCTTCAACGCCCATGGTGAGCCGGTGGCGGGGTTGTCGGTGTCAGGCCCGGCGTTTCGGGTGGGCTTGTCAGACGCGAGCCGGATCGGGGCGCTTGTCCGCGCCGCCGCCGACCGGGTGACCGAGGCTACGGGCGGCACTCGTCCTTAGGTCCGCAGACAGACCCAAACGAAGGCGGGTTCAGTCACCGGAATCAATCGCCCCAGCCGCCGCCACCGGGGGTGCGCATTTCGAACATTGCCCCCGCTGGCAGGTCACGTTCATCATTGCCTTGCAGGGCCTCCACCCGTCCGTCCGGCCAATGGATCAGGTTTTCCCCCAGCGCCCCCGCCCCACCGCCCATCGTCCCGAAGGGCGCAACCTTCCGGCTGCCACACAGGGTTGTAACCGTCACAGGCTCAAGAAACCGCAAACGGCGGAAGGCACCATTGCCGCCGGGCCAATGCCCTTGGCCGCCTGATCCTTTGCGGATGCCAAACGCCTCCAACCGCACGGGAAAGCGCTTCTCCAGCACTTCCGGATCGGTCATTCGGGTGTTCGTCATATGGCTCTGCACCGCATCACAGCCGGCAAAGCCCGGGCCGGCCCCGGTTCCCCCGGCGATGGTTTCGTAATTCTGGAAGCGATCATTTCCCCAGATGAAGTTGTTCATCGTCCCCTGCGCTGCCGCCACAACGCCCAAAGCGCCGTATAGCGCATTGCACGCAGATTGGCTCACTTCGGTGTTGCCGGCGATCACCGCGGCCGGTGCACGCGGGTTCAGAAGGGTCCCTTCTGGGACGATGATCGTCAGGGGCGCAAGGCAGCCTTCGTTCAGGGGAATTGGCTTGCCGACCAGCGTACGGAAAACATAAAGCACCACCGCGCGTGTCACGGCCTGCGGGGCGTTGTAATTGCCACTGTGCTGCGGACTTGTCCCGGTGAAATCGATGACCGCTGACCGTGTGATGCGGTCAACACGGATCTTTACCTGAATGGTTGTTCCTATATCCATTGGATACGTGAACGCTCCATCATTTAACTGGTCGATCACGCCACGCACACACTCCTCGGCGTTCTTCTGGACATGCGCCATATAGGCCGCCACGGTATCTGCGCCGTGCCGGGCGACGACAGCCATCAGTTCCCGCCGCCCGGTTTCATTCGCTGCGATCTGCGCTTTGAGGTCGGCCATGTTCTGGTCGATCGACCGACAAGGCCAGCGGCCCGACGCCAGTAGGCCGCGCGTCTCAGCCTCCCGTAACTGACCATCGGCGACCAAGGGGAAAAGGTCGATAAGCACCCCTTCCTCTTCAATCGTCGTGCTGTCCGGTGGACCCGAGCCCGGCGTCCGCCCGCCAATATCGGCATGATGCCCGCGTGATCCAAGCCAGAAGGCCGCCTGTCCACCAACGAAAACCGGCGTGATAACAGTGACATCGGGCAGATGCGTGCCACCGTTCCAGGGAGAGTTCAGCATCCAGGCATCCCCCTCCCGCGCGGCAGAGCCGACAGCCGCGATCACCGTTTTCACTGCGTGCGACATGGACCCAAGATGCACCGGCACATGCGGGGCATTGGCCACAAGGTCACCGGATGCATCAAAAATGGCGCAGGAAAAGTCGAAGCGTTCCTTGATGTTGACCGACCAGGCGGTGTTGGCCAGCGTGGCACCCATCTGGTCCGCCACCGACATGAACAGATTGTTGAACACTTCCAGCAGCACCGGATCAGCCCTTGTGCCCGCTGCGGGCAGGCGGGCGATCGCCGAGACCCGCGTCAGGATAAGATTGGCCTGGTCATCGACCTTGGCCTGCCAGCCATCCTCGACGATGACGGTGCCGGTCGCTTCGGCAATGACCGCAGGGCCTGAGATGCAGGTGGTTGTGCCACACTCTTCCCGCCGGTAAAGCGGCACTTCACGCCAGCCGCCCGCCCAAAGGCGCAGCGTCGCCGCAGGTTGGCCCGCATGTGATGCAAAGTTCACGATCGGCAGTGCAGCCCCACCGCCCACCGCCTCGGCCGCCAGCATTTCGAACAGAACCGCACGCTCGGGCGACGTGAAACCGAACCGTGCCTGATGTGCCACCGCAAACGCCAGGGACATTTCGTCCACGGTTCCGAAGGGAACCGGCAACGGTTGGTGTGACCCTTCATAGCGCAGATGGGCGGTCAGGATCGTGCGGGGTTGGTCGATCCCCTGCGCAGCCAGCTCTGCCGCTGCATCCGCACCAAGCGACGCAATACGTTCGGAGGCTGTCGGGTCAGACAGGGCTGCGTCAAACTGTACCTCACGCAGGGCGCGCAGGTCGGCAAGACCCATGCCAAAGGCCGACAGAACCCCCGCCTGCAGGTGCAGGAAGACGGACCGCATCCCCAAGGCGTCTGCCACACCGCAAGCGTGCTGCCCGCCCGCACCGCCAAAGCATTGCAACGTATAGCCCGTCACATCGTGCCCGCGCTGAACGCTTATCTTCTTGATCGCATTTGCCATATTGTCGATGGCAATACGCAGAAATCCTTCGGCGACCACCTCTGGCGGATCCAGCCGCCCGGTCACCGCGGCCACCTCATGCGCCAGCGCCGCAAACTTCGCCCGCACCACATTGGCGTCCAGTGACTCGTCGCCGGCAGGGCCGAAGACGGCAGGGAAGTGGTCTGGCGACAGCCGCCCCAGCATCACATTGCAATCGGTGATCGTCAGCGGCCCGCCCCGGCGATAGCTGGCCGGTCCCGGATTCGCGCCTGCGCTTTCCGGCCCCACCTGATAGCGCCCGTCGCGGAACGTGCAGATCGACCCACCCCCTGCGGCAACGGTGTGAATGTCCATCATCGGCGCCCGCATCCGGACACCGGCCACCTCAGTCTCGAACGACCGTTCATAAACGCCCGCATAGTGGCTGACATCGGTGGAAGTGCCGCCCATGTCAAAGCCGATCAGCCGGTCATATCCTGCCGCCTTTGCGGTCTGGACCATGCCGACGATGCCGCCAGCCGGACCCGACAGGATCGCATCCTTGCCTTGAAAGCGCGCGGCTTCGGTCAGTCCGCCGTTTGACTGCATGAACAGCAATCGGCCCGTCGCCCGCCCGATGTCCAGCGCCGCTTTGACCTGCGCCACATAGCGCTGCAGGATAGGCGACAGGTAGGCGTCCACGACGGTTGTATCCCCGCGCGGGACGATCTTTGCCAATCGGGACACCTGGTGCGACAGCGATACCTGGGCAAATCCCGCCTCAGACGCCATCACCCCCACGCGCGCCTCATGCGCGGGGTTTACATGACCATGCATCAGCGCCACGGCAACAGCCTCAATGCCATCGTCGCGCGCCACGGCCAAGGCGGCCAGAATGGCAGGTTCATCCAGCGGGCGCACTTCTGCTCCATCGGCGTCAAGGCGGCCGGCAACCTCGAACACACGGTCATACAGAAGGTCGGGACGGCGAATATTCAGATCAAACAGCGCTGGTCGCGCCTGTGTGCCAATGCGCAGCAGATCGGCAAAGCCTTCGGTGACAAGCAGGAGGACCCGTTCCCCCTTCCTTTCCAGCAGCGCATTGGTTGCGACCGTTGTGCCCATCTTCACCGCCGCAATCGCGCCATCGGGAATAGGCTGACCGGTGCCAAGTCCAAGGCAATCGCGGATGCCCTGCACAGCGGCATCGGCATAGCGCTCGGGGTTCTCTGACAGCAGTTTTACTGTCAACAGTTGCCCATCAGGCGCGCTTCCGACGACATCGGTGAAGGTGCCGCCCCGGTCAATCCAGAATTCCCAGGCCATCGCACCCCCCCTGTTACAGGGGCCACCCTAAAGCAGGATGGCTGTGCCCGAAAGTCAGGCCTCAAACCGATGGTCAATCGGCCAACAGCGCCAGAACTTCATCCGCAAGGGCGCGCACCTCGGCCACGGCAGGCCCGCGGGTTTCCGAGGCCGAACGCCCTTCGCCCAGAGTTTCGGCATAGACCACCCGCTGGCCCAGCGTCGCCACTGCGACACCGCCAACGACAGCCGCCGCATCGGCCACCTGCAGGCCCAGCCGCGTGCCCGCTTTGACCCGGTTCAGCACGATGACCGCGCGCCGGCCTTCCCGGCCGATCAGGTCAAAGACGCCATCGGTTGCCCACAGGTCCATCATTGACGCGGACACTGGCACCAGCACCAGATCTGCCTCGCGCAGCGCGGGTCTCAGGTCGGCATCCACCTTGGGCGGCGTGTCGACGATGACGACATCGGCGACCTTCTTCAGCTTTTCACATTCATACCCCACGCCCCAGGCCGAGGCAGTCGAAAAATCCATCCCATCCGTTGCCATCAGTTGCCGGCGCGCCATGAACCAGCGGCCAAGGCTGCCCTGCGGATCAGTGTCGAGAAGGGCGACCTTCAGCCCGCGCCGGTGAAATTCCACCGCGAGGTTTACCGCAAGCGTGGTCTTGCCCGACCCGCCCTTCTGCTGCGCCACGGTCACAACCTTGCCCATCGCGATTCCCCTACATTGCTGCATTGCAGCATAAACTACTTGAGAGAAGCAGCACAGCCTGAAACGAGGTCGGTGCCCAGATGCCCGAATCCCTTGGAATCAACGGTGGATTGTGGCACAATTTCGGTGCGACGTTAACTTTTCGACCACTGTCTCCGACCATCGGCCACAGCAATCGACACCAAGCTGACGGGGCCAAGCCGCCGCAATCTCGCGGGCGGGATATACGACAGGAGACATCACGATGGCCAAGGGCACTGTGAAATGGTTCAATGAAACCAAGGGTTTTGGCTTTATTGCACCAGAAGGTGGCAAGAAGGACGTGTTCGTTCACATCACCGCGTTGGAGCGCGCCGGTCTTCGCAGCCTGAAGGATGGCCAGCCGGTCACCTTCGACATCGAAGCGGGCCGTGACGGTCGGGAATCGGCGACGAACCTCGCCCTCGCCTGATACTGCAACCCCGGGTGGGCGGTGCGCCGCCCCCCCGACCCACATTTGCAAGCTTACATGATCTGCCGCACGACCCGGTCGCGCAGGACATGGTCAAAGCCCTGTCGAAAGGCGCTGTCGGTCACGCTCTTTGGCAAGCAGACTGCCGTTCGACGACCCAATGGATAGGCCGGGGCGTCAAATTCGGCACTGACAAGAATGACCCGCATCCGCGCATCTGCCGCGATCAGGGCAGCGATGGCATGTTCGGCTGCGGGAATACCGCCGAAGGCATCACAGTCCATCACGAAAAGATCATAGCCGATCCGGTCTTCCAGCAAACCGGACACGGCTTCTGGCAGGGCGGGCCGGATTTCGACCAGACTTCCATAGCTGGCAAGACGGCTGGCGGTTTCACCATCGGGGCGGTCGGTCAGGACCATCACGCGGACGCCCATAGGTTGGCTCTGCAGCGATGAATGGTCAGATATGGCTGAAATCTGCACGAAATACCTCCTGTAGCATGGGGTAATCATTTTCCAGCATTGCGGTAAGCATCCGCCGGAAAAAAGGTAACTTACAGGTCAAATTCTGGGCGCCCGCCTTATTCAATCAGAAGGTGTCAGTCTGGAAAGGCCCCACCACGCCGCCCAAAGGGCGCTGCAGATGCCAAGGCATCTGGGATCACCCCGCGCATCGTGTTAACCTATTTCCAGCAGAATTGCAGCCGCTGATTTTTCATGCGGCCCTGCAGAATGCCGGTGCAACCCTTGGATGAGGATCAGAATGAACCAGCACTCCAACCTGACTCATCTTGACCATCGGCAAGACATGGCCGCCGCCTTTCGCTGGACCGCACGGCTGAGCCTGCACGAGGCGGTGGCGAACCACTTTTCGCTGGCGGTGAACCCCGAAGGCACGCGCTTTCTGATCAACCCGAATGGTCGGCATTTCAGCCGGATCACCGCCTCTTCGCTGGTTGAGATTGACGCCAACGACCCCACCACCATGGCCCGCCCCGATGCGCCCGACCCCACGGCATGGGGCCTGCACGGGGCGATTCACCGCGCCTGCCCGCATGCGGTGTGCGTGATGCATGTCCATTCCATCCACGCCACGGTTCTGGCAAGCCTCGCAGACAGCCGCCTGCCCGCGATCGACCAGAACAGCGCCATGTTTCACAACCGTGTGGTGGTGGATGACCACTACGGCGGCATGGCGTTCGAGGCTGAGGGCGCCCGCTGCGCCACCCTTCTGGCTGACCCGAAGATCACCACGATGGTGATGGGCAACCACGGTGTGCTGGTTATCGGCGCAAGCGTGGCAGATGCGTTCAACCGCCTTTACTACTTTGAACGCGCGGCCGAGACCTATATCCGCGCCTTGCAAACCGGCCGCCCTTTGCGCGTTCTGCCCGATGACATCGCCGAAAAGACCGCGTTGGAGTGGGAGGCTTATCCCGGTTTCGCCCAGACCCACTTGGCCGAACTGCGGGCGATCCTTGACGCCGAAGACCCCGGTTACGCTGCTTAGGGCAACTGTCTAGACAAACTGGCGCGGCACCCGTTCGTCCCACTCACGCTGAAAGACCTGCCTGTCCCCCTCCCATGCGGTCAGCCGGGCCTGCATCCGCAGGTCGCTTTCCGTGGCGGTCATCCGGGTTTCCACATGCGTGCGCACCCGCCAGTCCCCACGCGACAATCGCTGTTCCCAGTGAATGGTGGCAGTGGCGGTCAGCGGATCATCCGGGGTGATCTTCCAGACCTCTGCAACCGTCTCGCCATGGGTCAGGCCGTGGGGTTCCAGCGTGTCGCCGGTATCGTCGCAGATTGTCAGGGTCTGGCGGCCATCGGGGTCAGTCACCGTCTGGCGGGACCATGCTCCGGGCCGCAGGGTTCGCTGGCGGGGCATGGGCAGGGGGTCGGGCGGCGGCGGCTGCCAATCTGGCGCGAGTTCGGGCAGGATCGGCAGGCCCAACGCCCCCGCCGTCACCGTAAGCACCCCCGCGCGGGCCGAGGGCCAGAGAAACGGCCAATAGCTGTTCGACAGCGCCAGCCGCAGCCGGTGCCCCGGTGCCAACCGGTGCGCCATTGCGTCCAGCGTCAGCAGCACCTGCACGGGCTGGCCCGGCGCGAGGCGTTGCGGATTGGTGCTGCCGTCCCGGTGGCACAGGTTCAGCATCCCATGGGCGATGCGGCGTGAGGTGCCGTCCGGGGCCACATCGCAAAGCCGCGCCACCACAAACCCCGTCGCTTGGTCTGATGCCAGCGTCAGCCGCAGGTTCGCCCGCCCGACCAGAGCCATCGGCCTGGTCACGGGCCTTCCGTCAAAGCACAGGGACAGCGCGTCATCGGCGGCCTGATCCCCCGCCATCTCATCATGGTCGCCGGTCGGGAAATATTCCCCCGCCGCCGCCCCAAGGGTCTGCGGCGGGGCAATGTGCGCTGGAAATCGGACCGCAGGCCCCAGACCGCCAGGCCCAAGCGGCAGGGCCAGCACCCCCGTCGCGGGCCGGGCCGGCAGACCGATCCACCGCCCCGGCTGGAATTGCGCGACATGGTTCGGCGGGGATGCGTCTTGCAGGTAAAGGCGCAGCGCGGGGTCATCCTCAACCCCTGTGTCCTTGCCCTTCAACCAACGGTCCCACCAGCGCAAGCTTTCGGTCAAAAAGCCGATGCGGGGGCCAGGCACTGCCATATGCGGGTAAAGATGCACCCATGGCCCGACGATCCCCTTGACCGGCCCCTTCGCATGACGCGCCAGCGCGCCGACCATGTTCATGTAGCCATCCGCCCAGCCGCCAATCTTCAGGATCGGCACCGTCAGCTGCGACCAATCCTCACACACGGACCCATGCCGCCAATAGGCGTCACGGGTCTGATTCCCGGCCCAACGGGGGGCCAGCCAGGGGTTCCCCCCAGCCGCGCCAGCCAATCCTCCCGCCAGTCCGCCCGCGATGCCGGGTCAGCGGGGCGCGAGGAATAGGACAGCATCACCGAGGCCCAGCCAAAGTTCTCCGCCAACAGGCAACCGCCCTTGAAGTGGATCTCCTCACCAAACCGGTCGACCGTGCCGCAAACCGCAATCACCGCCTGCAGCGCGGGTGGCTGCAAAGCCGCGACCTGCAACGCATTGAAGGCCCCCCAGCTTTTGCCGATCATCCCCACCGCGCCGCTGCACCAGCCCTGCGCCGCCGCCCAGGCAATGACGTCGCAGGCATCGGCCAGTTCCTGCGGGGTGTATTCATCGGTCAGCACCCCCTCGCTGTCACCGGTCCCACGCAGATCAACCCGCAGACAGGCATAGCCCTGCGCGGCAAGCCAGGGGTGGATCGCCTCATCCCGCGCCGCCGTGCCGTCGCGCTTGCGGTAGGGGATCATCTCGATCACCGCAGGCACGCGGCCGCTGCCCACTGGCCGCCAAAGCCGCGCCGACAGCCGCACGCCATCGGCCATGGCGATCCGCTGATCCGGCACTTCCTTCACTGTCGGCATGGCACCCCTTTCGATGACGAATATGACCGGCCCGCGTCGTTTAGGAACCAGACCGAACGGCCCGCTGCGCACAGTCTGGCACCGCACATCCTTGCCGGAAAGGCCGTCGATGACCCGCCGCCCCAATATCCTTGTCATCATGGTGGACCAGCTGAACGGCACGCTGTTCCCCGATGGGCCCGCCGCTTTCCTGCACACCCCGAACCTGCGCGCCCTGGCCGCGCGCTCAACCCGGTTTGCCAACTGCTACACCGCCTCGCCCCTCTGCGCCCCGGCGCGGGCCAGCTTCATGTCCGGCCAGCTGCCCAGCCGCACCCGTGTCTACGACAACGCTGCCGAGTTTTCGTCTGACATCCCCACGTACGCCCACCACCTGCGCCGCGCCGGATACCAGACGGCGCTGTCGGGCAAGATGCACTTCGTCGGCCCCGACCAGTTGCACGGGTTCGAAGAACGCCTCACCACCGACATCTACCCCGCCGATTTCGGCTGGACCCCGGATTACCGCAAACCGGGGGAAAGGATCGACTGGTGGTATCACAACCTCGGCTCCGTCACCGGCGCGGGCGTGGCCGAGATCACCAACCAGCTGGAATATGATGACGACGTCGCCCATCAGGCAGTGCAAAAACTGTACGACCTCTCACGCGGGCAAGACCCCCGCCCCTGGAGCCTGACCGTCAGCTTCACCCACCCGCATGACCCCTTCGTCGCCCGCCGCAGGTATTGGGACCTTTATGAAGGCGCGCCCGAGTGTGAGCCGCCCGAACCCCTTGCCTACGCCGACATGGACCCCCATTCCCAGCGCCTGATGGACGCCTGCGATTGGCGGTCGCTGGACATCACCCCCGACCACATCCGCCGCGCGAAGCAGGCCTATTTCGCCAATATCTCTTACGTCGACGACAAGATCGGCGAGATTCTGGCGGTGCTGGAAGCCACCCGGCAAGAGGCGCATGTCATCTTCCTCTCCGACCATGGTGAGATGCTGGGTGACAAGGGCCTTTGGTTCAAGATGAGCTTCTTCGAAGGCGCCTCCCGCGTGCCCCTGATGATCGCCGCCCCAGACATGCCGGTGGGCCTTGTCGAAATCCCCGTCTCCTCCATCGACCTCGCCCCCACCCTTGCGGCGCTTGCAGGCATCTCGATGGAGGAGGTCGCCCCCTGGACCGAAGGCGTCAACCTGATCCCGGTGGCGAACGGCGCGCCCCGCCCACCGGTGGCCATGGAATACGCCGCCGAAGGCACGATCACCCCGATGGTCGCCCTGCGCGACGGGGCGTGGAAATACATCCGCTGCCCGGCTGATCCCGAACAGCTTTTCAACCTTTCAACCGACCCGCAGGAACGCAACAACCGCGCCAACGACCCTGCAGCCACCGAAACCCTCACCCACTTGCGCGCCTTGGCCGACCAGCGCTGGGACCTTCCCACCTTTGACGCGCAGGTCCGCGAAAGCCAGGCCCGCCGCTGGGTGGTGTACGCAGCCTTGCGCAACGGCGCCTACTACCCCTGGGACCACCAACCCCTGCGCGCGGCAAGCGAGCGTTACATGCGCAACCACATGGACCTGAACGTGCTTGAGGACAGCAAGAGATTCCCCCGCGGTGAATGATCTGAACGGCGCGTGATCTTGCAGAGCGGGCAAAGCCCGCAAGCCTGTCCTTCACGTTCAAGGGGCGCTCGCGCCCCCTCTTGGCCGCAAACGGCCAATTCACCCCCTGAGAGTATTTGGAAAAAGAGCAAATCAACGGTCTTGCCTGATGAATTTGCTCTTTTCAGAAATACTCAAGTGCGCGGCGTCAACTGCAACCAACTTGCGAACAAGCCAGACCGGCATTGGCCTGCGATGGCAATGCCGCTGGCGGGGGCTCGATGCCCCCGTCAACGGCGGCCTGTTCAAGGTCAGCGCGCGTCGGCCAGCACCGCCTCGGCACCTTTCCAGCCCATCAGCATCGCAGGCGCGTTGGTGTTTCCGCCGATCAGCGTCGGAAAGGCGCTGGCGTCGATCACTCGCAAGCCGCCCACCCCATGAACCCGCAACCGCGCATCCACCACGCTTGTGCCGGCATCCGGCCCCATCCGGCAGGTGCAGCTGGGGTGGTAGACCGTTCCCGACCTTGCGCGGAAATCGGCGATCAGGTCTTCGTCCGCTGTCACCTCCGGCCCAGGTCGCAGCTCTGCCTTGATCAGCGCTGCCAGCGCCGGTTGCGCCGCGATGTGGCGCACATACTTCACGGCCGCCAGCATCTCTTCGACATCATGGTTGGTGGAAAACGCATTCGCCGTGATCACCGGATGCATCGCCGGATCAGCCGACCGCAGACGGATGTGGCCCCTGCTCGTCGGGCGGCAATTTGACAGCCCGATACTCATCCCGGACCAAGGGTCAGGGTTCAGCACCGGCCGTTCGCCTTCACGCGGGATCAGGGTCGAAAACGCCTGAAAATACAGCTGCATGTTTGGTCGGTCGAGGTCAGGCCGCGTCCGGAAGAAGCCACCAGCGTGGTTGATCGACTTGGCCAAAGGCCCGCTGCGGGTCAGCACATATTGCATCCCGGCGCGCAGCTTGCCCCACCAGGGGCGCAACTCATCGTTGTAGGTTGGCACGGTCATCGCCCAGGTGTAGTTCAGGCCCTGGTGGTCGCTCAGATGGTCGCCCACGTTCGGGTTGTCGCGCTCCACCGGAATCCCCAGGCCCTGAAGCAATTCGCCCGGCCCGATCCCAGATAGCTGCAGCAGCTGTGGGGAGTTGATGGCCCCGCCCGCCAGGATCACTTCTCCCCGCGCGCGCACGCTGTGCACGGCCCCGGCGTGCTGATACTCCACCCCGACCGCGCGGCCGTCCTCGACCAGCACCCGCGTGGCCAGCGCCCCCGTGATGACCCGCACATTTGCCCGCTTCATTGCCGGCCTTAGGAACGCGCGCGCGGCCGAGTTCCGGCGCCCACCCTTGATGGTCATCTGATAGACTCCGGCGCCTTCCTGATTCTCGCCGTTGAAATCCGGCGTGGGTGCCAGTCCCCCCTGCGCGCAGGCGGCAATGAACTTCGGCACCAGGGGATGCAGCCCGCGCTGATTGGCAGAGACGAACAAGGGCCCGCCCTGACCGCGCCAATCGTCAGCGCCAGCCTCGTTGTCTTCCAACGCCTTGTAGGCTGCAAGGCAGTCATCCCAGCCCCAGCCGGGGTTGTCACGTCCCCAGTCTTCATAATCCCCGCGATGCCCCCGGATATAGACCATCGCGTTGATGCTGGACGACCCGCCAAGCACGCGCCCGCGCGGCCAGTGGTCCCTCGCGCCTGCCAGCCCGGGGTCGGCTTCGGTCTTGTAAAGCCAGTTCACGCCGGGGTCGTAGAACAGCTTGCCGTAGCCCAGCGGCAGATGGATGTAGAAGCGGCGGTCTGACCCACCCGCCTCCAGTACGGTCACCCGGTGCTTGCCATTGGCCGACAGCCGCTCTGCCAGCACACAGCCCGCAGAGCCAGCGCCCACGATGATATAATCGGTCTCGTCCATATTGCCCCCGGCACGTCCTCGGCACCCTAGCTTTGGCAATGCCCGCGAACCGTCCGCTTTGCGACAGGAAATGTCGCCAAGCGCCTCCCCTTCTGCTCTGTCGGGATGGGGTGTCCTGCTCAGTCCTGAACGGCAAACATCGGCTCATGGTCCACCGGAAAATTCACCGACCGGGCAATGAAGCAGACCTCGTGGATGCGGTGATGGATCGCCTTGGCGGCTGCAAGGTCCACCCCGGGCTGGACGGTAACATGCGGCCGCAAGGTCACCTTCACGAACCGCCCCGCGCCCCCCCGGCCCACTTCACCCGTCCCCACCGGGCTGTCAGAATAGGACGTGACCACAACCCCGGTATCGCTGGCAAAATGCAGATACCAAAGCATGTGACAGGCAGAGAGGGCGCTCAACAGCAAATCCTCCGGATTCATCTTCGCAGCGTCCCCACCCAGAAGCGGATCGTTGGAGCAATGCACCGGGGCCTTCCCCGGCACCGCAATATCCCAAGTCCGGTCATAGGCCTTGTAGTGCGCCGTCCCCTCACCCCGGTTGCCGGTCCACAGGATGCGTGTGGTGTAGTCATGCTGTTGCATCTTGGATGACCTTTCATCTGCCTGACGACAGTTTAATGCCGACTGGCGCGGCATGGAAAGACTGGAACGAACAGGAAACACCACCTTGGCAACACCTGCGCGACATGGCAAAACGCGACCTGTCACCCCGATGCACCGCGATTTGCGCCAAGCGGTCAGCGCCATTTGTAGGAGCCATGCGATGCCAACAGGACATGTCTTCATTGCCACCAGCCTTGACGGCTTTATCGCGCGCCCGGATGGCGGCCTCGATTGGTTGCTGTCCCCCGATCACGCGGGCGAGGATCACGGCTATGACGCCTTCATGCGCGACATTGACGCCATCGTGATGGGGCGCGGGACCTATCAATCGGTGCTCACCTTTGACGCCTGGCCTTATGACAAACCGGTGTTTGTCCTGTCGCGGACGCTTGCGGCCCTGCCGGTTCCCGACGCCTTGCGTGGCAAGGTCACCTTCGCTGACCTGACACCCCAGGCGGCAATGGCGCATCTGGGCCAGCAAGGGGCTGCGCGGGTCTATGTCGATGGCGGCCAGATCGTTCAGGCCTTTCTGCGTGCAGAGTTGATTGCCGACATGATCGTCTCCCGTATTCCCGTCCTGATTGGCGCGGGACGAAGCCTGTTCGGGCCAACCGACGGAGATATTCACTTGGTGCACGAAAGGACTGATACCTTCCCGTCAGGCCTCGTCCAGTCGCGCTACCGCTTGCAGCCCTAGCGGCCCTTCCAAACCGGCTCCCGCTTCTCCGCGAACGCCTTTGCGCCTTCCAGTTGATCCTCGGATGAATACAGCCGATCCACTGTCGGTAACTGCCGTTTGGTGATGCGGTTCAGTGTATCCTGAAAGCGGAGGTTCTCAGCCTCGCGCACAACTTCCTTGATCGCGGCGTAAACAAGGGGGGGGCCGGATTCCAGAAGGTGGGCCAAAGCCCATGCCTTCGGCAGCAACTCTTCCGGCGAGCAGATTTCCTTCACGATCCCCCAGCGGTGCGCTTCCTCGGCGTCGAACCACCGCCCGGTCAGCAGCAGGTCCATCGCCACATGATAGGGGATGCGCTTCGGCAGCTTGATGCTGGCGGCATCCGCCACCGTGCCCGAACGGATTTCCGGCAGGGCAAAGGTGGCATTGGTCGAACACAGGATCAGATCGGCGCTGAGTGCAAACTCCAACCCCCCGCCGCAGCAGATGCCCTGCACCGCCGCAATCACCGGCTTGTTCAGGTTCGGAAGCTCTTGCAGACCCGCGAACCCACCGACGCCATAGTCGCCATCCACAGCATCGCCGTCGGCTGCGGCTTTCAGGTCCCAGCCGGGGCAGAAGAACTTCTCCCCTGCCGCCCGGATGATGCAGACGCGAAGGCTGTCATCGTCGCGGAAGTCGCGGAACACCAGCCCCATGATCCGGCTGGTCTTGAGGCTGATCGCATTGGCCTTGGGCGCGTCGAGCGTGACCTCAAGAATTGCCCCCTCACGCCGGGTCTTGATCGGGCCATCGGTTCGCATATCCATCATACTCTCCTCACCAATGCATCCACTGCCACGGCTCCGGTTTCCCGCACCAGGACCGGATTGATCTCAATTTCCTCAAGGCTGTCATTCCCCAGGATCAGCGCGCCCAGCCTGACCGCAATGTCGGCCACCGCCGCCATGTCGGCCTTGGGACGCCCCCGGTATCCATCCAGCAACGGCCACAGCCGCAGGCTGCGCACCGCCGCCAGCACCTGCGGCGCCGTTACCGGCAAGACCAGTGTCACGGTATCGGCCAGAACCTCTGCCGTCACCCCGCCCATACCCAGCGTCAGCGTCACGCCATAAACCGGATCGCGGCGCAGGCCGATCAGCACCTCGGCCACCGCACCGGTGACCATCTCTTCGACCAGATAGCCCGTCGCCCCCGGCATATCGGCCTGCCCGTCAAGCGAGGTCACCCCCAGCCGCACGGCCCCCGCCTCGGTCTTGTGGGCAAACCCCAGTCCCTTGACCGCGTAGGGCGGACTTAAACCCGCCAAGTCCACATCGGCCAAGGTAGCGCCTGTCGCCGACCCCGGCACCGCCACCCCGACCGAAGCGAGCAGCGCCTTCCCCTCGGCCTCCGTCAGCGTCTGCGCTGCACGCTCCGGCAGGGCGCGGGCAGGCCGCCAACCCGTCTTCCCCGCCGGGGTCTGCGCCGCCTTCACCGCCGCAAGCGCCGTCTCCAGCCCCAACAGCGCACAGATGCCGTCCGCCATCATCGCCTGTACCCGAGTTTCGGCCAAATTCTCGGCCAATGAGGCGACAGGAAAGGCGATCTTGCCTGTCGCCTTCTGTGCCGCGACGATGGCCGCAAAAGCCGGATCATATCCCGACGGATCACAGCGATCAGCGCGGGGGGCGTCGATGATGTAAAGGCCCGCGTCGTAAGCCTCCAGCAGCGCGCTGAAAACCTCGGTCGTCTTCGGCCCGTCACCCCATATGAAGGTGTGATAATCCAACGGGTTGGAGATCGTGGGAATCTCACCCAGCACCGCAAACAGCCGGTCATGCGTGGCCTGCGGAACGGGCGGAAAGTCGATGCCATATGGCGCGGCAAGGTCAGCCACCAACCCCGCCTCGCCGCCTGAGCATGAGAGCGAGCAGATCTTGCTCCCGATCTGCGGCCCGTGGACATGGAAGATCTTCAACGTCTCGATCAATTCGCTGGGCATGTTGACCTCTGCCACCCCGATCTGCCGCAGGTATGCGCTTGATGCCGCCCCACCGCCGGCAAGCGAGGCGGTGTGGCTTGCCGCAGCCGTGCGCGAAAGCTCCGTCTTGCCGGATTTGATCGCCACCACCCCCTTGCCCATCGCCCGTGCCTTTTCGGCCAGCGCAGCAAAGGCCGGGGCATCGTCGACCCCCTCGATATAGAGACCCACCGCCGTGACGCGCGGATCGTCCAGCAACGCCCCTGTCAATTCCGCCAGACCGACGACGGCGGCATTGCCAAGGCAGGCAACATAGGCCACCGGCAACCCGCGGGCCTGCATCCCCATGTTGATGACGATGTTGGAGGACTGGCTGACCAAAGCCACGCCACTATCCACCCGGACGCCGCCATGCTGATCCGGCCAAAGCAGCGCGCCATCAAGGTAGTTGATCACGCCGTAGCAATTCGGCCCAAGGATCGGCATGTCCCCCGCCGCCGCAACCAGCCGGTCCTGCAAGCCCGCCTCGCCCGCCTCCTCCCAGCCCGAGGCGAACGAGATCGCCCCCCCGGCACCCATCGCTGCCAGTTCCGCCACAACGTCGATGGTCGCAAGACGGTTGACCCCGATGAAGGTCGCATCCGGGGGTTCCGGCAGGTCGGCCAGGGAGCGGTAGGCCTTCAAGCCACCGATCTCGGCTTTCGTGGGATGGACCGGCCACACAGGGCCCTGAAAGCCCATCTTCCCGCATTGTTCAATGACATTTCGCGCCCAACCGGCCCCGAGGACGGCGATGTGGCGCGGCCGAAGCAGACGGTCAAGGCGCGTCATTTGCGGCCTCCGGCCAAGCTGCACCCGCCGGGGCGCTGCCCCGGACCCCGGGATATTTGAGGACAGAAAATAGTAACACCCCGCTCCAAAGTTCGAAGCGAGGTGCCATTTCCCGTCACGGTCATCGGCGTCCCCGCCTGTACCGTGCCCTTAGGTTTTCCGATTAACCTTAACGCGCGGTTACCAAAAGCAGCCAAAGCCCACATTTTCTGTCCCCAAATATCCCGGGGGTGCGGGGGCTGGCCCCCGCTCCCGACGGTTCAGCCCCCGACGGCCCGCAGAAGTTCACGGCTGATGATGTGGCGCTGGATCTCGCTCGTGCCTTCCCAGATCCGCTCCACCCGCGCGTCGCGCCAGATGCGTTCCAGTGGCAGTTCCTCCATCAGCCCCATCCCGCCGTGGATCTGGATCGCCTCGTCCGCCACCATCGCCAGCACCTCGGTCGCCTTCAGCTTTGCCATTGCCATGTCGGCCTCGGTCACTGTGCTGCAATCGTATTTCCACGCAGCCTCGCGCGTCAGAAGCTCGGCCGCCTTCAACTCCATCGCCATGTCGGCCAGCTTGAAGCTGACCCCCTGGAACTTGCCGATCGCCTGGCCGAACTGCTTGCGCTCTGCCGCGTAGGATATTGCGTGACCAAGGGCGCGTTCGGCCCGGCCAAGGCAGGTGCTTGCCACCTGCAGCCGCGTGGCGCCCAGCCAGGAGTTTGCAACCTCGAACCCCTTGTGTACCTCACCCAGCACATTCGCCGCCGGAACCCGGCAGTCGTCAAACTCCAAGACTGCGTTGGTATAGCCCCGGTGACTGACGTTGCGGTAGCCGTCGCGCACCGTGAACCCCGGCGTCCCCTTGTCCACGAAGAACGCGGTGATCAGCTTTTTCGGCCCGCGCGGGGTGTCTTCCTCACCGCTTGCCATGAAGACGATAGCAAACCCCGCCAGATCGGCATGGCTGATGAAATGCTTCGTCCCGTTCAGCACCCAATCGCTGCCGTCAGGTCTTGCCGAGGCCTTCATGCCCCGCAAATCCGACCCCGCGCCGGGTTCGGTCATCGCCAGACAATCCCAGGTCTCACCCCTTATGCACGGCATCAGATAGCGTTCGCGCTGGTCCGTATTCCCAGCCAGCAAGATGTTCGATGGCCGCGCCACGCAGGCCCAGTGCAGCGCATAGTTTGCCCGGCCAAGTTCCTTTTCATACAAAAGCCAGGAAAGTGTATCGAGGCCTGCGCCCCCCACCTCAACCGGCATGTTCGCGGCATACAGGCCTGCTTCCATCGCCTTGCGCTGAATCTCGCGGATCAGCTCCAGCGGCAGGGTGCCAGAACGCTCTACCTCCGCCTCATGCGGATACAACTCTGCTTCAACGAAAGCGCGGGTCGTCTCGACGATCATCCGCTGTTCTTCGGACAGTCCGAAATCCATCACGCCCTCCCCTGACCAATCGCGCGACCCAGGCCCTCAGGCCGGGGCAGGCCCGCATGGGCCGCCGCAATCGGCATCAGCCGACCCAGCACCGCCGGCAGGGCGGCGCAGGTCTTGCCTGCCTTCATGTCCACATGCAGGCACATCTGTTCAACGGTCGCCACCACCGTATCGCCGCGTCTGAGGGTGATGAAGTGATGCAGCCGTTTTTCATCGGCGTGGATCACCTGCAGCGTGCCGGTTAGCCGGTCGCCCGACCTGGCCTCACCCTTGTGCAAGATATGGCTTTCGGCGGTGTAATAGCTGTGCCCGCCCGCGACATAGTCCATGTCCGCCCCGATCAGCCGCAGAAACGCATCCGCCACTTCCGACGCGCAGAAGAGATAGCGACTTTCGGTCATGTGGCCGTTGTAGTCGATCCAGGATGGCAGCACCTGCATCTCTGCCATCTGCAGCGGGGCACCCGTCACTTCACCCGCATGGAAGGCAGCGCGGCGGCGTTCGTCATGGTCGCGCAGCACCTTGCCCGCCCCCCAGTTGCGGTCTTTCAAGGACCGCAGGAAGCCTACCAGGTTCTGGTCCCTGATCCTTTCCAACTCGCGGATGGTGTGGTGCCCCGATTGCGCGTCGGACTGGTCTGCCACAAGGTCAACCAGCGCCTCGTTGAACTCCGGCACGTCCATCAGCTTGGTCCAGGGCCATTTCAGCGCCGGACCGAACTGGGCCATGAAGTGGCGCATCCCCGCCTCACCCCCGGCCACGCGGTAGGTCTCGAACAGACCCATCTGGCCCCAGCGCAGGCCGAACCCCATGCGGATCGCCTCGTCGATTTCCTCCGTCGTGGCGATGCCGTCCTTGACCAGCCACAAGGCTTCGCGCCACACCGCCTCGAGGAACCGATCGGCAATGTGGGCATCGATCTCCTTGCGGACGTGCAGGGGAAACATCCCCAATTCGCGCAGGATGGTCTTGGCGTTCTCGATCACCTTGGGGTCGGAGCGGGGTGACGGCACGACTTCGGCCAGCGGCAGCAGATAGACCGGGTTGAACGGATGGGCGACAAAGATCGTGCCGGGGTTCGCTGCGCCCTCCTGCAGTTCCGACGGCTTGAATCCGCTGGAATCCAATCTGCACATCGCGGCCGCAACGCAAGGGCTCGAGGTCGTCA
>JANPJU010000027.1:0-4250 GCA_031425675.1 Paracoccaceae bacterium | reverse complement strand
TTTTAAAAATACTCCCCGCGTAGGGTCTTGCGCATCAGCCTTTTCCTTCTTTTGCATGGGGTGCGGCAGCCGGCCGACCTGGGGGGCTCGTTGCCCCCGAGGCCGGCCCCCCCGCATAGTAGTCCCAGGATCATGGCTCCGCATCATGGCGGCCCCAGATCATCGCCAGGTCGTTGCGCCTGGCCGTGCAACTTGACATGGTTGGACCCAAGCCCCAGATCGCCCCCAACCCGCCGCGACGCGACAGCATGCAACGACCCGCCGCCACGACGAGGAACCTGCCCGTATGTCCTTAGCCTTGCTTGCCGTCCTGCCGTTTCTGGGCGCGCTCTTGCCCGGTCTGGTGATCCGCGCCGGCCGCAATGCCTGTGCAGCCATCACCGGGACGGTCATCCTGCTGGCGTTGGGGCTTCTCGGCCTGCAGGCCCCGACCGTGCTGGCCGGCGGCGTGGTGCAGACCCGGATCGGGTGGTTGCCAGCCCTCGGTCTGAACGCAAACTTCTTCCTTGACGGACTTGGCCTGTTGTTCGCGGGGCTGATCCTCGGGATTGGCCTGCTCATCATCTTTTACGCCCGGTTCTACCTCGCCAAGTCTGATCCGATGGGGCAATTCTACACCTACCTTTTGCTCTTCCAGGGCGCGATGCTGGGGATCGTGCTGTCCGACAACGTCCTCCTTCTTCTGATCTTCTGGGAGCTGACGTCGCTTTCCTCCTTCCTGCTGATCGGCTACTGGAAGCACCTGCCCGAAGGTCGTCAGGGCGCGCGGATGGCTTTGGCAGTCACCGGCGGCGGTGGTCTTGCACTGATCGCGGGGATGCTGATCCTGGGCGGGATCGTGGACAGCTATGACCTGACGGTGATCTTGGAAAACAAGGACATGATCCAGGCCAGCGACTGGTATCTGCCCGCGCTGATCCTGATCCTGCTAGGCGCTTTCACCAAATCGGCGCAGTTTCCGTTCCACTTCTGGCTGCCGCATGCGATGGCCGCCCCCACACCGGTGTCGGCCTATCTGCATTCGGCGACGATGGTGAAGGCCGGGCTGTTCCTGCTGGCCCGCCTCTGGCCGGTGCTTGCGGGCACGCCGGAATGGTTCTGGATCGTCTCCACCGCCGGACTTGTCACCATGATCCTTGCCGCCAAGATCGCGCTGTTCAAGGATGACCTGAAGGCGCTTCTGGCGTTTTCCACCGTCAGCCACCTTGGCCTGATCACCATGCTTCTGGGCTTTGGCACCAAGGCCGCCGCGACCGTGGCCGTGTTCCACATCATCAACCACGCCACCTTCAAGGCCGCCCTCTTCATGACCGCCGGGATCGTGGACCATGAGGCGCACACCCGTGACCTTCGCCGCCTTGGCGGACTGCGCCACCTGATGCCAATCACCTTCACCATCGGCCTGCTGGCATCCCTGTCGATGGCAGGCATCCCGCCCCTGAACGGGTTCCTCTCCAAGGAGCTGATGTTGGAGGAAGCCGCCCACACCGTCTGGATCACCCCCTGGGCCATGGGTGTCCTTGCCACCATCGGCGCGCTGTTCTCGGTCGCTTACAGCTTTCGCTTCGTCACGCATGGGTTCCTTGGCCCGGTGCGCAGCGACTATCCCCATACCCCGCATGACCCCGGCCCGGGCCTGTGGGGCGCGCCTGCGTTCCTCGCCCTTCTCGTCGTCCTCATCGGTCTGTTCCCGATGGTCACCGCCGCCTGGCTGGTAGATGTGGCCGCCAGCGCCGTCACCGGGGAAGCCGTCACCGCAAAGATCACCCACTGGCACGGGCTGGGCGCGCCGGCGCTGTGGATGTCGCTGGCCGCCATCGGCGGGGGCCTGATGGCGCTTGGCGCATACCCGCGCCTGCGCAGCCTGTGGGACGCCACCCCGCGGCCTGAGGCGAAGCCGATTTTCGACGCCCTCATCGGAGCCCTTGCCAGCACGGCCCGCCGCGTGACGGACAGCCTCCACAACAGCTCTCTTTCCCGCGCCGTGACCGTGGCTGTTTTGGCGATTGCCGGGGCAACATTCTGGGCCTTCTTGGGCGGCGGCTATGCTGCCGGGTCGCGTGTCCTGCTGCCGGTCGATCCGCTAATCCTGTCGATCTGGGCGGTGATGGTGATTGCCGCCATCGCCACCCCCTTCTTCCACCGTGACCGGGTGGTCGCCTTGGTCCTGACCGGAGTGGTGGGCCTGCTGATCGCGCCGGTCTTCGCTTTCTTTTCGGCGCCGGACCTTGCCCTGACCCAGATCTCGGTCGAGGTGGTGACGATCCTGCTCATGCTCCTCGCGCTCAACTTCCTGCCCAAGGCGACACCGGTGGAAAGCCGCGCCGTCCGCCGTCTGGGCGATGCGGCCGTGGCCGGGATCGCGGGCGTGGGCATCGGCTGGCTGGCTTGGGCGATGATGACGCGCAGCCCGGCGTTCGACCCGATCTCGGCCTTCCACCTGGCGCAGTCGAAACCCGGCGCGGGGGGGACCAACGCGGTCAACACCATCATCGTCGACTTCCGCGGCTATGACACCTATGGCGAGATCATCGTGCTGGGCATCGCCGCCCTCGTGATCTACGCGTTGTCCGAGACGCTTCTTCGCAGCCCCACCGTCACCCGCCGCCTCGCTGCCATCCCCCGCGTGCGTGAGGATGGCGACCGCCACCCGATGATGCTGGTCGTCGCCACCCGCCTGTTGCTACCCATGGCGATGATGGTCGGCGTCTACATCTTCCTGCGCGGCCACAACCTGCCGGGCGGGGGCTTTGTCGCGGGCCTGGTCTTCGCCATCGCATACCTCATGCAATACATGGCCTCGGGCTATGAGTGGAGCCACGCCCGCCAACGCTATGACCATCATGTGCTGATCGGCTGGGGTGTGCTGATCGCCAGCCTCGCCGGGGTCGGGGCCTGGGCTTTTGGTCAGCCCTTCCTGACCTCGGGGTTCGACTATGTGAACCTCTGGCCGCTGGAGGAGTTTGAACTCGCCACCGCCGCGATCTTTGACCTTGGGGTGTTCCTCTGCGTACTGGGCGCAGTGCTCTTGGCGCTGGCCTCGCTGTCCCGCCTTGGCTTGCGCACGGGTGAGGAGGCGAACACCCGCGCCTTCGACATCAACCCCGGCGAACCCTTGGCTGAGGGGGACCGCTGATGGAAGCGCTTGTTGCATCGGCCATCGGCCTATTCACCGCGGTCGGAATCTACATGATGCTGCGGCTGCGGACCTTTCCGGTGATCCTGGGGCTGACGTTCCTGTCCTATGCCGTCAACCTGTTCATCTTCGCCTCGGGCCGCCTGACGGTTAACGCCGCCCCGATCATCGGCACGGTCGACACCTATGCCGACCCGCTGCCGCAGGCCTTGGTGCTGACGGCCATCGTCATTTCCTTCGGGATGACGGCGGTGCTGATGATCATGGCGATCGGCGGGCATCTTGAGGCCGGGCATGACCGGGTGAACATGGCCGACGATGACACCGGATCGGAGGACCGGGCATGATGAGCCACTGGATCATCGCCCCCGTCGTCCTGCCCGCGCTGGTGGCGGGGCTCATGGTCATCACCATGCGCGGCGATCTGCTCCTTCAGCGCGTGGCGGGGGTGGCTTCCGCCCTCGCCCTGAACGCCGTCGCGCTGGCGCTGCTTTCGGCCGCCACGGTCCACGGGCCCGAGGCGTATTTCCTGGGCAACTGGCCCGCCCCCTTCGGCATCGTCCTGATGCTTGACCGGCTGTCGGCGATGATGGCCGCCCTTCTGGCTGCCCTTGCACTGGCCGTGGTGCTGTACGCCATCGGGTCCGGCTGGGACCGGAAGGGCGCGCATTTCCACCCGCTTTTGCAGTTCCTGCTGATGGGGATCGGCGGGGCTTTCCTGACCGGTGACGCCTTCAACCTGTTCGTGTTCTTCGAGGTCCTCCTGATCGCGTCCTACGGCCTGATGGTCCATGCCGGGGGCGGCACCCGCACCCGCGCGGGCATCCAGTATGTCGCCTTCAACCTGGTCGGATCGTCCCTGTTCCTGATCGCACTGGCGCTGGTCTATGCGGTGACCGGCACGCTGAACATGGCCGACCTTGCTGTGAAACTGCCCACCCTGCCGGACGGTGACGCAGCCCTGGTCCGCGTGGCCGCCGTGATGCTGATCATGGTCTTCGCCATCAAGGGCGCACTGGTCCCCTTGCAGTTCTGGCTGCCCGGCACCTATGCCAACGCGCCCGGCGTCGTCGCCGCCATGTTCGCCGTGATGACCAAGGTCGGCGCCTATGCC
>JANPJU010000026.1:0-23459 GCA_031425675.1 Paracoccaceae bacterium | reverse complement strand
TCCTTATCCTGCATGTCCGTCATCCTCATATCCCAGGGCATCCCGTTGCCCTGACAGCCCGGCCGCAAGGGCGCGTTTGCCCCGCGCGGTCAGGCTTTCCACCGCCTCGACCCCGATTTCCATCACAGCGGCGATCTCGGGGTTGGTCAGCCCCTCGATGTGCCGCAGCACCACCGCCTGCCGCTGACGGTCCGGCAGATCGGCCAGCGCCGTTTCCAACGCGGCCACCCGCCGTCCGTTTTGCAAACGCTGGTCGGCACTGGGCGCGGCGTCGGCCAGATCGGGCGCGTCGTCCAGCGTGACCTGCCCCTTCCTGTGGCGTGACCGCTGCCGGTCGATGCACAGGTTGGTGGCGACCCGGTAGGCCCAGGTCGTCACCTTTGCTTCACCCTGCCGCCAGTCCGGGGCCATGCGCCACAGCCGCAGCAGCGTTTCTTGCGCCACATCCTCGGCTTCGGCCCGGTCTCCGCCCAGCATCCGCGCCGCATAGGCCAGAACACGCGGCGTGACCCGTTCGGCCAACGCCCGCGCCGCCCGACGGTCTCCATTGGCATAGAGAACCATCAGCGCCTCGTCCGAGGTGGTGTCCTGTGCGTCGTAGGCCATGGTCATCCTGTGACAGGTCTATCGCGTTGCGGCTGCATCGCAAAGGGTGCGGTGGGGCCCGGTCAGTTGTCGCCGCCACCCATCCCGCCACCCATGCCTTTGCGGTGCTTGCGTTTGCCCATGTTTTCCATCGCCGCTTCCGCCTCGGCCTTGGAAATGGCGCCATCGTTGTCGCTGTCGATCCGGGCAAAGTGGCGCTGGCCCGGGCCTTCGTCAACCTCGGCCAAAGACAAGCTGCCGTCGCCATTGTTGTCGCGGTCTTCGATCATCTTTGTCGTGCGTTCGGCCAGCTTTTCGGTAAAGCGCGCAAGGTGCTGGGCCGACATTTCTTCGGCGCTCAGCATGCCGTCGGAGTTGGTGTCGGCGGCAGTGAACATTGCGGCACGGTGAGCCTCAAGTTCCGCCTCGGTAAGCTTGCCGTCAGCATCGGCGTCCATGCCGTCAAACATCTCCATCAGCATTGCGCCGGGGCCACCCGGTCCACCCGGACCGCCGGGGCCTTCCTGCGCCAGCGTGGCCGAGGCGACGACGGCCCCCAGAAGGGCAAGTGCGGCAACGGTCGATTTCATCGGTCCAGTCATTTTCTTCTCCAGGTTTGCGGCCATGTGCTTGGCCCGTCTGATGGGTAAACGGCCGGTGCGCCGGTTTCCGTCGCGGATTTTCAGGTCAAGATCTGAAGCCCAGTCGAATGATCCGCACTCGCGACATGGCGACACGGGCGGGCCGCTGCCCCTTGTCGCGCCGGATGGGTTGGCGCATGGTCTCGACTGCCCCTGACTGGCCGAAAGTCCTGCCGATGCACCTTGCCGAAATGTCCCCGACCGTCGCCCTTTCCGATCACGATGACCGCCCGCTGCGCCCGGCGTTGCTGCGCGGCTGGCGGCGGCGCTGCCCGAACTGCGGGGCTGGCCCGATGATGCGCGGCTATCTCAAGGTGCGCGATGCCTGCCCGGTCTGCGCCGAGCCGCTGCACCACCAGCGCGCCGATGACGGCCCGGCGTACCTTACGATCCTGATCGTGGGCCATATCCTGGCCCCGCTTTTGTTGTTCGTCTATTCGACCTGGCGGCCCGAACCGTTGATCCTGGCACTGGCGTTTTCTTTCGCGACTGTGGCACTGTCACTGTATCTGCTGCCAAGGTTGAAGGGGGCTATGGTTGCCTTTCAATGGGCCAAGCGGATGCATGGTTTTGGTCCGGCCCCGGATGTCTGAACCGATCCGCCCCGCTGCAACCGTCATCCTTTGGCGTCAGGGGCCTTCGGGACCTGAGGTTCTGATGGGACAGCGCGGGGCAGGGGCGGTGTTCATGCCGTCGAAATTCGTGTTTCCCGGTGGCGCGGTTGATCCCGATGATCATGCCATGCCGCTTGCGGGCCATCTGTCAGACCTTTGCGCCAACCGCCTTGGCCTGATGGCCGATGCCGATGCGCCTGCGCCGAATGTCCTTGTCGCCGCCGCCCTGCGCGAGTTGGAGGAGGAAACCGGCCTGCGCCTCCTTCCCGCAACCTATCCAGCACTTCGCTTTGTGTTCCGGGCGATCACGCCCCCCGGCCGCAGCCGCCGCTTCGACGCGCGGTTCTTGCTGGCCGATGCCGCCTGTCTGGCAGATGATCCGCAGGATTTTACGGCCGCGTCCGGCGAACTTGCCCACCTGCGCTGGCTGCCCTTGCCCGACGCCCGCGCGCTGGACCTGCCCTTCATCACCGAGGTGGTGCTGGCAGAGGTCGCCGCTTTAGTGACGGGCGGTGACCAGCCCGGCGTGCCGTTCTTCGACAATTCCGGCACCACCCCGCAGTTCCGCCGACTGCTCTAGCACACCGCCCTTGTCGACCGGGAAGATCGGGTGCGGCACCGGATCTTTGGCGCGGAACAGGAACTGGCGAAAAATCTCACCGTAGTTGCGATACAGATAGCTGTCATTGCGGCGCAGGTAATGCTCGCGGTTGCCGAAATACAGCGCAGGAAGACGATACCACGACACATTCGGGTGCATGTGGTGGACGACATGGAAGTTGTTGTTCAGGAACAACAATGACAGTGGCCCCTGGCTTTCGATCACCACGGTCCGCGCGCGTGCCGCCTCATGCGCGCGGTGCTCCAGATAGGTGCGGATCTTCAGCAGGCTCCACCCCAGATAGGCTGCGACAAGATAGGCCCAAAGCGGCATGGTTCCCACTGCCAGCAACCACCAGACCACCATCGCCACCCCCGGCAGATGCAGGCCCCAGGCCAGCATCACCCGCTGGTTCCCCCGCAGCGCCGCCTTTGTGTCGCCCGTCACCAGCGCCCAGATCGAAATTGCCGGGCCCAGCAGCATCCGCCCCGCCAGCGTGTTGTTGAACCGCAGCGCGGCCTTTACTGGCGCAGAAAGCCGCGCCCAGACCGCCGGGTCCTGAAAGTTCGACTCCGGGTCATCATAGGGGTCGGTCAGGGCCGGGTCGAAATGATGCTGCAAATGCAGGTCCTTGAACCGAAGGTAAGGCACAAAGACCGTAAGGCCGGGCAGGACCAGCGCCTCGGACAGGGTCTGGTTGCGGAACGGGTGGCAGTGCAGCACCTCATGCGTCAGTGAGGAATACTGCGCGATGGCCAGCGCCGCCACGATCACCGACAGCACCGGCGACACTTGCCACAACAGCGCGGTGGCAACCGCCCACAGCCCATAGGTCGCCAGAAACACCAAGAGCGTCGGCCATTCGACGGCTGTGGAACCAAGCCGATTTTCCGGCCGTTGTGTGTTGTGCAAGATCATGCCCGATCAGGTAAATGTCTCGTAACGCTATCAGAGCGTGCCTTACGGGGGAATTCAGGATAATGTCAACGAAACCTTACCTCTGTTTGGAAAACAGGACACATGATGGATAAACTGGACAAGCGTGACCGCGCACCGGTCTTTCGCGCCCGTCTGGATGAGGCGATGAAGGGACGAGGCGTCACCCAGGCCGCCTTGGCCCGGCTGACTGGTGTGGACCGCTCCACCATCTCGGCGCTGTTGCAGCCCGGCACGCGGCTGCCCAACGCCCAGCTTGCTGCCGATTGCGCGCGCGCGCTTGGCATCAGTGCTGACTGGCTTCTGGGCCTGTCAGGCCGCCCCGAACCGATCGCCGACCTGATGGCCGCGTCCCTGTCATTGACCGAAGCGCCGCGCGCGTTGATCGACGAGCGTATCTTTGGCTGGCACCAAGAGGCGGCGGGCTACAAGATCCGCCACGTCCCGGCCACGCTGCCCGACATGCTGAAGATCCGCAGCGTGGTGGAATGGGAGTATGAGCCCCAGCTTGGCCGCACGGCTGAACAGGCCATCGGCGCATTCGAGGACCGCTTGAAATGGATGCGCGGCGCAGGGTCGGACTACGAAATTGCCCTTCCGGTGCATGAACTGACGGCCTTCGCGACTGGCTCCGGCTATTACGAAGGCCTGCCGGTCGATCTGCGCCTGCAGCAGTTGCGCCACCTGATGACGCTGTGCGACCAGCTTTACCCGTCGCTTCGGCTGTGCCTTTTCGATGCACGACGACTGTTTTCAGCTCCGATCACCGTTTTCGGCCCCCTTTTGGCGGTGATCTACCTTGGCCGCCATTACCTCGCGTTCCGCGACTCGGCCCGGGTGGAAACGATCACCCAGCACTTTGACCTTCTGGTGCGTGAAGCCGAGGTGGGCGCCCGTGACATGGCGGGTCACCTGCAGCGCCTGTGTGACCGGGTGCGGTAAGGGCCTAGAACGCCCTGAAGGCACCTGCGACGTACCCGTTGAAGTCGAACACCTCGCGGGCCGCGGTCAGCCGGTCCGGCGCGCCGGCCCCCCGGTCAAGGACAAAGCCAAAGGCCCCCGATGGGGTGCCAATGGCCAGCGTCCGATACCCGCTGTCGACCCAGAGGACCCACCAGTCCGCTTCGCCCTCAACCGCCAGACGGCCCGGTCCTGCCGGTTTTGCCAGGCCCGAAATCTTCCGCGCTGCGCCGTTCAGGCACAAGACGCCTTCGACCGCCAGACCGCCCGACGCTGGCCGAAACTCCAGCCCCCCCGCGCCGCAGTCCGCGCTTGCCAAGGCTTGATAGGCCGCTAGCTGCTGCCACCGTCCGACAATCTGCGCCGGCTGGAAGGCGGCGGCGGACCAGATCGGAGCGTTGGCGCTGCGAAAGGCCACCATGGGCGGGGGAGCTGCGGCACAGGCTGAAAGTGCCAGCGCAAGGCCCAGGACTATTCGATGCACAGGGTCACCCTTGCGCCATTGTCCTGCAAGATCTCGTTGCAGCCCAACAGCGGATCGACCGGCGCGCAGGTGCGGGACCGGGCAAGGCAGACCCCCTCACAGTCGCTTTCGCGGTCGCATTGCTTGCCATCGTCGCGGGTGGGATAGACGCAGATGCGCAAGATGCCAGAGCCGACGCCAGACCACCTTCCGCCACGCTTTTCGCACAGCACCTGCTGCTCGGGTTTGGGTGCAACCGGGGTGGTCGCAGCAGGATCAACGGGGGTTTCCGCGACCGGGGCGACATCGGGTTGCGGGGCAGGGTCTGCCGCAGGGTCCAAGGCCGCAGCACCTGCAGCCGGGTCGATGGTTTGCGGCGGGGCCGCGTCATCGGCGGCCCCTGTATCCATGCCGGTGTCAGCCCCGGCTTGCGGTATGTCGCCGTTGGCAGGGGTACCCGTCGGCTGTGCATCCAGTGCCATCACTTCGATGGCGTCGCCTGTCACGGCATTTGGCGTCACGTCGCCCTTTGCGGCCGCACCCCCGCCTTGCTGACCAAGTTGACAGCCCGCGACCAGCATCGTCGCGATCAGGGCAATGATCTGGACATTTCCAAGCGGGAAAAGGCGGTGGGCAGGGCGCGGCATCAGGCTCTCCGGGGACGTGCCCAGCAGTGACGTGATCCGCCCCATCCCGCAAGCCCCCTCAATAGGGTGCCGGAAAGGCCCGGTGGGTTTCCGCTATCTCGGTCAGCACCGCCTCGGACAGGGTCACGTCCGCCGCGCCGATGTTGGTGCGCAGCTGGTCCAGCGTGGTGGCCCCGATGATCGGGATCGTGCGGAACGGGCGCGACAGGCAAAAGGCAATCGCCATCTGGCAGGGGTTCAGCCCATGGCGCGCCGCAATCCCCATATAGGCCGCCACCGCCGGAAAGACCTGTGGCGTGACCCGCCCGCCAAGATCAGGGGTGTGGACGCGGCGGGTGCCTTCCGGCGTCACATCACCCGCATACTTCCCCGACAAGAGCCCCACGGCGAGGGGCGAGAACGCCAGCAGCGGCATGTCCTCGATCAGGCTAAGCTCGGCCCAGTCGGTATCGAACTGGCGGCACAGGAGGCTGTATTCGTTCTGAACGCTTGCCATGCGCGGCAATCCCAGACTGTCGGCCAAATGCAGCCAGCGCGCCGCCCCCCAGACGCTTTCGTTGGAAAGCCCGATGGCGCGGATCTTGCCCTCAGTGACCAGCGCCTGCGCCGTGGTCAGGATGTCGGTCATGTGCGCGGTCTCAAGCCCCTTGTCGGTGCCGGTGGGGGCATAGCGCCAGGCCTGACGGAAGTGATAGCTGCCCCGGTTCGGCCAATGCAGCTGGTAAAGGTCGATGTAATCGGTCCCCATCCGCCGCAAGGACCCTTCGACCGCCGCGCGCATCGTGGCCCCGCTGATCGGCTGGCCGGGGCGCACCATCTGGCCCTTGCCTGTGATCTTGGTGGCGATCTGCACCCGGTCACGCCCGCCGCGTGCCGCCAGCCATGACCCGATGATTTCTTCCGTCCGGCCCACGGTTTCGCTGCGCACCGGGTTCGTCGGGTACATCTCGGCGGTGTCCCAGAAGGTCACGCCCGTCTCCAGCGCCAGGTCTGCCTGCGCGTGGCCCTCGCTTTCCGTGTTCTGGGTGCCCCATGTCATCGTGCCAAGGCAAAGCTCGGATACGGTCAGGCCGGTCTTGCCAAGGTTCAGGGTCTTCATCGCGCCTCCGGGGGTCTGCCGGCAGCCCATTGCTGCCCTGCGGCAAACTAGGCCGGATTGTTGGCCGGGCAAAGGGCCACACTTGAGAACATTACGCGAACAAACTACAGTTTTGGGCATGAGTCTCCCCGTTCACACCCTTGGTCACAGCCTTGGCCCGGCCCGGCCGCAGGACCTGCAACCGCTGGTCGGTGACCTGGCCCTGCGCCGGGGCCGGGTGCACGAACTTTGTGGCCCCGCGCGGCTGATGCTGGCCGCGCTTGTCATGGGCAAGACCCAAGGTCCGGTGATCTGGATTCGCCCCGGCTGGCTGTCGGACCGGCTGAACGCCGCGGGGATGCAACCGATGGCCAACCCCGCGCGGCTGATTTTGGCCACCGCCCCACGCGATGATGCCCTCCTTTGGGCGATGGAAGAGGCGCTGCGGTCAGGTGCCGCCCCCCTTGTGGTGGCCGAGGTGCTGACCCCCCCCGGCCTGACCCCGATCCGCCGTCTGCACCTTGCCGCCGAGGCTGGCAGTCAGGCCGCCCATTGTGACGGGACGATCGCGCCCCTTGGCCTGATCCTGTCGCCGGGGCAGGGCGGTGCGCAAGGGGTGGAAAGCCGCTGGCACATGGCCCCTACACCCAGCCGGTCGCTTCTGTGGTCGGATGATGGGGCCTGGACCCTGACCCGCCTGCGCGCCAGGCTGGCCCCGCCCGCCGCCTGGACCCTGCTGCGCAGTCCGCAAGGCGGCGAGGTGCTGGAAGGCCGGGCGCTTGAGGGTCCGGCGGTTTAAGCGCCTTTGGATCCAGCCCCCACCCAGACACCGTCCTTCTTGCGCTAATTTCAGCACGGGCACGTTTCAGCACGGGGGCTTGATTATGCCCAAGGCCATCCGCGTGCTATATCTGCTAAAACCGGGGGAGAGAGACCGATGCGCACATCTGCCGTCCTGCTGCTGATGGCCACGCTTTTGGCCCCTGCCGCCGCGCAGGCGGTCGTCATCCCCTATGTGTTGGACCCCACGGAGTCGACTGTGGCGTTCGAAACCGATTTCGGTCCCGACAAGATCAACGGGTCAATCCCGCTGCGGGTTGCCGACCTGAGCCTGGACTTTGACAACCTGCGCAACTGCACCGTCGCGGTCGAGCTTGACGTCACCGGCGCGCAGGCGAGTTTTCCTTTTGCCGCACAGGCACTGAAAGGCCCCAAGGTGCTGGACGCAAAGGCCCACCCCCGGATGATCTTTGCGTCAACTTCGGTCCGTCAGGCGGGCGATGGGGCAGATGTCGCGGGCAATCTGACGATCCGGGGGGTGACAAAGCCCGTGACCCTGCGCGCCGAAATCTTCCGCCCGAACGGCAGCGCGGCAGATGACCTTGACCATCTGACAGTGCGCCTGACAGGCCAGGTGAACCGCAGCGACTTTGGTGCCACCGGCTGGTCCGACATGGTGGGCGATGAGGTTCGGATCGTGATCACCGCCCGGATCGACGCGAAAGGCTAAGGCCATGGCCCTGCGCAACGGACCTGCCGAGTTTGGCCTTGTCACACGCGTGATCCACTGGGGCACGATGCTTCTGGTCATCGGCCAGCTTGCCCTTGGCAACCGGATCGAGGAGATGGCCCCCGGCCTTGCCAACCTCTGGCTTTACGGGCTGCACAAGACGCTGGGCTTTGGCATTCTGGCCCTGATCCTTGCCCGCATCGGCTGGCATCTTTATAGTCCACCGCCCCACCCCATGGGGCCGAACGGCCCGGCCTTCTGGGCTGCGCGCGTGGTGCATTGGGCGTTCTATGCCCTGTTGATAGCCATTCCACTGTCCGGCTGGGCGGGCAGTTCGGCCACGGGCATCGACGTGATGATCGCCGACCGCTGGACAGTGCCACCCTTGGTCGAGGTGTCCGAGGCGGGCGAGGCGTTCTGGTTCGCCGTCCACGGCGTCCTGACCAAGGTGCTTTTCGGCCTGATCCTGTTGCACATGCTGGCCGCCCTGAAACGCGAGATGGAGGGTGATGGCACCCTGACCCGGATAATCCGCGGCCGCGCCTGACCCGCTGGCCCTTTGCCGCACCATGCGCTAAACGGGCGCTGAGTTCAGCAAAGGTGTGCCCATGGCCCGGATTCTCATCACCTCCGCCATCCCTTACATCAACGGGATCAAGCATTTGGGCAATCTGGTGGGCAGCCAATTGCCCGCCGACCTGTTCGCCCGCTTCAACCGGGCCCTGGGGCATGAGGTGATGTTCATCTGCGCCACCGACGAACACGGCACCCCTGCGGAACTTGCCGCCGCCAAGGCCGGCAAACCCGTCGCCGACTACTGCGCCGAAATGCACGCCGTGCAGGCCGAGATTGCGCGCGGGTTCCGCCTGTCCTTCGACCATTTCGGCCGCTCCTCCAGCCAGCGCAACCACCGTCTCACCCAGCATTTCGCTGGGAAGCTGGCCGAGAATGGGTTGATCGAGGAAGTGTCGGAAAAGCAGGTCTTCTCGATCGACGACAACCGCTTTCTGCCGGATCGCTATATCACCGGCACCTGCCCGAACTGCGGGTATGAAGCCGCACGCGGCGACCAGTGTGAAAACTGCACCAAGCAGCTTGACCCGACCGACCTGATCAACCCGCGCTCCTCGATTTCCGGCAGCACCAACCTTGAGGTGCGGGAAACCAAGCACCTCTACCTGCGCCAACGTTCCCTGCGCGACAAGCTGGAGGCCTGGATCGACAGCAAGCATGACTGGCCGATCCTCACCACCTCCATTGCGAAGAAATGGCTGAACGACGGCGACGGCTTGCAGGATCGCGGCATCACCCGTGACCTCAACTGGGGCATCCCGGTGCGCAAGGGCGACCAGCCCTGGCCGGGGATGGAGGGCAAGGTATTCTACGTCTGGTTCGACGCCCCCATCGAATACATCGCCGCCACCGCCGAATGGGCCGACGCCCACGGAAAACCGGACAGCGCATGGGAACGCTGGTGGCGCACCGACAAAGGCGCGGCAGACGTCACCTACTTCCAGTTCATGGGCAAGGACAACGTGCCCTTCCACACCCTGTCCTTCCCCGCCACCATCCTTGGGTCGGGCGAGCCGTGGAAGCTGGTCGATTACCTCAAGTCCTTCAACTACCTCAACTATGACGGTGGCCAGTTTTCCACCAGCCAAGGCCGGGGCGTGTTCATGGATCAGGCCCTGTCGATCCTGCCCGCCGATTACTGGCGCTGGTGGCTTCTGTCGCACGCGCCGGAATCGAGCGACTCCGAATTCACCTGGGAAAACTTCCAGACCGCCGTGAACAAGGATCTGGCCGATGTCCTTGGCAACCTCGTCAGCCGCGTGACCAAGTTCGCCGTGTCCAAGTTCGGGAACGACATCCCCGCGGGCGGCCACTTTGGCCCTCTGGAAACCGCGCTGATCGCCGACCTTGGCGCGCGAATCGCTGACTATACGCGCCTGATGCAAGCGATGGAGGTGCGCAAGGCCGCGGCCGAACTTCGGGCGATCTGGGTCATCGGTAACGAATACCTGCAGGCTGCCGCGCCATGGTCGGCCGTAAAGACTGACCCAGAGCAGGCGCAGGCCATCATTCGGCTTTCGCTGAACCTGATCCGGGTTTACGCGGTTCTGTCGTCGCCGTTCATCCCGGATGCGGCGGCAACCATGCTGGCCGCCATGGGCACAAATGACGCAAGCTGGCCGCACGACATCTCGGCCGCGATGCGAACGCTGCCTGCGGGCCATGCTTTCACCGTGCCGGAAAACCTGTTCCGCAAGATCACCGATGAAGAGCGTGTCGACTGGCAGACCCGCTTCTCGGGCGTCCGGGCCTGATCCCTGAACCTGCACGGTTTGCTGCACTGCGGAAGGACTTCCGCTGCAGCCGCTGAAGCGCCGTCTTGGCGCGCGGTTTTCCGCTGGAATAGCCCTCCAGCGGGAAGATATTCTGCCGACGCGCGAAACTCTGGAAACCGCGTCACAGCTTGCGGTGGTATCTTCCACCCGTCGGACCCGAGTCGCTGCCACATGAGGAGAGCCCGAAATGCCCGAAGTTCTGTCTTCGCGCCCCCGATCAAAACGGACTTACGGCGCCGTTGCCCTGTTCCTTGTCGTGTATCTGGGTGTGTTGGTCGTGGTCTTTGCCCCCCGCGACATGATCGCTGTCCAATCAGGCGCCGCCTTCTACGGCGCAGACAACTGAAGTGGACCAGTTTCACGAGTGTCAAAAATGAAATCGGCCCGGGCGCACTGCCCGGGCCGTATCCTTTTCATGGCACCCGCGTTCAGGCCCGCAGATCGAAGCGGTCGGCTTCCATGACCTTGACCCAGGCGGCGACGAAATCGTGGACGAACTTGCCCGCGTTGTCGTCCTGGGCATAAACCTCGGCGTAGGCCCGCAGGATGGAGTTGGACCCGAACACGAGGTCAGCCCGCGTGGCCGTCCACTTCACCGCCCCGGTCTTGCGGTCGGTCAGCTCATACAGGTTGGTGCCTTTCGGCACCCACTTGTAGGCCATGTCGGTCAGCCCGGTGAAGAAGTCGGTGGTCAGCGCGCCCACACGGTCGGTGAACACACCGTGTCCAGTGCCGCCATGGTTGGTTCCAATCACCCGCATCCCGCCAATCAGGCAGGTCATCTGATGCGCCGTCAGGCCCATCAGCTGCGCGCGGTCCAGAAGAAGCTCCTCGGCCGTGACAACATAGTCCTTCTTCATCCAGTTGCGGAACCCATCCGCCACCGGCTCAAGCACCGAAAAGCTGTCGGCATCGGTCTCGGACGCCGCGGCATCGCCACGACCAGAATGGAACGGAACGCTCACATCAAAGCCCGCAGCCTTCGCCGCGTGTTCGACGCCGACGTTGCCCGCCAGCACGATAACATCGGCCAGCGACGCGCCAGCCGCCATGGCGATCGGTTCAAGCACGGACAGGACGCGCGCCAGACGGGTGGGTTCGTTGCCCTCCCAATCCCTTTGTGGAGCAAGGCGGATGCGGGCACCGTTGGCCCCACCCCGGTTATCCGACCCGCGGAAGGTGCGGGCCGAGTCCCAGGCCGTCGCCACCATGTCGGCAACCGATAGGCCGCTGGCCGCGATCTTCGCCTTCACGGCCGCCACGTCCCAAGATGTGGACCCCGCCGGAACCGGGTCTTGCCAGATCAGGTCTTCCTGCGGCACCCATGGCCCCAGATACCGGACCTTTGGCCCCATATCGCGGTGGGTCAGCTTGAACCAGGCGCGGGCAAAGGCATCGCTGAACGCCGCATGATCCTTGGCAAACCGCTCACTGATGGCGCGGTAGGCCGGGTCCATCTTCATCGCCATGTCGGCATCGGTCATCATCGGCATCCGGCGGATCGTCGGATCCTCCACGTCCACCGGCATGTCCGCGGGGTCGATGTTGATCGGCTGCCACTGGAAGGCACCCGCGGGCGACTTCACCAGCTCCCAGTCATACTTGAGCAGCAGGTCGAAATAGCCGTTGTCCCACACCGTCGGGTTGGCCGTCCACGCGCCTTCAAGGCCCGAGGTGATGGTGTCGCGCCCGATGGAGCGGGCGGCGTGGACGTTCCAGCCAAGGCCACCTTCTTCAAGCGCCGCACCTTCCGGCTCGGCCTCGATCAGGGCGGCGTTGTTGTTGCCATGCGCCTTGCCGACGGTATGCCCGCCGGCGGTCAGCGCCACGGTTTCCTCGTCGTCCATCGCCATACGGGCAAAGGTTTCGCGCACGTCATGCGCGGTCCGCAGCGGGTCTGGCACACCGTCCACACCTTGCGGGTTGACGTAGATCAGGCCCATCACCACGGCGGCAAGCGGGTTTTCCAGCGACGTGCGGTCTTCCTTCGACGGATAGCGCAGATCTGTCAGCCATTCCTTTTCCGACCCCCACCAGATGTCCTTTTCCGGGGCCCAGATGTCTTCTCGGCCAAAGCCGAAGCCGAAAGTCTTCAGACCCATGGATTCGTAGGCCACGGTCCCGGCCAGAACCATCAGGTCGGCCCAGCTAAGGCTGTTGCCGTATTTCTTCTTAAGGGGCCATAGCAGGCGGCGGGCCTTGTCAAGGTTGGCGTTGTCCGGCCAGCTGTTCAGGGGCGCAAAGCGGTGGTTGCCGGTTCCGGCCCCGCCACGGCCATCTGCCATGCGGTAGGTGCCTGCCGCGTGCCACGACATGCGGATGAACAGGCCGCCGTAATGGCCCCAGTCCGCCGGCCACCAGTCCTGGCTGTCGGTCATCAGCGCGATCATGTCGCGCTTCAGCGCCTCGAAGTCCAGCTTCGTGACCTCTTTGGAATAGCTGAACCCGGTCAATGGGTTCACCTTGGTGTCATGCTGGTGCAGGATGTCGAGGTTGAGCGACTTTGGCCACCAGTCCATCACCGTGTTTTCGGTCGTGGTGATTGCGCCGTGCGCCACCGGGCATTTGCCCGACCGGGGTGTATCGTTGCCGTCCATCTTGCTCTCCTTGTCTGGCTGGATGCATGCAAGTTACCAATCCGGCCACGTCCGAAACCGGGGGCCGACGACTCGCACTGCCGCATCATCCGTCAGCGATACCACCCCCTACCGATAATTGGAATTTTCATTTTCCTATCACCGCGATATGCTAAGCCTATGACGCAACTGACCATGAAGCACCTGCGGTATTTTGAGGCGCTCGCCCGCCACCGCCATTTCGGCCGCGCGGCCGAAGCCTCTGCCATCTCGCAGCCCGCGCTTTCGCTGCAGATAAAGGAGCTTGAGGATATCCTTGGTGCCCCGCTTGCCGAACGCGGCCCCCGGCAGATCCGCCTGACCTCGCTGGGCGAAGATTTCGCCGTTCGTGCGCGTGACGTGTTGCGCGCGGTGGATGAGTTGGCTGCTTTGGCCCGCGCCTCGACCGGGCCGCTTGCGGGGCGGCTGCGGCTGGGGATCATCCCGACCATCGCGCCCTATTACCTGCCGCAACTGATCCGCCGCCTGAGCCACGACTTTCCTGACCTCGAGCTTCGCCCGCGTGAGGCGGTGACCCAACGCCTTGTCCGCGACCTTGCCGAAGGCCGTCTGGATCTGGCGCTTGTGGCGCTGCCGGTGTCAGAATCCTCTTTGATCGAACACCCGTTGTTTGACGAAGAGTTCCTCCTCGTCCGCCCCCTGTCAGACGCCACCCTTCCAGTTCCCACGCTGTCAGACCTTGCCACCATGCCGCTTTTGCTGCTGGAAGAGGGGCATTGCTTCCGCGATCAGGCCATCGCCGCGTGCAAACTGCCCCGCACCCCATCGGGTGAGATCATGGAAGGCTCCTCTCTTTCCACCCTCGTTCAGATGGTTGGCGCGGGGATCGGCGTGACCCTGATCCCCGAAATGGCCGCAGGGGTTGAGGCGCGGTCGGCCCCCGTCGCCGTCCAGCGTTTGCCCAGCCCCAGACCTGGCCGCACCATCGGGCTGGTGTGGCGGCGCACCAACCCCCTTGCCGACCGTCTGGCCGACCTTGCCCGCAGCCTGACCCCGCCAACCGCCGGTTTAGCCACCGCATTGCCGCAGGCCGTCGTCACGGCTTGACCCGACCGCCCGCTTGCGCCATCCACAATGCATGGCCTCCACGGTTTTCCATCATTTCAGGCAGGCGCTGCTGCTGGTGCTGATCACGGTCTCGCTGGCCGCGACCGCTTTTGCGCACCGGATGCCCAGCCCCGACGATGGCGGTCTGGCCGTCGCCTTGGCCAATGGCATGACCCTGGCCGACCTTTGCGCCAGCGATCTTGACGGCGACGGTCAGAGGACCTTGCATTGCCCCGTCTGTCAGATCAGCGCTGCACCGGGCCTGCCCGCAACTGTGCCAATGTTGATTGATCTAAAGCTTGCCTTCGTCCCTCAGGTTGTTGCACCGCGCGAAAGCCGCGCCCTTGCGCGCATTCTTGACCCCGCGCGCAGTCCGCAAGGCCCGCCAACCGCCTGACGGGCGGTAAAGGTCTGCGTCGTCTGACTGGCGACGGTCATGCCCATTCCGCCCAAGTGCCCTTTCGCTTGGCCCCGTCCCGGGCCTGATCCCCTTCGCACACCTGCAGGCGTCCCATGATCCCCGAAATCCGATCTCCGATCCGCCTTTATCCCGCTGCCTGGCGTTGGCATCCTGATGCCGGGCCTTCCGTCATTCCTTTCCTTGTCATGCTGGCTGTAACAGGTCTGATCATGCTGGGGGTCGCCTCGATTGCCGGTCTGAACGGCGACGGGGCCATCGTAGTCCACGGCACCTTCTTGATCGGCAAAACTGGCAACTGGCTGGTCGAGGCGGCGGCCATCCTTGCCCTTCTCCTTACGGTCACGGGCATCTACCTGCACTGGCCCCGCAACGGGCGCGGCTGGCGCAAAGGCCTGACCGTCCAGACCGTCGCCAAAAGCCGTGCCTTCTGGAAATCGCTGCTTGTCGCGGTGGAGGTTTGGGTCAGCCTGTTGCTCGTGCTCTTCCTGATCTCGGGCCTCAGTTGGGCCGGGCTTTGGGGCACGAAGTCTGTCCGGGCATGGAACACCTTCCCGGCCGAGGAATGGGACGCGGTCGCCCTGTCCGATGCCACCCGCGCCAAGATGAACCATGGCGATGCGAAAGTGGTGCCGTGGATGTCGGAACAGACGCTGCTGCCCTTGCCCGGCTCGCTTGCAAGGACAACCGCAATCACCGGGGCGGTCACCATCGACAGCGTGACGCGTTTTGCCGCAAACGTTGGCTTTGCCGCCAGACTTTATGTTGACAGCCGCGTTCAACTGAACCTGCCCGCAGATGAAGACGGCGTCTGGACCATCAGCCATGCCAGCATGTCGCCCGACGGGCCGGACCCGTCAGCTGACCGCACCATCCCTATCGACCAGTTCACCGGCGACGCGCAGCCCGATGTGCGCTATGCCGAATATTTGTTCTACGCCATGGCCATGGCCTGGGGCATCGCCTTTCATAAGGGTGACCTTGAGGTCTGGAACCTTGCCCTGAACACCGCCGTTTGCCTTGCCATCATCCTGATGTCCGTCTCGGGCGCGGTGATGTCGGTCAAGCGCCCCAGCACCGGCAAGCGGCTTGCTGTGCCGCCCCGGCCAGCCAATGTGCCTCATGCCAAGGGCGCGATCCTGATCACGCTGGCGCTGTCATTTGCCATTCCGATGCTGGCCCTGACGATGCTGGCCTTCATGGTCCTCGACCTTGTCATCCGCTCTGCCGTCCCGCCGCTGAAGCGGTTGGTCAACTGATGTCCCATACCTTTTCCCCTTGAACGGAGCTTTCCCGATGAAACCGATCCTCACCCTTCTTGCCGCCCTTTGCCTGGCCATGCCCGTCCTTTCCAGGCCGGTCCTTGCCCACGACTTCACGGCAGGCGATCTTCAGATCAAGCACCCCCACATTCCGCAGCCCTCCGCCTCGGCCAAGGCTGCCGGCGGTTTTTTCACCATCGTCAACACCGGTGGCGAGGCTGACCGGCTGGTTGGCGTGGAAAGCGATCTGGCCGCGAAATCCATGGTTCACGAAAGCCGCGTCGATGCGAATGGCGTGGGCACGATGACCCATGTCGACGCGATCGACATTCCCGTCGGCGAAACGGTGACCCTGCAGCACGGCGGCCTGCACATCATGTTCATGGGCCTGACCGCCCCGCTGATCGAGGGCGAGCTGCACAAGGCCACCCTGATCTTTGAACGCGCCGGACGGGTTGAGGTCGAGTTCAGCGTTGACGCCCCAACCGGGCAGGGCGACAGCATGGACCACAGCACCATGGACCATGCGGCCGAAGGCCACAGTGATCACGGCGCGGCAAGCAACTGATGCGATGGGGCAGGGGTGGCGTCGGTGGATGCCACCCGGATCCCGCCGCCATAGCCGGCTTTTCGACCCCGACCCTGTTACGCAACCTTCATCCAACCGCGAAACAGCCGTCATGAAGCGCCGCTAATCGTCGCCCAGCCAAACGGGGGTGACGGGATGCTTCAGGTCCAATCGGTGACGCGGATGTTCGGGCAGAAGGCTGCCGTGGACAACGTCAGCTTTGCCGTGGACGGGCCTGCCTTTGTCGGCATCATCGGCCGCTCTGGTGCTGGCAAGTCCACCTTCCTGCGCTTGATGAACCGTTTGATCGACGCGTCGGCCGGGGAAATCCTTGTCGATGGCCAGAACGTGCTGGACTTGAAGGGCGCACGGGCCCGCGCCTGGCAAAGCCAATGCGCAATGATCTTCCAGCAGTTCAACCTCGTGCCACGGATGGACGTGGCCTCGAACGTGCTTCACGGCATCCTGAACCGCCGGTCGACCATGCAGACGATGTTCAACCTCTGGCCGCAAGCCGACATCCTGAAAGCGCTGGACATCCTTGACCGCCTTGGGATCGTCGAGCAGGCGCCGAAACGGGCCGAGGCGTTGTCGGGTGGCCAGCAACAGCGCGTGGCCATCGCCCGCGCCCTGATGCAGGACCCGAGGATCATCCTGGCAGATGAACCCATTGCCAGCCTTGATCCGATGAACGCGCAGGTCGTGATGGACACGCTCAAGCGGATCAATGTCGAGGATGGCCGCATGATCATCGCCAACCTCCACACCCTCGATACCGCGCGCCGCTACTGCGACCGGGTGATCGGCATGCGCGACGGCCGCATCGTCTTTGACGGCACGCCGGACCAGCTGTCCACCTCGGTCGCCCGCGAGATCTATGGCGCGGATGACACCTTCAACGAGGCTGCCACCTCAACCTCGATCCCGACCGACACAGCAGCCGACCGCACCTATGCGGACCTGATGCTGTCGTGACCCGCAACAACCCCGCAACCCATGGAGAGACCATGAAAAAGCTGCTGACCGCCACCGCGATGACTGCCGTCTTCGCCTCGACCGCCTTCGCCCAGGAAGCGATCACCGAATTCAACCTTGGCATCCTTGGCGGAGAAAACGCCCAGGACCGCCTGACCAACCAGGAATGTTTCCGCGCCAAACTGGAAGAGGCGCTTGGCGTTCCGGTCAAGATTTTCGCCCCTGCCGACTATGACGGCGTGATCCAGGGTCTGCTGGGCGGCTCGCTTGACTATGCGTGGCTGGGGGCCTCGGCCTATGCCAAGATTTACCTGACCGACCCGGAAGCGGTTGAACTGAAACTGACCAAGCAGAACGTTGACGGCTCGACCGGCTATTACTCCATCGGGTTTGCCCGCGCTGACAGCGGCATCACCTCGATGGACGATGCCAAGGGCAAGACCTTTGCCTTTGCCGATCCGAACTCCACCTCGGGCTACCTTGTCCCCGGAGCCGAGCTGACCGAGAAATACGGCAAGCTGGAAGAGTACTTTTCGGAAGTGAAAATGTCCGGTGGGCATGAGCAGACCATCGTCGGCGTGTCCAACGGCGACTTCGCGGCTGGCGTGTCCTGGGCCGACGGCCTTGGCAACTGGGAAGACGGCTACAACTCGGGCGCGTTCCGCCGCGCTGCTGATGCGGGTCTGGTCGACATGTCGAACCTGGTCGAAATCTGGCGCTCGAAGCTGATCCCGGAAGGCCCGATGGTCGTCCGCAAGGCCCTGCCGCAGGACGTCAAGGACAAGGTCACCGCTTTGACCGCCGACCTTTGGGAAACCGATCCGGAATGTGCCTACAACGTCGCAGCCGGTGACGCGAAAGACTTCGTGCCGGTCACGCAGGCCGAATACGAAGGCGTACTCGCCGCTCGCAAGCTTCAGGAAGGCATGTAAGCCGACACGTCCGCCGGACCCCGCGCTCCCCGGGGTCCGGCATTCTTCTATCCGGATGAACCCATGGTCGATGTCGCCTTCGGACCAGAGCAGGGCCAGCGCCCCAATCTGACCAACACCCGCGAAGCCTATCTCGACATGGTGCGCCGCAAGCGCATGTATGGCGGCATCCTGATCGTCCTTTTCGTCGCTCTCATGTCCTCGGGCTGGGTACTGGCCGATGACCGCAACGCCGGCGGATTCTGGGAAGGCCTGCATCAGGTTTTCGACTTCCCGGCCGAAGTGCTGTCCGAAGCCTGGGAAAAGCGCGCCCTGCTGCCCGGCCTGTTCTGGAACCATATCCCCGCCCTGATCGAGACGCTGAACATTGCCGCTGTCGCCACCCTGCTGGGTGCATTGGCGGCCGTCTCGCTGTCGCTTCTGGCCACACGCGGCCTTGCCCGCTGGCCCGCGCTGATCCCGGTCTTTCGCCGCACGATGGACGCGCTGCGCGCCATACCGGAAATCGTGATCGCCCTGATGCTGATCTACATCCTTGGTGGTGGCCCGGTCCCTGCCGTCATCGCCATCGCGCTTCATACCGGCGGTGCCTTGGGCAAACTGTTCTCCGAGGTTGCCGAAAACGCTGACCTGAAACCGGTCGAAGGTCTGGCCTCGGTCGGGGCGACATGGTCGCAGCGGATGTGGCTGGGCGTGATCCCGCAGGTGGCGCCGAACTGGCTGTCCTACGCGCTGCTGCGGTTCGAAATCAACGTGCGCGCCAGTGCAATTCTGGGCTTCGTGGGCGAAGGCGGCATTGGCCACGATCTGAAACTTGCGATGCAGTGGGGGCAGGGTCGCTATGATGAGGTGGTGGCAATCTTCCTGCTTCTCTTCGCTGCCATCGTCGTCATCGACCGGATCTCCGACCACTTCCGCCACAAGCTGGTAAGGGGCTATTGAACCATGGCCACCGCGCTTTCCCTGACGCAGTCCACCCCGCTGTCGGATACGATCACCCGCCGCTTTGCCAGCAAGCGCCGCATGGCCCTGGCCATTCCGGCGGTCATCCTGTGCTACCTGATCTACGCCGCCGTCAGCTTTGACGTAGCGGGCCTTGTCCAGCGCGCCCGACTGGACAACGCCGCGATCCTGCTGGGCGACTTCTGGTCGCACAAGACACATGTCACCCGCGACAACCGGTCGGGCGACGTGACCATAGCCATCGAAGGCGAAGGCAAGGGCACCTATCCGAACGGTATGGTGCCAGACTGGGTGACCCTTTCGGGCAGCACCACCACCATCGACCTTGGCACCGGCCACATCGTCACCTACGACGATGCTGGCGCCCGCTTTGTCGTGCCGGGCTATGGCACCATCGACATTCGCCCGGTCGATGGCAAACCTGTGCTGACCGCCCCAGAGCCGATTCCCGAATGGATATCCGTCGCTGAGAACAAGGTCAGCGTGACCACCGACGCGGGCCGGTTCAATTACAGTCGCTCCAAGGTGGAAACCTTCAGGTACGAACCAGGGTGGGAGCTGTTCTTCTTCACCCTCGACAGCCCGTTTTACGGCCAGTCCTGGGGGCAGCTTGCCGCCCTTGCGACCACGGGTGACCGGATTGATCCAGCCCGGATGAACCTCGCCTACATGGGCAGTGAAATATGGACGAACAAGATGTGGCGGCACGGTGATGTCGCCTGGGCGATTTTCGAGACGATCCTGATGGCCTTCCTTGGCACCACGGCGGCAGCCCTTGTCGCCTTGCCACTGGGGTTTCTTGCCGCAAGAAACTTCACGCCGCTTGGCCCGTTGCGCTTTGCTGTCCGCCGGGTGTTCGATTTCATCCGCGGCGTCGACGGGCTGATCTGGACGATCATCCTGTCGCGCGCTTTCGGTCCCGGACCGATGACCGGGGCGATTGCCATCGCGATCACCGATGCCGGGACATTCGGCAAGACCTTCTCGGAAGCGTTGGAGAATATCGACGAAAAGCAGGTTGAAGGAATCCGCTCCACAGGTGCCAGCGCCCTGTTGCGCGCGCGCTTCGGGGTCATTCCGCAGATCACGCCGGTCTTGCTGTCCCAGGTGCTTTACTACCTTGAATCCAACACCCGCAGCGCCACCGTGATCGGTGCCATTGTCGGCGGCGGGATCGGACTCCTGCTGACCCAGGCGATCAGCACCCAAAAGGATTGGGAGGAGGTGGCCTATTACATGGTCCTCATCGTCTTGATGGTGATGCTGATGGACAGCCTCTCTGGCTGGCTGCGACGCAAGCTGATCAAGGGGGAATGACCGTGTTTGAGGATGGCCTTGTGTCTTGGTACCGCGACCTTTTCCTGCAACCGTCCCCGCGCCGCACCGTTCGCAATCGGGGCGCCGCTGACAAAAGGCCGGTGTGGGCCAGCGGCGCAGACCCATGTCAGGCCTTGTCGCAGGCCCTGTCGCCCGACGCCCTCACACTCCCGGATGGCGCGCCCGTGTGCGGCGGCCAAAAGTCAGGATACCATGTCGGCCCGAATGCAACCGCTTGATCCCGCGACCGAAGACCAGCCTGCGGTGCCACACCAGCGCCTGTCGCCCAATGGTGCCGTGATCCATCCGACGGCGCAGATCGCGTCTTCCAGCTTTGCGGCCTGGACCGAGATTGGCGAAGGCGCCCGCATCGTGAACTCCACTTTTGAGCAATACGCCTATTGCGACCGCTTTGCGGATATCGCCAACACCACCGTCGGCCGCTTTTCGAACATCGCCGCGATGACGCGGATCGGTCCGACCGACCACCCTTTCACCCATGCCGCCCAGCACCACTTCCTGTACCGCTCCAGCTATTACTGGCCCGACACGCCGGATGACCCGGATTTCTTTGCTGCCCGTGCCGCGCGCCGCACCACGCTTGGGGCGGATTGCTGGATTGGACATGGGGCGATCATCAAGCCCGAGGTGACGGTCGGCATCGGCGCGATCGTCGCCGCCGGTGCGGTGGTGACCAAGGATGTACCCCCGTTCATGATCGTGGCCGGCTGTCCTGCTACCCCCCTGCGCCCCCGCTTTTCGCAAGGGGTGATTGACCGGCTGCTTGCCCTTGGCTGGTGGGATTGGGACCATGCGCGCCTGCGAGGGGCATTGCAGGATTTCCGAACCCTTCCGGCCGAGGCATTTCTGGAAAAGCATCAAGCCTGATCGTCTGCCGCCGCAACCGTCAGTGTCACGCGGTCCCCGGCGAACCACGTCGTGCCCAATTCCACCGGCACCCCACCCGCATCCACGTTCACCGCCACCGTCCGCAGCACCGCCGAACCGGGTCGCAGGTGCAAGGCCAGCGCCTGCACCGGGTCGGCGATCTGGGCGGTCAACCGCGTCTCGGCGCGCGTGTAATCGGCCACGCCACTTGCGCCAAGCGCCTTGGTGATCGACCCCGCCTCGCGCAATGCGCGCGGCAGGTCGGGAAGGCGTTCGGCAGGAAAGATGGACCGGAACACCGCAAGTGGCTGGTCATCGGCCAACGAAATGCCCTCAACCACATGCACCGCCGCATCTGGCCGCAGCCGCAACGCGCGCGCTTCCTCGGCGTCGGCAGGACGGGTCTCTATCCGAGTGATCCGGCGTGACGGGGTCTGCCCTGCCGCCAGCACGTTTTGATGAAACCGCACCCGCCGCCCCAGCCGATAATCCGTCGGGCGCAGGGTCACGAACACGCCCGCCCCTCGCCGCGAATGGACAGACCCCGCCTCGGCCAGCGAGGCCAAAGCATGACGCACCGTGTGCCGGTTGACGCCAAACCGTGCGGCAAGGGCCGCCTCGGTGGGCAGCTTGTCGCCCGGGCGGTAATGCCCGGCACCGATTTCGGCGGTCAACGTCTCAGCGATGCTGGACCAAAGCGCCTTTGAGGCCAAGATCTTTCCCCGTCATCAAAAATTCACAACTCTTCGGTTGGCCAGCTGACTTGTATCGCGTATGATTTGTATAGTTGTATAGGCGGCTAGACAACCCTGAAAAGATGTTGAGCCTCAAAGATGTCGAGACCCCAATGACCGAAGCCCCTGTCCCTGATCGCAAGGCCTGGATGGCCACCCTGGCCAAGGCAGCGCCCGCCCGGCTGGCTGCCCTGATGCCCGACCTGCCGCCGCATGACATCCTTCGAGCACCGGAAATCGGGGCCGTCATGGTCCAGGGGCGCACCGGGGCCACGGGTGCGCCGTTCAATCTGGGGGAAATGACGGTCACCCGCACCTCGGTCCGTCTGGCTTGTGGGACGGTTGGTCATGCCTGGGTGCAGGGTCGTGACAAGGCCCATGCCGCGCGGGCGGCGGTGGCAGACGCCTTGCTGCAGACCGCAGCAGCGGATGCCATTCTGGCGACCGTCATCGCCCCCCTTCAGTCCGAAGCCGACGCGGCAAGGGCAAGCCGCGCCGCAAGGGCCGCCGCAACGAAGGTCGAGTTTTTCACCATGGTCCGGGGGGACAACGCATGACGCAAGGCATGAGACATCACGCTGACGCCCTTTCCGGCGGGTTCACGGACGCCCCCGCGCAATCCGCCCGCGCCTTCCGCGCGATCCTGGAGGCGATGGCCCGCCCCGGCACCATCCACACGGTTGACGGTGCCACGCCGCCCGCGCCGCTGTCACTTGCCGCTGGCGTGGCGCTGCTGACCCTGACCGACCCGACCACTCCCCTCCACCTTGCCGGGGCCGCTGACTGCCAGCCGGTGCGCGACTGGGTGGCGTTTCACATCGGCGCGCCGCTTGTCGCGGCCGAAGACGCCAGCTTTGCCCTTGGCACATGGGCGGCTTTGCAACCCGTCACCCGCTTCAAGATCGGCCAGCCGGATTACCCCGACCGGTCGGCCACCCTGATCGTCGAGGTGGACCGCCTTACCAACCATGGCCCGGCTCTGACCGGCCCCGGCATAGCGCTGGCCACCTGGCTGTCCTTGCCCGAAACCGCCGCCTTCCATGCCAACCGGGCGCTCTTCCCGCTTGGGTTCGACTGTCTGTTCACCTTTGGCAACCGGCTGGCCGGGCTGCCAAGGTCCACCCGCGTGGAGAAGATCTGATGTATGTCGCCGTCAAGGGTGGCGAACGCGCCATCGACAACGCCCATGCCTGGTTGGCCGAGGAACGCCGTGGCGACCCCACGGTTCCAGCGCTGTCCATCGCCCAGATCCGCGAACAGATGGCTTTGGCGGTCAACCGGGTGATGGCCGAAGGCTCACTTTACGACCCCGACCTTGCGGCGCTGGCGATCAAGC
>JANPJU010000025.1:0-36890 GCA_031425675.1 Paracoccaceae bacterium | reverse complement strand
ACGACCGCCGTCTCCATCGCCTCGGGCGATTGGTTGCGGCCATGGGCAAGGATGCACAGCACCCTTGCCCGGTCCGCCGTCGCGCCCGCGCGCTGGATGTCGACGATCCCCGGCATCAGAAGTTTGCAGGCTCCAGCCCGGCGACCAGTTCGGCGCGGCGGTTTTCGAACCATGGCGGGAAGACCAGCGACTGGCCGATGGCATCGGCGGGCTCATCCTTGGCCCAGCCTTCGGGGACCGTCCACGCAAGTTCGAACAGCGCCCCGCCGGGGGACCGCATGTACATCGACTTGAAGTAGTTGCGGTCCTTCTGCTCGCTCACGTCGGTATAGCCCATGCCTTCCAGCCGGGCCTTGAGGGCGATCTGGTTTTCCTCGTTTCCGGTGTTGAAGGCCAGATGGTGGACCGTGCCCCCCGCAAGCGTCCAGGTGCCCTGCGGACCCTTGTCGACCACAAGTTCGATCACCGAATGCAGGCCGTCGTTTTCCGGCAAGACCCAGAGACTGCCGGTTTCATCGCTGGCTTCGCGGCGAAATTGCATGCCGTGGTCCAGAAACTCTTCCATCGCGAAGGCGTCCATCACCGCGACCGTGCCGCCGAAGATGCCACGGATGCCGTGCGCTTCAGCAATCCCCTGGGCGGCGTTGGTGATGGGTTTGCGCGTATCGCCGGGGTTTTCGACGAGCTCATGTGGGATGCCGCAGGGGTGGTCAAACAGGACGCGGGTCAGGCCGAAACGGTCGCCCATCGTGGCAGGCACGCCCATGCGGTTCAGCCGGTCCAGCCAGAAGCTGGCCGCACCCATCGGGATGGCTTGCATGATGGTGCGGGTCTGGTTGCTGCCGCGCCGCCCGTAGATGCCGGGTTTCTTGAACGGAAACGTGGTGATGATGGTCGAGGCGTCGCCATTGGGCGAGCCGTAGTACAGGTGATAGACCGGCACGGTGCCGTCAAACAGCACCGTGCGCTTGACCGAATGCAGGCCAAGCGTCTTGGTGTAAAAGTCGAAATCTTCCTGCACGCCATGCGTGCTCATCGTCAGGTGGTGATAGCCGGAAACCAGGGCCATGGGGGTCATCCTTTCGGTGATGGGTTGGGTTTGGATGTGGCGTCCGGCGACAGGACCAACGCCACGTCAAGGGAATGGCCGGCCGCTTCGGGCCGAAGGGTTCCGATCAACGCGGGCTTGACGGCAGAAAGGGCATCGCAGTTGATGGCACTGTCGCTGCCGTCAAAGATTGCGGTGACCAGCCGGTGGTGGCCGGGGGCGGTGACCGCGAAATGCAGGTGCGCGGGGCGGTCCAGCGACAGGCCCAGCCGCCGTGCCAGCCGCCCGACCGGACCGTCGTCAGGCAGAGCGTAGCCGCCAGGACGCACGGTGCGGAACGCAAAGCTGCCATCGGCTGCGGTCACGAACCGGCCGCGAAGGTTGTGTTCGGGCTGGCCATCGGGGTCCTGGTTTTCGTAGCGCCCCTCAGCGTTGGCGTGCCAGACGTCCACCTCGGCCCCGCAGATCGGCTGGCCAAAGGTCGACGTGACACGCCCGCTGACCGTCAAGGGCTGACCGACACCATCGCGGCAGATATTCGCGCCATGGTCCATGCGCGGGGCGTCCGGGCGGTAGAAGGGCCCGGCAAGCGTAGAGGGTGTGGCAGCAGGATTGCCGCGGGCGCTGCAACCGGCGACATGATCGGAAAAGCCGAAGATATCGGCCAGTAGCACCCATTCCTGCCGCCGTGCGTCGGTGGCATAGCCGACATCGGTCAGGAATTGCAGAACTTGCTCAAACTCGGCTTCCGTTGGCTTCAGGTCGTCTAGCACGGCGAAGGCGTGGCCAAGGATCGACCCGACCGCCAGCTTCAGCCGGTCAGGGCTGGACACTTGCAGCCGTGCCTGAAGTGCTGCGGCAACACTGCTGTCCCTGCCAACGGCTGGCCGTCCGTCCATTCCCGATCTCCCCCCCGGTAGCTGAAGATTAATCGGCACTGTCGGCTTGGTTGATAACGATCACGGGTGTCTATATACCACTTTGTTATGAAATTGAGCGAGACCCACCTTATCCAGCTGGCCGCCGTGGTTGATGCCGGCAGCGTCAGCAAGGGGGCCGAAGCGTTGGGGCTGGCACAACCGGCCGTCTCCCGCTCGCTTGCGCAGTTGGAAGCGCGGGTGGGCAAGCCCCTGTTCCTGCGCGGCCACCGGCCCTTGCAGGCCACCCAGCTTGGTATTCAGCTGGCCACCCATGGCCGCCGCATCCTGATTGAAAGCCGCCGCGCAGCCGAGGCGGTGCAAAGTCTGTTGCGCGGCACGCGGGGCATGGTGCGGGTCTGCGGCGTGCCGTTCTTCATGGATGCCATGATCAGCCGCATCATCGCCGAGTTTCAGAACAAGCACAGCGATGTCATGGTGGAACAAAGCTATGGCAATCTGGCCGAGGTCAGCGCCGGCCTTCGTGCGGCGCAGTTTGACCTGGGGATAGTGCCGCTTGGCACCTCGGGCGAACCGAAGGGCCTGCGATTTCAGCCGATCCTTGCCGCGCGCAACGTGGTGTGCTGCCGGTTGGGCCACCCCTTGATCCGCACCAAGCGCCTCGATCTGGGGGAATTGGCGCTGTATCCTTGGGTGGCACCCTTGCCCGGCTCGCCCTTGCTGGCCGACCTTTTCGCCATCCGGTCATCGCTGGGGTCGATTGATCTGGATATCCGGTATTCGGGCGGCTCGCTCCTTAGCCTGATGAACTACCTGGCGGAAACCGATGCGCTTGCGGTGCTGCCGTTTTCGGTCGCTTTTTCCGAACGCAAGCAAAGCCGGATCACGGTCCTGCCCGTCGACATTCCACAGCCGCAACGCAACCTTGGTATCCTGCGGCTGGATGACAGTGACCAGAACCCCGCCGCTGCCAGCTTCGCCGACTTTGTGGTCGAGGCGTTCGATGCCATGAAGCAGTTGATCCAGCGGCATGAAAATGCGGTGGTCTGGCGGCGGTAGGGCCACCACCGCCGCGCCGGTTGACCCTTGACACCCAAGGCGCTTGGCTGTCGGCTGCGCGCAACCAGAGAGGACCGATGCCGCCATATACCAACCGCGCCTGGTGGCTGCTTTTGCCGGCGATGCTGCTTTTGGGTGTGATCGGGGTGCTGCCACTGCTGGCAGTCATCAACTACGGCTTTCACGATATCTTTACCCTGCAGGACGTGCATTGGGTCGGCGTCGAATGGTTTGCCGATATTCTGGGATCTGACAGGTTCTGGGCTTCGCTAGGCCGCAGCCTGTTGTTTTCAACGCTGGTGCTGGCCATTCAGGTGCCCTTGGGCATTTCGGTTGCGCTTCTTCTACTGACCTGTGGGCGCTGGGCGGTCTGGGGGCTGATGCTGGTCGCCTTGCCGCTGGTCGTGCCGTGGAACATGATCCCGATGCTGTGGCTGGGCCTGATCCACCCTGACGCGGGTCTGCTTGGGCCGGGCCTTGCGGCGGTGGGTTTTGATTACAAATTCACCGGTTGGCACACCTGGGCGTTGATCCTGACGGTGGACACCTGGCACTGGCTGGGGCTGGTGGTCGTGCTGGCCTATGCCGGGCTTTCTTCGATCCCGCCGGCGTATCGTCAAGCCGCCGCCATCGACGGCGCAAGCCGCGTGGCGGTGTTCTGGTATATCGAGCTGCCCCGGATTGCCGGCGCCCTTGCCATCGTGTTCCTGCTGCGCTTCGTTGACAGCTTCATGATCTACACCGAAGCCTTTGCCATCAACGCTGGCGGCCCAAGCGACGTCACCCGTTTTCTGACGGTCGAATTGGGCGAGGAGATCAAGGGATTCTCCTACGGTCAGGCCGCCGCCCGTGCGGTGCTGTATTTCCTGATCGTGCTGTGCGTGGTCTGGGCCTTTGTCCTTGCCACCCGGAGGCGTGAGGCATGATGCGCGCCCTTGCCCTGCTGGCCCTTGCCGGGTTCATCCTGCTGCCATTGGCGCAGGCGGTCATTCTCAGCTTTACGGCCACGCTGGGCGGTGATGGTGCCGCCAAAGGGTCATTCGGGCTGATGAACTACACCGCTGTCCTTGCGACGCCGGAACTGCGGGCGGCAATGCTGAACTCAGCCATCTATGTGCTGCTGAACGTCACGCTGTGCATATCCGTGGCGCTGCCCGCCGCCTACGCCCTTGCGCGCTTCCGCTTCATGGGTGACCGGCATTTTCTGCTGGCGATCCTCGTGTTCCGCGTCACCCCGCCGGTGGTGCTGTCGCTGCCGATCTTCATCTTGTTTGCCGAGCTTGGGCTGGTAAACTCACCCCTCGGGGTCGCGCTGGTGCATTGCCTGTTCAACCTGCCGGTGGCGATCTGGATTCTGGAAAGCTTCATCCGCGCCGTGCCGCGGGAACTGGATGAAACCGCGTTCATCGACGGCCACACCGGCCCCGCCTTCTTTTTCCGCCACCTGATCCCGGCAATTGCACCGGGCATCGGGGTCGCGGCCTTCTTCTGCTTTATCTTCAGCTGGGTCGAGGTGGTCTTTGCCCGCATCCTGACGGTGACGGGCGGCAAACCGATCACCATGGCCATTCAGGCGATGTTCACCTTTCAAACGAATATCGGCATGGTGATGGCCATGACCTGCCTGTCGCTTTTGCCGGGCGTGGCGATGATCTGGTTCGTCCGCAACCACATCGCGCGCGGCTTCAGCCTGCGCGCGTGATGGGGGCCGGGCTGGCCTTGCGCGGGCTTGGGCCTATCTTCATCGGGGTCCGGGGAAGACCATGCTGATCATGACCGAAGCCACAATTGCCAACCATGGCATCTTGCAGGCCAACAACCTGCCGAGGAAGTTTCTCGGCCGGGTGCAGATCTTCCCGCGCCGTGGCGGCTTGCGGCTTTGGATGCGAATATTGTTCGAGATGGAGTTCTTGCGCTTTCTTGTCCCCCTTCTTCCTTTTGTCGCAGTCCCCCTGTTTTCGCGCGAATGGGCACTGCCGGTCATGCAGGCGCCGCTGGTAATGGTCATCGTCGTGGCTTGGGTGGAGCTGCGGTTCATGCGCCCGACAAAAGAGGCCCGCGCCGACGCCGTCACCGCCGATGAGGCCGCCCGCCGGCTGGACACCCTGACGTTCCGCGCCCGCGCCTGCCTGCGCAGCATCGCCGCGCGGCAGGAATTGACCGAGGGTCAACTGCACCTTGTGATCGAACAATCCGAACTTGGCCGCGTCCCGCCTCTGACGTTGGTGTCGGTGCAGACCGACCAGCCAAAGCCCCGCCTTCTGACGCTGGACGCCGCCGACCGGGCCGATGTCTCCACTCTGTTCGACGCCTCCCTCACGGAGCGGGACCTGCTGGCCGTGAACCACCGCGACTCGCTTTACTTGCGCACCATCACGCAAGAGACGCGGGCGGTCAGCGCCCATGCCCGGCTGGCGGCAGTGCTGGAAAAACGAAAGGCTGTGTCATGACCGTGAACGCCACCACCGTCTCTGCAGGTGAGGCGCTGCGTGTGTTGCAAGCGGGCTGGGACGCCCAATCAGCCGGCGCGCTGACCACATCCTGGATGCTGCACGGCCGCCCCGGTGTGGGCAAGACCGAGGTGGTGCAGACCCTTGCCACCCGCATCGGCGCGCAGCTTTACGACCTGCGCCTGACCACGATTGAACCACAAGACCTGCGCGGGCTGCCCTACTACGACCACGCCACCGCGAAAACCGTCTGGTATCGCCCCGAAGACCTGCCCGATACCGACGCCCCGGCGATCCTGTTTCTGGATGAACTCACCTCAGCCTCACCGGCACTTCAGCCCACGGTCTATGGCCTGTTGCAGGAACGCCGCGTCGGGCGACACCTTCTGCCCGCGAATGTGATGATCGTGGCGGCTGGCAATCAGGTCGAAGATGGCGCGATTGCCTATGACATGGGCACGGCGTTAAGCGACCGGCTGGTGCACATGATCGTGCAGGCCTCGGCCGACGACTGGCTGAAGCATTATGCGCTGCCTGCCGGCATCCACCCCACGGTCGCCGCCTTCATCCGCACCCGGCCTGACCTGTTGGAGACGACCGAAGACGCCTTGCGCCGGGGCCAGATGATCGCCTGCACCCCGCGCAGCTGGACCCGCGTCAGCCGGATCATGGCTGCCGTGCCGGACCGCGCGCTGCGTCAGGTGATGATCGCGGGCACCGTGGGCAGCGCCCCCGCCGCCGAATTCGCCCTGCTGGCCGATGAGATTTCGGCGACGGTCCAGATCGACGCCATGCTTGCCACTCCCCGCGCCGAACGCGCCGCGATGTACCCCCGGACGCTGCATGGTCTGACGGCGCTGGTCTACGGGCTGGTCGGCGCGGTCACGCGGGACACCCTGCCTACCGCCATCGAAGTCCTTGCCGACCTTCGCGGGCAGGGGGCCGTCACGCAGGGCTTGCCGGTCAGTGACCTTGCCACCTTCGGGTTTGAACTCCTTATCGGGCGCGCGCTGGACCGGGGCTGGGCCGGGGCTTTTGCCACCTCCGACGCCTACGCCGACTATGCTGCCGAACGTCAGGCCGCAGGCCTGCGATGAGCCAGTCACACACCCGCTGCGCCGCCCGCGCGCTGGCGCATCTGGGGGAGGTGGACCCTGCCCTTGCCGTTCTTGGCCTGTGGTGCCGTCACCGCGACGGCGACGGAATCACGATGACAGCGGGGGAAGTCATCACCTATGGTCCTGACTTTACACGCCTTGCCCTGCCGGAGCAGGTGGGGCTGGTCGCCCATCACATCCTGCATGTCGCGCTGCGCCATTCCGCCCGGATGGCGGGACTGCAGGAACGGCTGGGCGACAGCTTTGATCCCACCCTGTTCGGCCTTGCTGCGGATGGCATCATCAATGACACGCTGATCCTTGCGGGACATGCCATCCCGCGTCCGGCGGTCACGCTGACCGACCTTCTGCAGCAAGCCGGGATCCCCGAACCCACCCCCATCGCTGCCTTGGAACGCTGGGACGCAGACCGTCTTGCAATGGCGCTTCATACTGACCCAAACCGCGCAAAGCGGCTGAAGGATTGGGGCAAATCGCGTGGCTTTGACCCTGACCTTGGCGCTGGCGACCCGCAAGAGGACGCCAAACCCCAATCCGCCGCAGACTGGCGCAACCAGATGCTGCGCGCGATGGAGGCGGGACGCAAGGCGGGGCAGGGGATCGGTCGGCTTGGCGCGATACTGGCCGACCTGACGCCCGCCGCCACCCCGTGGGAGGTGCACTTGCGCCGGCTTCTGGCGCTTGCCCTGATCGAACGCCCGCAAACCAGCTGGCGCCGTCCCTCGGGCGCCTGGGTGGCACGGATGGCCGAGGCAGAGCGCCACGGCAGCCCGACCCCGGTTTTCGAACCCGGACGTCAGCGCCAATCGCACCTTCCGCGCATCGTGATCGGCCTTGATACCTCTTCTTCCATCGACCCGCAGACCTTGCGCCTTTTTGCGGCCGAGGCTGAAGCCATCACCCGCCGCACTGGGGCCGAGGCGCATGTTCTGGTCTTCGATGAGAAGGTGTCCAGGGAACTTCGACCTGATCTTGACGGCTGGACCGCGCTGCGAACTGCGCCGCTGCGCACCGGCGGCGGAACGGATTACCACGACCTCTTCGCCCGCGCTGGGCAGTTGCGTCCCTCCATCTTGGTGGTGCTTACGGACCTTGACGCCCCGTTGCCGGCGCGACCGGGCTTTCCATTGGTCTGGGCCGTCCCAAACGACAGCGTCACACCCGAATATGGTCGCGTGATCACGATCGGCGCGAACGGCTGACGCCCGAACTACCCTGCGAACCGGTGCGACCACGACTCATGCAACGCGGAACGCAGAGAGGCCGCATGATCGCGGTTGACCAGGCCATGAAGGAAGCGGCCAAATGACCCTGCAACATTCGGGTCAAGTACCTGCCGAGGGGTCCAGCTGGCGATCAAGCCGAACCGGCAATGCCCGAACCATCGCCACCTCCAACGCCGTGGCGCGCGGACGGAGAATCTGATCTTGGCGGCAAACATCGGGCCGAACCTGTTCCACCAGTACCGCACAGCTTCGTGGCTCACTTCGATGCCACGCTTGTGGAGCAGGTCCTCGACATTGCGCAGAAACAGCGGAAAGCGGGTGTGCAGCATCACCGCAAGATCAAGGAACTCGGGGCTGGTCTTGAAGTGGCGGAAGGTGGGATGCCGGGCATCGAATTTGCTGGACAGCCGCACCGTCGGCTTCAAAGCGATTTTGTTCTAACATTGAACGACACAGCGTTGCACCGCCATGTGGCTTTCCTCCAAACAGCAGCTGTCAATTCAGCCCTAGCCTGAAAGGCACCATTACTGGCGATGAAGGACTGGCGCTGAGCGAAGCGGAAAATGTTCAGAAAACAGTCCTGCATCTTCACGGGATGTGATACTGATGAAGATGTTCCGCCCCGTGCGTTGGCGGAATGTCTGCAACAGCTGATCTGACCGGATGACTGATCGCAGGTTCACCCGTGTGGCGCTTGTGGAAAGTGACATTCGTTATGCCGGATTTCTTAGTTCGGCGCTTGGCAGGTGACGGATGGACAAGACGCTTATCGCCGATGCAATCAAATTTGCCGAGATCGCAATACTGGTTCTGGACGAGGCCAGCCTCATCATAGAAAGCAACCCTCCGGCAGCACGGCTGTTGGGGTATTCGGCAGACGATTTGATTGGGATGCATATTGCTGCCTTTCTGCCGAAGGAATATGACAGCGGCCCGGCAAAGGAAGGTTCGGTCTTGAATGTTATCGGGTGCGACAAGGCCAACCGGCCAATTGCCTTGGCCCTCAAGATTGCCCGCTGGACCGACGGCGAGGGGCGCGCTTACGCTGCGGTCATCATGCGCGATGCCGCCGCCGAGCGCGAGATTGACCAGACCAGACTGAAAAGCCTTGTCCAGTCGGACAACGCGATCCGGGGTGCAAATATTGGTGTCTTCGAATACGATCCAGCGAACGGCTCAATAGCCGTGTCGCACATCTGGCGCGAGATCATGGAACTCGGGCCAGAGGATGAGATCGATGTCCAACTGGAATGGCGAAACCGGGTTCATCCCGATGATCTTGCCGCTGCACTTGAACCTATTCGCCTGTGTGCTGATGGCCTGACAGAGCGGGCGAGTTGCGAGTATCGACTGCACTCCCGCGATGGATCGCAGTGGCTGTGGATCAGAACAGATATCGCGATCGCGCGGCGTGATCCGTCTGGCAAGCCCATCCTGCTCGTCGGTGCACAAATCAACATCACCAAAAGCAAGTCCATGGAAGATGCCTTGCGGATCAGCGTTGCACAGTTCCGATCAGCCTTCGAAAATGCACCCATCGGGATGGCGATTGTCGGTCTGAGCGGAGCTTGGCTGACGGTCAACCCGGCGCTTTGCAGTTTGTTGGGGTTTACGGAAGAGGAGCTTCTTAGGACCGACTTTCAGACGCTGACCCATCCTGACGATCTAGGCATGGACCTTGACCAACGCAAACTGCTGATCAGCGGTGAAATTGCCGCCTACACCATCGACAAACGCTACTACCGGGCCAACGGCGCCATCATGTGGGTAAAGCTGAGGGTCGGAATGGTTCGAAATGCCTATGGTGCACCAGATCATTTCATCGCGCAGATCATCGACGTCACCGAACAGAGGCGCATTGACCAGATGAAGAACGAGTTTGTGTCCACCGTCAGCCATGAGCTGCGCACTCCGCTGACCTCGATTCTTGGAGCATTGACGCTTTTGGAGGACGAGGATGATCTACCGCTTTCAGACGATGCGCGACGGCTTTTGTTCATCGCCAAAACAAACGGTGATCGGTTGCACCATCTGATCAACGATATTCTGGATTTTCAGAAGTTCTCAGCCCAGCAGATGCGTTTCACACTTTCACGCCACCTTGTCGCCAGTCTGGTCGACGATACGCTGTTGGCCAACCTACCATCGGCAGACAAATTCGGTGTGCGGTTCAAGACCGAGCTTCCCGATCGGTCGATGACCGCTCTTGTCGATCCGAAACGGTTTCACCAGGTGATGGCCAATCTGCTGTCGAACGCCACCAAATTCGCTTTCCCCCGTGGCGTGGTTGAGGTGTCCGCCGTGCAGCAGGGGCAATCGATCCGAATCTCGGTCAGCAACACCGGCCCCGGAATTCCTGCAACCTTCACCGCACAGGTTTTCAGGCCGTTCTCTCAGGCCTTCTCCAGTTCAGGCGGAACGGGGTTGGGTTTAAGCATTACCAAACAGATCGTCGAACAGATGGGCGGCGAGATCGGGTTTGACAGTGTCCCGAACGAAACCACGACGTTCTGGTTCACCATTCGCGCCGCGAACGCCACACAATTGGTCCTTGCCTGACGCCGCAGGTTCACCGAAAGTCATTCGCGGCTGGCGGCAAGCAACGCTTTGTCATGGAGCGAGTTTCGGCACGTGCGATAGCGCGTTCAAGTGACTCGGGAATCTCGGCGAAGTCTGTGAAACTCGGCTGGACAGGGTTGCCAATCGAAACTTCCAGGTCAAGCGGTGCACCGCTGTCATATTCCAGGTTTTTTTCGTCCAGCAGTTGCTGAACATCAGCCTCAATCCCAGTGGCAGAAAGTTGGGCTGCGCTGCTGGAAATGACAAGGAACAATCCGTTGCCCCCATAGGATATCAGGCACCCGCTGGTGTTCAGCACGTCGTTGATGGCGTCAGCAACTTCACGCAACGCATAAGTAAACTCGGCCGCAGTGGCGCAAATATAAAATTCCTCGATACGGTCGACCTTTATCGCGATCACATGCGACGCCGCAAGTCCTGCGCGAGAGATTTGCTTAAAAAAGTTTTTGAACGAAGCGAAATCAATAACAGCCTTTATTCCGTCGATAGGAATGGTCTCAAACAGGCTGAATACAGGCAGTTGGGCGATAGAGTTGCCCGACCCTGCCTGCAAATCCTTCACCATTTCCGCTTGGCACCGGGCGATGACCAGTTCATGGGCCAGCCGCAGTCGCGCACCTAGCTCGACGATGTCAAAGGGTTTAATTGCATAGTCGGTGGCACCCGCCTTGAAGGCGTTTTCTATATATTCGCGTTCGGACATCGCGGTCAGCATGATGATGGGCGTCACCCGGTAGCCCGCAAGCTGACGCACACGCCTGCACAATTCTATCCCGTCCATGCCCGGCATATTGATATCAAGCAAAAGACAATCGAAAGGGAGCTTTACAGTCGCAATCGCATCAAGGGCGAGTTGGCCGGACGATGCCGTGGTCACATCATTGAACCCGAATTTTGCCGCCAGCATCGGCATCAGTTCAAGAATGTAGGGTTCATCATCGACAGCTAGTATTCTCATGTTTGCCTCCAGAATGGCCATGAGCCCCTGGCACAAAGCGGAATTCAACCTTGGCGCGAACTCTAGTGCAATCCAAGAGATAAGCCAACCGTGACCGCTTGACGTCGGAGGATTCACGCCGAACGAGTGAGGTGCCCGAGGATTTGAAGACGCTTTGCCCCCTTGCTCTGAGGCATGGAGGTGGAGATGGGGACGCGCAACTACAGCGACGAGTTCAAGCGTGATGCGGTGCAGCAGATCCGAGCGCTGAGGTATCCGACGACGCACCTCCCTGACCCGAGAAGCTGCAAGGCAGGACGTGATCGACTACTTCGAGATGTCCTACACTCCGAAGCGGAAGGACGCGAACAACGGCATGCTGTCGCCCGATACTTCGAAACCAGGCAGCAGAAACTGAACGAGGCAGGTGTCTGGGAAACTAGGGGCACCTCACCGCGCTTTCATCGTTCGACGGCTTGCCAAGATGAGATGGATCGCTTGACCCTTGGTTGTAAATACCCTAAACTACTCTCTGCAGGGTTGAAATCCCGAAAGCCGCTCGCTTATTTGTAGCGATTTTCCCACCATAAGCCCGAAGCGCGCCCGAAATCTCCGGAAGTTTGCCAGAGCTCCGTCCGTGGCCCTGCCGCTGTCTGTCCTCGCGAGTTGCGAAGTTCGAGTCTGGTGAGACTATTTTGTTGCTGCACCTTGCGGTTGTCCACAGATTCGCTCCCCGGGTTTTTTTCAGGTCAAGTTTCTGCTCTCCCGAGGCGGATCAACTTAGAGCAGAATGGATTGAAGCATGCGACCCATGACAAAGGCGATCTTTCCCGTTGCGGGCTTGGGAACTCGATTTCTACCGGCGACCAAAGCTCAGCCAAAAGAAATGCTTACCGTCATAGACAAACCCCTCATCCAGTTTGCGGTGGAAGAGGCGATCGATGCCGGGATCACCCAACTGATCTTCGTGATAGGTCGGACAAAACGGTCTATTGCGGATCACTTCGACTCCAACCCTGAGCTTGATATGCTGCTTCGGTCGAAGGGCAACGACGAGATGGCCGATTACCTTAAATCCATCGTGCCGCCGAATGTGACCTGCATCTACTTTCGACAGGCCGAGGCGCTTGGTCTGGGCCACGCGGTCGCTTGTGCTGCTCCGATTATCGAGCCGGATGAGCATTTCGCTGTGCTGCTGGCCGATGACTTGATGGACGGTCAGGTGCCCATTTTGACGCAGATGGCGAATTTCCATGCAAAAAGCGGTCGCAGCCTTATCGCCGTGCAGCAGGTCAGAGAGGACGAAGTCAGCAGTTACGGCATCGTCGACGCGGATTTTCCAAGCGAGGGCGGCGCAAGTACCATCCGCGACATCATAGAAAAGCCTGCGATTGCGGACGCTCCTTCGACCCTTGCCGTTGCGGGGCGCTACATTCTGGATGGACGGATCATGCAGGCCTTGCGGACCCAGAAGGTCGGGCGCGGCGGGGAGATTCAGCTGACCGATGCGATCCGGGGCCTGATTCCAGTGGCCGGCGTAGATGCGTACCGTTTCACCGGGCACCGATACGACTGCGGTTCCAAGATTGGCTACATCGAAGCCACGATGGCGCATGCGCTTGCGCATCCAGAGTTTGGACCAGAGGTGCGGCGGATGATGCGGGACCTGCTGGACGGAGAGGATGGACGTGTGGCGCTGCACCGAGACCGGACTTGGGCGTGACAGAGAGATGCGCACCGCTCTTTGCAGTTCATGGAGGTCGCATTCAGGCACACGTGCCGACCCCGGCGAGCATGAAAGAGTAGTTGCCGCAATGGATTCGAACAGGTTCCTGCGTTGCTGGACGGGTCCAGGCTTTCACCCAGTCATGTTGGTGTGCTTGATCGGGCTTAGCGGCTGTGTTGCAGTTTCGCTTCCCGCATCTGGGGCGGAGGAAATGCAGACCTCGACCCAGTTCACCACCGGGCCGCTAGATGCCGCATGGGTGGCACCGCAGGGGGGGTTGGTGGCCATCGACCGGCAGCTTGGACCCGAAAGCGAGCAGGTGGTCGGCCTAGCCAATAACACCACGCTGCCGGGAGACAACTTCCTGAAAATCCGGGCGCGGGGCACAAGCGGCAACAATCCCGGACGGTTCCGGCTAGACGATTTCACGAAGCGCTTCGGCGAAGTGCCAGCGCCGTTCTCCAAGCTGAGCGACAGTGACCTGCGCACCGGGACGGATTCGTTAGGGCCGTTCTTCTGGCTGGAGCACCGCGTCGGCACCCAGACGAATTGTGTCCTAGCCATTCGCCGGATTGATGGGAGCCGCCGCATCCTGCCGCCGGGCACAACCGTGCTGGAAGTGATGCTGCGAAATTGCGTGCGGGGCAGCGTCGAAGAGGCGCTGAACCCGATCCGCGACAGTCAGATCGGCGTGGGCGCGGTCCAGGGCGGTGGTCCCGTGACCGGGGGGACGCGGATGCTGTCGCCTCTCGCCGCGCCGCTGCCATGACGGGCTGGACCCTTAGCCGGAGGCGTAACGCATGAGCGGCCCGTCCAAGGAGCGCGGCACGCGCAACGCGGCGGCCTTCGTCGTCTGGTGCCTGAGCGCCATTCCCATTGTCGCGCTGGTCAGCGTGCCGACGTCGACCACCGCGCAGGCGTTTCTGGGCATCGTGGCGGTGGCGGCAGTCGCCCTGCTGAAACCGTTCTCGCAGGCGCTGGTGCCGCGCTTCCTGCTTCTGGCCATCGCGACCGTCGTGGTGCTGCGCTACTGGTTCTGGCGCGTGCTGGAGACGGTCCCGGCGCCGTCCTTCTCTATCGCCTTCATTGTCGCGCTGGTGCTGCTGGCGGTCGAGACCTATTCGATCCTGGTGTTTTTCCTGAACGCCTTCGTGTCGGCCGATCCGACCCGGCGACCGTTTCCACCGCAAGTGTCACCTGAAAATCTTCCGACCGTCGACATCCTGGTTCCGTCCTACAACGAGCCGGCCGAGATGCTGAGCGTGACGCTCGCCGCGGCGAAGAACATGATCTATCCGCCGGAAAAGCGAACGGTGGTGCTGTGCGATGACGGGGGCACCGATCAGCGGTGCAATTCGGACAATCCGGAGTCCGCCGCCGCGGCCCGCAAGCGCAGGGCGGACCTGCAGGCGCTTTGCGAGGAGTTGGGGGTCAGATATTCCACCCGCGCGCGCAACGAACGCGCCAAGGCCGGGAACATGAGCGCCGCTCTGGAGACCTTGAACGGCGATCTGGTCGTGGTGTTCGACGCTGACCACGTCCCGTCGCGCGACTTCCTGGCGCGGACGGTCGGCTACTTCGTCGATGATCCGAAGCTATACCTGGTCCAGACCCCGCACTTCTTCATCAATCAGGACCCGATCCAGCGCAATCTGCAGTTAAGCCCGAAATGCCCGCCGGAAAACGAGATGTTCTACAGCCAGATACACCGGGGTCTGGATCGCTGGGGCGGGGCGTTCTTCTGCGGCTCGGCTGCCGTGCTGCGTCGGGCGGCGCTTGACAGCGTCGGCGGTTTCGCCGGCGAGACGATCACCGAGGATGCGGAAACGGCGCTGGAAATCCACTCGGCGGGGTGGAAAAGCCTTTACCTTGACCGCGCGATGATCGCCGGGTTGCAGCCCGAGACCTTCGCCTCGTTCATCCAGCAGCGGGGACGCTGGGCGTCGGGCATGATGCAGATGCTGATGCTGAAGAACCCGCTGTTCCGCAAGGGACTGCGCCTGCCGCAACGGCTGTGCTACATCAACTCCATGAGCTTTTGGGTCTTTCCGCTGATCCGGATGGCCTATCTCTTGGTGCCGCTGATCTATCTGTTCTTCGGCGTCCAGATCTTCGTGGCGACGATGCCGGACGTGATGGCCTACATGCTCAGCTATCTGGGCGTGAGCTATCTGGTCCAGTCGGCGCTGTTTTCGCGCTGCCGCTGGCCGCTGATCTCGGAAATCTACGAAACCGCGCAGGCGCCCTATTTGGCCGGGGCCATCATCCGGACGGTGCTGCGACCGCGCAGCGCCACGTTCAACGTCACCGCCAAGGATGAGACGCTGGCGGAGAACTTCATCTCGCCCATGCACTGGCCGCTGACCATCCTGTTCCTGGTGATGCTGTCGGGCGTCGTGGCGCTGGGGATCCGCTGGTTCGCCTTTCCGGGGGACCGGGGGGTGCTTTCGGTCGTGGGGGGGTGGGCGATCTTCAACCTCATTCTCGTGACCATTTCCTACCGGGCGGTTGCCGAGAAACAGCAAAGGCGCGCCTCGCCCCGGGTCAGCATGAAGGTCAAGGCGATGATGTGGGAGGCCGAGACGCCGAAGGTCGTCTGGCCGGTCACCATCACGGATGCCTCAACCAGCGGCACGCGCATCCTGTTGCCGCAGGGAGCAAGGTCCGGCGGGGCGATCAACGGCGGGCAGCTGAAAGGCTCAAGCGTGTTCGTCCGCCCGGTCTTTCCGGAAGCGCCGCATCTGGAGTGCCCGGTCCGGGCGCAGGTCATGTCGGTGAATACCTCGCCCGCAGGGCAGGTGGCCGGTCTACTGTACGAAGCCAATCAGGCCATGAAGGTGCGCGAGACCGTTGCCTTCCTGATCTTCGGCGACAGCGAAAACTGGCGCTCCGTCCGCGCGAGCACGCAGGGCAGCAAGAGCATGTTGATGGGCTTTGGCTATGCGCTGTGGCTGTTTCTGCATGGTGCTCCGCTGCTGATGCTGGACCTCGCGCGGGAGCCGGCGCGGCGGCGTGCCGCCAGTGCCGTGCCGACGCAGGCGGCCAAACCGGCGCATCTGTTGGCGTTCGGAGTCGATTTGGACAAGCAGTTGCGCGAAAAAATGGCACAGACTTGGGACCAGGGCCCGACCGAGATCGCGTCGTGAAGGCCGGGCTTGCCCTTGTCGTATCCCTCGTCATCGCCGTCGGCACGGTGGCCCGTGCCCAGACGGTCCAGGAAGATGTGCCGACGATCGACCTGACGCCGATGCTCGAAGGCGGCGATCACCCCATCCTCAGCGATGTGCCGGAAGAGGTTCAGGTTGACATTCCGCACTTGGACCGCGTCGTCGTCGACCCCGCGGACCTGCGCGAGCCGCCGGAGATGGTACTTTCAATGCAGGCTGAGGAGGCCGGGCGGATCCTGCGCATAACCGGGGAGACGGGTGGGACGAAGCTATTTTTGGACCTGCCCGATGTGTCGGTGGCGGACAGGCTGTTCCTGTCCTATCGCACCAGCGTCGACATCCTGCCGGACCGCTCGCAGCTGCGCATCACGGTAAACGGGACCGACACAGATCCCGTGACCCCCGTCTCCACCGACCGTTTCCAAAAGCTGGACCTGCCCGTAGAACTGCTGGTGGCAGGGCGAAACGAGATCACCGTCGCGGTAACCCAGGCACATCGAATCTATTGCGGACCTGAGGCAAGTTTCCAGACCTGGTCGGAGTTCGACCTGAACGCCAGCGGCGTGACGCTGAAGGCAAGCCGGTTCGCGCTGAACGAAGCGTGGCTGCGGACAGCCCTGATCGCGCAAGCGGCGTCCGGAAACGGCGTGCCGCTTCGCGGGGGGGACGCGCTGTCTGTCACAGCGCGCGCCGACCTCGCGCTTCGGCTGTCAGGGGCAGCGGGTGGGTGGCTTCGGCCCGAAAGCGGTTACGGGCCGGCAGCGGCGGCGACCGACCTGATGCGAATCTCCGTGGTCTTGGGCGGCGCGCCAGGGATTTCGCTGCGTCGGGGGGCCGGTGGAGCAATTGTTCTTGCGCTGGTGCCCACGCCAGAGGGAGCCTTGCCGCCTGGCATGGACGCCTACTTGCCACAGCCCGTTTCGATGGCGGACCTGCCCGCCGTGTCGCCGGGCCAGACTGTGACGCTCGAGGCGCTGGGCTTCCCTGACACTTCCAGCGCCAATCACTACAGTCGGCAGGACTTGCGGTTTCGCCTTCCAGACAGTTGGCTTATTCTTGCTTCGCAGCGCGCCTACCTGACGCTGACCTACGCTTTTACTGCCAACCTGCCGGAGGGCACGGTCCTTCTGGTCAAGATCAACGGCCGAGCGTTGCAGCTTTTGCCTTTGGACAAGAATGGTGGTGCGCCGCGTCCGCCGCTGGAGATCGAGTTTCCGGCCCGCCTGCTGCATCCCGGCGCAAACGAGTTGACGTTCGAGGCGACGGTGCCCGGCGACCCGCCAGATCTGCCCTGCAGTACTCCGCTTGGCCCATTCCTGACCATCTCGGGGCAAACCGATCTGACAGTGCCGGTGTCGCCCCGGATGCAGATCGTGGGGATGGGCCCCACCCTGCTGGCCATACCGCGGTCTGGAGTCGGGTTGGCCCCGGACCACGCCGGTCAGGACGACATTTTGGCACAACTGGCCCTGATGGCCCAGTTGCAGCCGATCGACGGGCAAAGCCTTGATCCGGAGGCATCGCTGACCGTGGTCTCTCTGTCATCGGCCGATCAGGTTCCGGCGGGCGAGTTGGGCCTGAATGTGCGTGACCTCACCACGATTCTCAGCGTTCCGGTCGGTGGGGCGGCCGTGCCGGAGAAGGAGGTGCTCCCCTCGGTCGATTGGGGCACCTCGGCTGGTGCCATCCTGAGCGGCGTGCGTTCCATGGCGCGTCCCGGCGACCCCGAACTTGTCGACTGGCTGACGGGTCGGACGGGCGAGGCGGTTTTGCTGATGCCGGACGGGGCCGTTCCGGCGAAGCTCTGGCTGGTCGTCGGCCCAGGCTCTGATCCGGCCAAGGTGGCACGGGCCGTGGCCGAAGCCCGGATGGATCCCGCCGGTCCGCGTGGGCAGGTGGCGATCCTTGGTCCAGATGGAAGCTGGCAGGACTGGCACTCCGCCGCCGCTGCGCCCGTGCTGCAGGAGCCGCTGAGCCTCATGAACTTCCGTTTCGTTGCAGGGGCCTATGCCTCGTGGGACCCGCTGTACTTCGTCTTGGTGCTGTTTGGACTGACCGCCGTGTCAGTGCTGCTCGCATTGATCTTCGTCGTGACCACCCGAGGAGGGCGCAAGCAATGAAACGTCGTGACGCTCTGGCGGGACTGGTCGCAGCACCCTGGCACGGGGCCTTCGTGACCGGACTTTGGGCCCAGACCGCTGCACCGACGCTGGAAGCCCTGCTGCCGGCCTGGGCGGCGTGGAAGCTGGCCTATCTGACGGCGGAGGGGAGGGTCGTCGATGTTCTGCAACAGGGGGCGAGCCATTCGGAAAGCCAAGGCTATGGCCTGTTCCTGGCCGCGACCTTTGCGGACCGGGCGGCCTTTGACAGCATCCTTGGCTGGACGGAACTGAACCTTGCGATCCGCCCCGATGCGCTCTTGGCGTGGCGCTGGTTGCCCGATGCGGTCGATCAGGTGGCCGATAGGAACAACGCCAGTGACGGCGATCTGTTCTACGCCTGGGGCCTTGTGACCATGGCGGCGCGGGAACCTTCGGCTGAACTGCTGACGCGTGCGACGGCGGTTGCCACGGATCTGGCCGCGCGCTGCATCGTGCCGCACCCCGACGGCAGCGAGAGGATGCTGTTCGTCCCTGCGGCGCTGGGCTTTGACCGCGACGGGGCCACGATCGTGAACCTGTCCTACTACATGCCGCTTGCGATGCGGCAGGTGGCGGCAGCGACGGGCGTGGCCGTGCTGTCGCGCTGTGCGGCTGATGGCGAGGCCCTGATGGCCGCGCTTGCCGCAGAGGGCCTGATGCCGGACTGGATCCAGGTCGGACCTTCGGGGACTTCGGTGGTCGAAGGCATGTCAGACCGAAATGGCTATGAAGCGCTGCGGATTGCGCCGTTCCTTGTCTGGTCGGGAAACGCGGCGCATCCGGCCGTGGCCCGCCAGGTCGGCGCTTACCGCGTGGCCGCTGTCGAACGCCTGACCCCGACGGTCATGGACCGCGGGACGGGCGCGGTGATCGAAAACAGCCCGGATGCTGGATATGCCGCACTTGCCGCCCTGCTTGATTGCGTGGAGGGGACCATTCCGGGCGCAGCACTACCCGAGTTCACGACCGACCAGCCCTACTATCCCGCGACGCTGCATCTGATGATGCTCATCGCACAGATCACCGTTTACCCAAGGTGCCATCCCCTATGAAACGCTCCGCAATCACCCTCAGCCGGGTGTTCGTTGTCGTCTCTGCCTGCTTCATGCTGGCGTCTGTGGCCATGGCGCAGACGGTGCCGAGCGAGGAAGACCTGCGGGCATTGCGCTATTACACATCGCAAAACCAGACCGACGCGGCCAGCGCGGAGATCCGGCGCTTGCAGGCAGCTTTCCCCGGCTGGACGCCCAGCACCGAGCCGGAACAGCTGCAAAGCGGGCCGACGACCGAGGTGGACCTGATCTACGCCCGCATCGGGTCAGGCGATCTCGTAGGGGCGCGGCAAAGCCTGACCGAAACGCGGGCGAAGTTCCCAACATGGATTCCGCCGGCTGACATGCTGGCGCTTTTGGATGTTGCCGAGGCCCAGGCGAAGTTCGATGTTGAAATTTCGAGGGGCGATTTGCAGGCCGCACTGCGTCAGGCGACGGCAACACCTGCACTTTTGCGATGTGACCGGATCAACAATACTTGGCGGGTGGCAGAGTTGCAGGCCCAGGCGGGCAATACTGCAGGCGCGTTGGTAGCCTATCAGCAGATCATTCGAGCCTGCACGAAGGTGCCTGACATCGTGGCCACCATTGAAAAGGCCAATGCCGTCGCGACCGATAACGATCTAACCGCCCTGATTGCGCAGGCGAGGAAACGGTTCCCGGAGAGCACCGGCGCGCTGGACACCCTGGAAGCTCGGATGCTGGCTGGGCGCGGCGTGGTCGCGCCGGTAAAGAATGCCGACGGGGCGACCGCCCCAGCTGCGGAGGCGAGCGTCGAAAAGCCTAAAACGCCAAAGGCAACGTCGAAAGCAGACGTCGCTCCCGAAGCAGCGCCCACGTCACGGCTTGCAGCTGCGGGCCCCTTGAACTTGCCGCGCCGGGGCGATGATCGCATTGGGAAGACGCGCTCGGCCGCGCAGGCAGGCAATTTCGCCGACTGTCTGGCCCGGTCGGTGCAGCCGAGGTCGCTTGAAATCCTCTATGAGCGGGCTTGGTGCGCCTATGGCCTGGACCGCTCGCTGGAGGCCATCGCCCAGTTCGCGGCTGTGGCAAATGGCGGGATGGGGGCCGATGTCACGCGGGACGCGCTGTACGGAATGGCGCTGTCCTACCTGAAGCAGAACATGAGCAACGAAGCCGCCCAAATCGCCGCGCGCACAGATTTCACCCTGGACCAGCGCAAAGCGGTTGAGTCTCTCATCCTCGACCAGCGCGCAGTGCAGGCCTATCGGAAGAAGAAGTACATGGACGCTGTGGCATTCCTGCAAGCAAAGGAGAGCATGGACGGTTCGCTGCGCCGTGATCTGGCGATCATGATGGCCTACAGCTTCCTGAAACTTGGCGATCGGAGGGAAGCACACCGCCGCTTCAAGCTTCTGAACGATGCGCTGTCGACCAAGGACACCCAGGCCGGCATGCGGGCCAGTCAATGACGGATCTTCGGGCACCCCGGACGGCACCCCCGCGCTCCGCCTTTCAGAAGGTCGTTCGCATGTCGGATGCTGCGATGGAGCTGAAGGAAAAAGCGCGGCTGCGGGCGGTGCTGGGCCTTCAATCCCAGATGGGCAAGGCACCCGATCCCGACCTGCAAAGCCTGGTCGAAACCGCGGCGCTGGTCTGTGGAACGTCAATTTCGCTGGTGACGCTGGTGGGGAAGGACAAGCAATCTTTCCAGGCGCAGGTGGGCCTTGACGGAGTTCACGAGACTGATCGGGACGTGTCCTTCTGCACCCATGCCATCAAGCAGGACCTTCTTTTCGAAGTCGAGGACGCGCGGGAAGACTGGCAGTTCGCGGCAAATCCCTTCGTCGTCGGACCGCCGGGGATCCGATTCTACGCCGGTGCGCCCATCGTTACGCTTGACGGCCACAACGTCGGCACGCTTTGCGTGATCGACACGCTGCCACGACATCTGACCGACGATCAGCGGCAGATCCTGATGCATCTGGCGCGGGTCGCCGGGCACATTCTGGAAGCCAATCGCCTGGCCTGGGACCAGTCCCTGATTGCGGCGGAATGGAAGGCGCTGAACGACGCGGCCCCGTTCGGGCTTTATGCGTGCGACGCCGAAGGTCAGTGCACCCACGTCAACCAGAAGTGGCAGAAGATCTACGGCCTGACCATGACGGACAGCCTTGGCGACGGCTGGTCGCGCGTATTGCAAGACGATGACCGCAACCGCGTCCAGCAGTCGTGGCGCGATGCCGTGGCAACGGGCGCGACCTTCGATCAGGAATTCCGCGTGGTGCGCCCTGATGGCCGCCTGCGCATCGTGCGGTCGGTGGCGCGCCCGGTGACCGACGAGGGCGGGCGGGTCGTCGGTCTGGTTGGGACCGTGGAAGATGTGACCAAGGCCCGCGGACAGGCGCAAAGTCTGGAGGAACGCGGCCGCCGCCTGAAGATGATCGTCGAGGCCACGGGTGTCGCGACCGTGGAATGGAACATCCAGACCGGAGAGTTCCGGTTGAGTCCGGAATGGGGCGTCCTGGCGGGCCGGGAACAGCGCGATGTGACCGGCTCGACCCTTGAAGCGGTCCTGGGCAGCGTTCACCCGGACGACAAGACCGGCTTCAAGGATGCGATCTCGCTGACGACCTTGCCCGCGAACGGCACTTTCGAATTCGAGTATCGCCGGCTGCACAAGTTGGGCCACTGGATCTGGGTCATGGCACGATGCAGGCTGATGACGCGGACGGCGGATGGCAAGCCGGAATGGGTGTTTTCCAGCCAGTTTGACGTGACCGCCCGCAAAACCGCGATCGACCAGCTGCGGCGGAGCGAAGTGCTGCTCAGCAAGACTGGAGAGGCGGCCTGTGTCGGGGGCTGGGAGTATGACCTTCAGACCAGGGAAGTGACCTGGACGAACGAGCTGCGGCGCATCCACGGCGTTCCGCCCGACTATGTCCCTAGTTTCGCGGCGGCGCTTGAGGTCTACACGTCCGAGTCACGCGCGCTGCTGGCCGAGGCTATCCGAACAGCTGCGAAGACCGGGACGGCATTCGACCTCGAACTGCAACTGGTCCGCACCGACGGCGCCGTGATCTGGATCCGGGCAATGGGATCGGCCGAAAGCAAGGACGGCAAGCCCACGCGGCTGTTTGGCGCGGTCCAGGACATCAGCGATCGCATCGCCCGGCGGAACGAGGTGGTGAAGGATCACCAGCGGATGGTCCTTGCGACCGAAAGCACCGGGATCGGCATCTGGGAGACGGACCTCGAAACGCAGCGGTCCACCTTCGATCGGCAGACCTATCGGCTGTTCGGCCACTTCTCCAACCTCGATCTGCCCGATCCCGGCGACGTCTGGCCCGCATGCGTACACCCCGAGGATCGCGAGCGGGTCCTGGCCGAGGAACTCGCAGCACTGCAGGACAGTCGCCGCTATGAATCGGAGTTCCGGATCAAGTGGCCCGATGGCACGGTGCGCCACATCCGGTCGCTGGCGGATATGGTCATAGACCCCCGTTCGGAAAAGCGGGTGCTTCTGGGCGTGAACTGGGACGTCACCCAGTTGCGCGCTCTGGCCGAAGAGGTGACCAGCCAGCATGAGTTGATGCGGGTCACCCTGCGGTCCATCGGCGACGCGGTGATCACGACGGATGGCCACGGCGTCGTAACCTGGCTGAACCCGGTGGCCGAGGCGATGACCGGCTGGGGCCTGCAGGAGGCGATCGGCCGCCCGATGAAGCAGATCTACAACATCCTGAACGAGATGACGCAGCTGCCCGCGGAAGACCCGGTCGAAACTGCCTTGAACGAGCTGCGCGTGGTGGCGCTTGCACCCGGCACCATCCTCGTGTCCCGCACCGGTGAGCGCTATGCCATCCAGGACTCCGCAGCGCCGATCCGGGATGACAACGGCCATATCCAGGGAGTCGTCCTTGTCTTCCGGGACGTCACGGTTGAACGCCGCTTGCGCAGCGAGATGGCCTACCGCGCCACGCATGACACCTTGACGGGCATCGAAAACCGCTCGGAGTTCGAGATCCGCCTTGGCCAACTGCGCCAACGGGCCGAGGCGGGGGACGGGGTCCATTCCCTGCTCTACATCGATCTGGACAACTTCAAGCTGGTCAACGACTCCTGCGGACACACGGCGGGGGATATGGTGTTGCAGCAGGTGTCCCAACTGCTGGCCGGGTCCATCCGGGCACGGGACATGCTGGCGCGGGTGGGCGGTGACGAATTCGCCATCCTGCTTGAATACTGCCCGGCGGAGCGCGCGGCCCAGATCGGGCAGCAGATCTGCGACCAGATGGAGGTCTACCGCTACACCCAGGACGACCGCCGGTTCCGCATCGGCACCTCGATTGGCGTCGTGGCGATCGACCAGCGCTGGACAACCTCGGAAGCCATTATTCAGGCGGCGGACGCGGCTTGCTTGATGGCCAAAGAAACCGGACGCAACCGGGTGCGGGTCTGGCAGGACCAGGACAGCTCGCTGGCGCTCCGGCGCGGCGAGATCGGCTGGGCCGCGCGGCTGGAACAGGCGCTCGACACCGATCAGTTCAAGCTACTCGTGCAGGAAATCCGATCGCTGGACCCGAACCTTTCGGGCCTGCACGGTGAGGTTCTTTTGCGCATCGAAGAAGCGGACGGCAGCTTTATCCTGCCCGGACAGTTCTTGCCCTCGGCCGAGCGCTTCAACCTGATCACTCAGATCGACCGTTGGGTGATGCGCGAAACCATCCGCACGTTGCAAAACCACCCGAGCATGGCCGACATCCGGTCGATTTCACTAAACATCTCGGGTAAGTCGCTGGCGGACCGCGCCTTCCACCGCTTCGCGATCGCAGAGCTGATTGAGGCAGGGCCAAACTTGTGCCAACGCCTGACGATTGAGATCACCGAGACGTCGGCGGTGGGAAATCTCGTCAACGCGTCTCTTTTCATTGAACAGCTGCATGCTCTGGGCGTCCGCGTTTCGCTAGACGATTTTGGGGCCGGAACAGCTTCTTTCGGCTATCTGCGCGCGCTGAAGGTTGACTGCCTCAAGATTGACGGACAATTCGTTCAAGGCTTGCTTGATGATCCTCTTTCGCGTGCCACCGTGCGCTGCTTCACCGAAGTGGCAGCGGTGCTCGGAATTCCGACCGTGGCCGAGTATGTCGACCGGGATGAGATACTTGTCGAACTCAAGGCCTTGGGAGTAAGCTTTGTTCAAGGCCATTTGATTGCCCAGCCCGTGCCGATACTGGAATTCCTGCTGGGTGCGAAATTGACCTTGAGACAGCTAGAACTTACGACGACCTGACAGCTCATACTGCCTTGCGCGCCTTAGGCTTGCATCCTCTGACCTGGCCGGTCGGCTTCGTGGTCGCTTATCCGTCACGGCTTTTATCTTTTGGCACAGCGCCGGTTGCGCTCGGCTTTAGGGCAGCCTGATCCTTGACCAAACGCGAGACACGGTCATTCATGGCCTTATCGCTAGCATCGTCCCGAGCTTTTGCATCGGCATCAGCTACTGCTTGCGCTGTTATTGCTTCGGGAAGTGAAGGGACTGCCTGACGGGTTATCGCCCCACGGGCTACGCAAAGCGATCTGCCGTCGCCTGGCCGAAGCGGGCTGCACGCCCCGTGAAATCATGGCGATCAGTGGTCACAAGACCCTTCGGTAAGTGACGCGCTACACGGCCTAAGCTTTCCGCGTCTGTCTGGCGCAATCCACAAAGGTGTCAATTGCAGGATCGAAAGCAGAACAAACGACTGTCAATCCAGCGGCAAAGGTTTGATACAACGCCCGGCAGTGTGTTGAAATTTACAGGAATTTCCTGAAGGTGGCGGAGAGACAGGGATTCGAACCCTGGGTCGGCGCAAACCGACAACGGTTTTCGAGACCGCCGCATTCGACCACTCTGCCACCTCTCCGCGCTTCAGGGGTCGTCGTGGGCGGCGATGTAGCCGGGTGCTGCGCGATACGCAAGGGGCAATGCGGCGACGGCACATCACGCCCAGTTGCGCTGCCGCGCCTTGGCAAGGGGGGGCGAAGCGGCTAGGTCTTTGGCATCCCACGGCAACGCCAGGAGGTCTTATGCTGCTTCGTCATCTTCTCCTTGTGTCCTGTCTTGGGTTTGCCGCCCCGCTGCTGGCGCAAAGCACAGACAGCGAGCCTGCTGAAACGTTGGCGCCGGCCGATATGTCGGTGGCGGCGCTTTCGCAGGCGTTGCAGCTGGACGCGCTCTTCGGGGCGTTGCGGGACGAAGGTCTCGACTATGGCAAGACGTTGGAGGCCGACATGTTCCCGGGCGGCGGTGGCCCGCAATGGTCGGCAGCAGTTGCGTCGATCTATGAACCGGCCCCCTTGCTTGCCCGCTTCGAGGCGGCTCTGGAGGCAGAGCTTGGCGCGGATCCCGATGCTCTTTCCGGCATCCTCGCCTTCTTTTCCACCGATCTGGGCAAGCGCGTTGTCGGGCTTGAGATCGAGGCCCGCCGTGCCTTTGTGGACACGGCCACAGAAGAAGCAGCCCGCGTTGCCGCCGACAATCGCCGATCTGACCGCGATCCCAAGGTAGCTCTGCTGGAGCGGTTCATCAAAGCAGGTGATCTGGTCGAGATGAACGTGGCCGGCGCGCTTTCCGGCAATCTTGCGTTCCTGACGGGCATGTCCGAAACCGGCGTTTATGGCGAAGCGATGCCAGCGGATGAACTGATGTCGGACGTCTGGTCACAGGAAGACCAGATCCGCGATGACACCACATCCTGGCTTTATGCCTACCTTGGTCTGGCCTACGATCCGCTGACCGAGGCCGAGCTTCAGACCTATGTCGATTTCATGGAAAGCCCTGAAGGCAAGCGCCTGAACGCAGCCCTCTTCACCGCCTTCGATCAGGTGTTCCGCAAGGTTTCGCATGATCTTGGCCGCGCCGCCGGCCTTGCCATGCTGGGCACCGATATCTGACCTTAACGCCCTGCGCGCCTGCTTGACAGCCGCAGCACTTCGCCCCATAAGCGCGCATCCCGGCGAGGGGCGACTCTCGCCGGGCCATTCATTCATGACGCCCTCTGACGGGGCGCGCTGTCCGAAGGCGGGGGAAACCCCCGGAACGCCCAGAAATGGGGGCCAAAGGGCGCGGAGCAAAAGAAGGATACGACCCATGTTTGCGGTCCTCAAGACCGGTGGCAAGCAGTACAAGGTGCAGGCGGGTGACGTTCTGCGCGTTGAAAAGCTTGATGCTGCCGCTGGTGACAAGATCCAGTTCAACGAAATCCTGATGGTCGGCACCACGATCGGTGTGCCGATGGTTGCAGGCGCGGCCGTCCAGGCCGAGGTCATTGACCAGATCAAGGGTGAAAAAGTCATCCACTACGTCAAGCGCCGGCGGAAACATTCGTCGCAGCGTACCAAGGGCCACCGCCAGCATCTGACGCTGGTCCGTGTGACTGACGTTCTGGCCGCAGGCGCAGACAAGACCGGTGTGAAGGTTGCCATCGGCACGGTCGCTGCCCGCATCGCCGCGCATGAAGCGCCCGGTGCTGCCAAGGTTGCTGCAAAGGCCGAAGTCCCCGCCGCGAAAGCCGCCAAGCCCGCAAAAGTTGCGAAGGCTGCGCCCGCAGTTGACGCCGCCGAGAAACCGAAGCGCGCGGCCAAAGCCGCCGCTGCCCCGAAGGAGTAATCCCCCATGGCACACAAGAAAGCAGGCGGGTCATCCCGCAACGGTCGCGACAGCGCTGGTCGTCGCCTGGGCGTCAAGCTCTTTGGTGGCCAGGCTGCAATTCCTGGCAACATCATCTGCCGTCAGCGTGGAACCACCTGGTTCCCGGGCACCGGCGTCGGCATGGGCACGGATCACACGATCTTTGCCAAGGTCGAGGGTCGGGTGACTTTCAGGAAAGGTCTCAAGGGCCGCACCTTCATTTCGGTGCTTCCCGTGCAAGAGGCAGCCGAGTAAGCCGAACCTTTACAATTGACTTGTAAAGGGGGGATCGGCCGAAAGGCCGGTCCCCTTCGCGTTTCCGGAACAGTGTCCGGCGGCGCTTCGGGCTTGGCCTTGGCTCTGCACCCTGACGCGATGATGGCCGTTTGCCACAGCAGCACCGCGAAAGGGTCAAGAAATCGGGCGAATGCCGGGCTATCCGGCGTTCCTCACATGCGCTTCGAAGGAGGGAAGCCATGATCCTTGAAAAGTTTGTCCCGCCACCGGTTCCGCCTGCGGAAATCGTGACCGAAAGGCTTGCCCTGCGCCCCGTGCGCCGGTCCGATGCCGGTCTGTTTGCGCTGTACGCCGGGGACCGCCGGGTGGCCGAGGCGACGCAAGGCATCCCGCATCCACTCCCGCCCGGTGCGGCTGAAGCGTTCGTCGCCCGCGCGATGGCCGTGGCCGGGGATGAGGAGATCTGGGCCATGGACGGCACCCGTTCCGGCCTGCCCGAGGTGTTGGGCGTGATCAGCCTGAAAAAGATGGACCGCGCCCAGTCCGAGGTGGCCTTCTGGGTCGCCCCGGCCTTCTGGAACCACGGCATCGCGTCTGAAGCCGTTGGCGCCTTGGTCGCGGCCAACCCGCAGGCCAACTGCACGATGTTCGCCGAGGCGTTTCAGGACAACCCCGGATCGGCCCGCGTGCTGACCAACGCCGGCTTTCAGTACCTTGGCGACGCCGAAAGCTTCTCTGTCGCGCGGGGGGCCACGGCGCCGACCTGGACCTATATCCGCAAGCTGAATTAGGACCGGGCCGGCGCCTCTGGTCGGGATGCGGGCCTAAGGGGCAGGGCAACAACCGGCAGGCACCTGCATCCCGGATTTGCTCTTTTCTGAAATACTCTCAGGGGGTTTGGGGGCAGAATGCCCCCATCGGCCGCAGTCGGGGTCGCACCTTTGCGCGCGACACTGGCAACTCAAGACCAATACGGCGCTTGCCACGCCATGTGAAAACCGAAAGCATCAATCGGGTGGCTGGTCATTGTCGGGCCGGTGCCGATCCAAGGCCAAAGCACATCAAGGTGCAAGACCGGTGCGCTTTTCAACAAGATCAGCCACTTGCCACCCGTTCCCTGCGTGCAGACCGGACTCCGCACCCCCGCTTGAGGATCGGCCCCGCTTCCTGTATCCCCTCATCCTTGACCCTTTCCTGAAAGCTGCCCCGATGAAATTCCTCGACCTCGCCCGTGTCTACATCCGCTCTGGCGGCGGCGGCGGTGGCTGCGTGTCGTTCCGGCGCGAGAAGTTTGTCGAATTCGGCGGTCCCGATGGCGGCGATGGCGGCAATGGCGGCAACGTCTGGGCCGAAGCGGTCGAGGGGCTGAACACCCTGATCGACTATCGCTATCAGCAGCATTTCTTCGCCAAGTCCGGACAGCCTGGGATGGGCAGCCAGAAGACTGGCAAGACGGCGGATGACGTCGTCCTCAAGGTCCCCCTCGGCACCGAGATTCTGGATGAGGATGAGGAAACCGTCATCGCCGACCTTGTGAACCCCGGCGACCGGGTGCTTCTGGCGCGCGGTGCAATGGCGGCTGGGGCAACCTGCGGTTCAAGTCCAGCACCAACCGTGCGCCCGCCCGCGCCAACCCGGGGCAAGACGGGGTGGAACGCACGATCTGGCTGCGGCTGAAGCTGATCGCCGATGCGGGGCTTGTGGGTCTGCCGAACGCGGGCAAGTCGACCTTTCTGGCCGCAGTTTCGAACGCCCGGCCCAAGATCGCCGACTACCCTTTCACCACCCTCGTCCCCAACCTTGGCGTCGTCGGGGTGGATGGGCATGAATTCGTCATGGCCGACATTCCCGGCCTGATCGAAGGTGCTTCCGAAGGGCGCGGCCTTGGCACCCAGTTCCTGGCCCATGTCGAACGCTGCAAGGTCTTGCTGCACTTGGTCGATGGCACCTCGCAGACGATCACCAAGGACTACCGCACCATCGTCACCGAACTTGAGGCTTATTCGGATATCCTTGGCGACAAGCCCCGGATCCTTGCCCTGAACAAAACCGACGCGATGGATGCCAAGCAGATCAGCGACCGCCGCCGCGCGCTTGAAAAGGCCAGCGGCGGCGAGGTGCATGTCATATCGGGTGTGTCCGGCAAAGGCCTGACCGATGTTCTGCGCGTCCTTTACGCAAGGATCAACCCGCCCGTCGAAGAGGAGGTCGAGGGTCGTCCATGGCAGCCCTGACCGAAGGCATCACCCGCGCGGCCCCTGATGTCCGGCTGGCCAAACGGCTTGTCGTCAAGATCGGCTCGGCCCTGCTGGTTGATCGCAAGACAGGCCTGAAGCAGGCCTGGCTGTCCGCGCTGGCGCAGGATGTGGCCGAGGTGAAAGCCCGTGGCACGGACGTGGTGATTGTCTCTTCGGGGTCCATTGCACTGGGGCGCAAGGTGCTGGGTCTGGGCGATGGTGTGCTGACGCTGGAGCAATCCCAGGCCGCCGCCGCCGTCGGCCAGATCCGCCTGGCCCGCGCCTATGAGGAGGTGCTTGCGCCGCATGGCATCACCACCGGCCAGATTTTGGTAACACTTGAAGACACCGAAGATCGCCGGCGCTACCTCAACTCTCGCGCGACGATGGAAACGCTGCTGGGGCTGGGCGTCGTGCCGATCGTGAACGAAAATGACACGGTGGCCACAGATGAAATCCGCTTTGGCAACAATGACCGTCTTGCCGCCCAGATCGCGGTGACGGCGGGGGCGGACCAGCTGATCCTGCTGTCGGATGTCGATGGTTTCTACACCGCCAACCCCAAGGAAGATGCAAGCGCCACGCGCTTTGACGTGGTGAATGCTATCACTCCGGCGATTGAGGCGATGGCCGGTGATCCGATCAGTGGCATGTCCAAGGGCGGAATGAAAACCAAGCTCCTCGCGGCCAAGACCGCCGTTGCCGGCGGTTGCGCGATGGCGATCATGGAAGGGTCGATGCTGCGGCCCCTGAAGGCGCTGGCCAATGGGGCGGCGCGGACGTGGTTCATCGCGCAAGGTGACCCGCAACTGGCCCGCAAGCGCTGGATCAACGCGATGAAGCCGAAGGGTGAACTGGTGCTGGACGCCGGGGCCGTGACTGCCCTGAAGGCGGGAAAAAGCCTGTTGCCGGCGGGTGTCACGCGCGTCAACGGCAGCTTTGGCCGGGGCGAGCCGGTGGCGATCCTGTCGCCCGAGGGTGCGGTGCTTGGCATGGGTCTGGTGCGCTATACGGCGGTCGAGGCAAAATTGATTGCTGGCCACAGGTCGAACGAGATTGCGGCGATCCTTGGCTATCAAGGGCGCGCGGCACTGGTGCACCGAGATGACATGGTGGTGTGAGCACCGATTTCTTCGAAGAAATCGGCCCGGAATTTCTGAAATTTTCGGTGCGGAGTCTTCGAAAACTCTGCTGACTGAACGGAAGGGAAAGCAATGGACGGACAGTTCACCCACCTGATGACCGAGATCGGCCAGAAGGCCCGCGCGGCAGCGGCAGAGCTTGCCTTTGCCTCGTCTGAACGCAAGGCAACCGCGCTAATTGCTGCGGCAGATGTGCTTTGGCGTCAGCGCGATGTGGTGCTGGACGCCAACACGCTGGATCTTGATGCCGCAGAACAAAAGGGCATCAGTCCCGCGATGCTTGACCGTCTGCGGCTGGACACGAACAGGCTGCGGGGTATTGTCGATGCGCTGCGCCAGATCGCGGAACAGCGTGACCCCGTTGGCCGCATCCTCGCCGAATGGGACCGTCCGAACGGCCTGCACTTCCAGCGCGTCGCCACCCCCTTGGGAGTGGTCGGCGTGATCTACGAATCCCGCCCCAACGTGACCGCCGACGCGGGCGGCCTGTGCCTGAAGGCCGGCAACGCCGTCATCCTGCGCGGCGGCAGCGAAAGTTTTGAGACGTCGACCGCCATCCATGCCTGCATGGTGGCGGGCCTGCGCTCTGCCAACCTGCCGGAAACGGCGATCCAGTTCATCCCGACCCGCGACCGCGACATGGTCACCGCCATGCTGCAGGCGACCGAGTATATCGACGTGATCGTGCCCCGTGGCGGCAAGGGCCTCGTCGGCCTTGTCCAGCGGGAGGCGCGGGTGCCGGTCTTTGCCCATCTGGAAGGCATCTGCCACGTCTACGCCGACCGCGACGCTGACCTTGAGAAAGCCCGCCGCGTGGTCCTGAACGCCAAGACCCGGCGGACCGGTGTCTGCGGATCGGCCGAATGTCTGCTGATTGACTGGCAGTTCTACACAAAGCACGGGGCTGTGCTGATCGAAGACCTGCTGAAAGCCGGGGTCGAAGTGCGCGCTGAGGGTGAGCTTTTGAAGATCCCCGGCACGGTGAAGGCGCAACCTGATGATTTCGGGCGCGAATTCCTCGACATGATCATCGCGGCCAAACTGGTCGACGGGGTCGATGAAGCCATCGCCCATATCCGCCGCTATGGCAGTCAGCACACCGAAAGCATCCTGACCGAAAACGACGCCACCGCCGCCCGCTTTTTCGAACGGCTGGACAGTGCCATCCTGATGCGCAACGCCAGCACCCAGTTCGCCGACGGGGGCGAGTTCGGAATGGGTGGGGAAATCGGCATCGCTACTGGCAAGCTGCATGCGCGCGGCCCGGTCGGTGCGGAACAGCTGTGCAGCTTCAAATATCTGGTCACCGGCAACGGCACCATCCGGCCCTGAGCCGGCCAAACGCTGCCCGGTCAGAAGGCCAGCTTGATGCCGGTCTCGCCGATCTCGGTCACCAGACGGCGGCCCTGGCGGGCAAGTTCTTCGGGGACCAGCGCGAAATGCACCTGACCTGCGCCAATGTCGGACGGCGCGCGGGGCTCGGTCAGCACCTCCCACAACGCCGGATCGATGCGCAGGCGTGGCGCTTCGGCCCGAATGGTCCAGAATGCCTCGTCCCGGGTCACGGTCACCTTGCCGCCGTAAGCCAGCGCCGTTTCCAGGCATTGAAGGAGCAGGAACGCCAGCCGCACCTCACGCCGGGGCAAATCGGCGACACTGTTCCAGGCATAGCTGACGCGGCCCCCGCGTGTGAGGTCGGTCAGCACCGACATCACCTCGGACCGGGCAATCCGCTGGTCGCCTGTGGCCGCGCCAAAACTGATCCGGAAAAATCGGATGCGGGCGTTGGCATTGGCCACGCTTTCCGAAATCAACGCCATTTCCGGCCGCTGCTCGCTGCCGTCCATTGTCAAAAGCTCCACCCCATTGCCGATGGCGCCGATCGGGCTGATAAGGTCATGGCAAATGCGTGAGGCGATGAGAGCGGCGAGGTCGGGCTTGTCTTGCATGGGAAACCGGGAAAAGGGGCGGGGATGTCGGCACTTCTGGAACCGGGCATGCTGGTGCGCCACCCGGATCAGGCGGATTGGGGTCTTGGTCAGGTGCAGTCAGTCGTCGGCGCGCGGGTCACGGTCAACTTTGAACACACGGGCAAGGTGGTGATTGACAGCAATCGCATCGCACTTGTCCCCGATTTTGGCCGTTTGCGACCATAGTGCGAATTCGCCCCGGGAATTCAACCTGCAATTGCCGATCGGCACCGGGTCAGGTCGAACGGTTGCAAAGGGACCGACCCGCAGCTAAGTCATCCCGGCACGTCACGGTGACCCAGTCCAGCAGCGGTGCCCCCATAAGCGATGTCAAATGACAGCCGAAGATTCATGCTACACCCTGCGCCTCGCGACCACGGATGAGGATCTGACCGCTGCCCAACGCCTTAGGTATGAGGTTTTCGTGGCTGAGCTTGGCGGCTCGGGGCCCCTTGTGGATCATGACAATCGGCTGGAGAGAGATGCTTTTGATCCCTACTTCGATCATCTGGTTCTTGTCGACCGCCGCCGCGACCCTGCAGGACTTGACCATGTGATCGGCGCCTACCGCGTGATGCCGGGGGACCGTCGTGCCGGCGCCGGTCAGTTCTATTCCGAAGGCGAGTATGACTTGACCCCGCTGCTGACCTCGGGCCGCAGGTTGCTTGAACTGGGGCGGTCCTGCGTGCATGCAGATCACCGTGGCGGGACGGCAATGTTCCATCTTTGGAACGGCCTTGCCGACTATGTGCTTGAACGGGGGATCGAGGTGCTGTTTGGCGTGGCGAGCTTTCATGGGACCGATATTGCGGCCCTGGCGCAGCCGCTGTCCTGGCTGCATCACCACCACCTTGCCCCGCCCGAGATGCGCGTCAGCGCCCGCCCGCCGCAGCGTCAGGATATGAACCTGATCCCGGCGGACCTGCTGGACCGCAAGATTGCGCTTGCTGCGACCCCGGCGCTGATCAAGGCCTATCTGCGTTTGGGCGGCTTTGTCGGCAATGGGGCGTTCATCGATCGGGCCTTCAATACCACCGATGTCTGTCTGGTCATGGACACCGGTCAGATGTCCGCCCGCCACCGGGAGTTCTATCTGCGCAAGGCAGGGGCCGCATGACCACCTGGCTTGACGCTCCGGTTCCGCCCTTGCGCATTGGCCCTTCAGATTGGCTGCGTGTGGTGTGGCGTGGCACGCTTCTGGCGTTGCTTACCTATGGCAGCCTTGTGGTCTTGCTGCTGGTCCGGCTGATCGAGTGGCCGATCTTCGGTCAGGCCCGCCCGGTCACGCCCCATATCACCCAGTTCGTCTGCCGCGCCGGTCTGCGCATCCTGCGTCTGCCGCTGGTGATCCATGGCCGCCCGATGACAGCGCCGGGGGCGATTGTTGCCAACCACTCCAGCTGGCTGGACATTTTCACGCTGAACGCCTCCCAGCGGGTGTATTTCGTCGCCAAGTCCGAGGTTGCGGGCTGGCCGGGCATCGGCTGGCTGGCCCGCGCCACCGGCACCGTCTTCATCGCCCGCAAGGGGACCGAGGCGAAACGGCACAAGGAGATCTTTGAATCACGCCTGCACGCCGGCCACCGCCTGCTGTTCTTTCCCGAAGGCACGTCGACCGATGCGGTGCGGGTGCTGCCGTTCAAAAGCACCTTGTTCGAGGCGTTTTTTTCAGCGGGCCTTGTGCGGTCCATGCACATCCAGCCGGTGACCGTGGTGTTCCACGCGCCAGAAGGTGAAGATGCGCGCCATTACGGCTGGTGGGGCGATATGGATTTCGCCAGCCACCTGCTGAAGACCCTCGCCACGCGGCGACAGGGCCGGGTTGAAGTGACCTTTCACCCCGAAGTGCCGGTGGATGCCTTCGAAAACCGCAAGGTCCTTGCCCAGCATTGCGAGCGGGTCATCCGCACGGCGCATGTGCACGCGGTCGCGTAGACAGGGTCTCGCAGGTCGGGCTTTTGCCCGGCGTTGCCGGTTCAGCCCAGCGGTGCCAACAGCGTCTTGAGGGCCGCCAAGGGATCATCCGACCCCCAGATTTCTTCACCCACGGCGAAGAAATCTGTGACCGGGCCATATTTAGCGACCAGTTCCGCGGTAAGGGCACCTTCGGCGATCATCGGCACCTCGATCACCTGCGACCACCATTCCAGCACGTCGAAGTCTACGCTGCTGCCATCGCCCAACGTCGTTTCACCGATCGGGCCGAGGGCTACATAGTCTGCCCCGGCTTCACCCGCCGACATCCCCTCATGTCGGCTTGTGCCACAGAAGGCTCCCACGATGGCATCGGCGCCAAGGTCCTTGCGGGCCTTCCTGACCGTGCGGGCACCATCGGTCAGGTGGACACCGTCAAGGCCCAGGCGTTCGGCCAGGATCAGGTGGTTTTCAATCACGACGGCCACGTCACGGGCATGGGCCACCTCGCGCGCGGCATCGGCGGCGCGCATCAGGGTGTCTTCGTCCTTGGTGCCCAATGACAGGCGAAGGCAGGCGATGGCCATCCCGTCCAGCACCTGCGCGATCCGGTCCGGGAAAACCTCGGGGTCGAAGGCAGGCGGGGTGATCAGGGTGATCTGCGGGTGGTCATCAGCGGCCATGGGTCGGCTCCGGCAAGGGTGTGGCGGAGCGTCTATCAGCCTTTCGCGGGCTTGGCTACCTTGGGCGGCAAGGCGTGAACCGTAGCCCGGGCAAGGGCAAGGACAGGTGCGCGTTTGGCGGCGTCGGCACTGTCGATCAGTGAAAGCATCACCATGGCGGCCATCGGCCGGTCTGCCATCAGCATGGGCCGCACGCCGGGAAGGGCCAAAGCGGCGGCTTGGCTCTCTTTGCTGACGCGGTACATGGTACCACCCTTGTGCAGACCGCAGATCATGTGGCCGTTCGACAGAAAGCAAAGCCCGCCGAACATCTGCTTTTCGGTCACGACTTCGCCCGCAAGATCGTCGCGCAAGGACTGTGCAAGTGCGGGATCAAAGGCCATGGGACGTACTCCTTGGCAGGGGATGCTTGCTTGCTTGAAGTTCAGGTCTAGCCTATCTGGCGGCGAGGCTTTCGCAAAGGTGGCACATGATCCCCCCGGTTTTCATTCTGGTCCGGCCCCAAATGGGTGAGAATATCGGTGCTGCCGCGCGGGCGATGCTGAACTTCGGCCTGGAGCGGATGCGCGTGACCGGCCCGCGCGACGGTTGGCCAAACCCCAAGGCAGTTGCGATGGCCAGCGGCGCGGGGCGTGTGCTGGATCAGGCGGGGTTGTTCGCCCATGTGCCTGGGGCAGTTGCCGATTGTGACTTTGTCTTTGCCACAACTGCGCGGGGGCGGGAGTTGGTCAAAGAAGTGGTCACCCCCGAACGCGCCATGGCAATGGCCCGCGCGCTGGGGACCGAAGGCAAACGGGTTGGCGTCCTTTTCGGGCCAGAACGCGCGGGGCTGGAAAATGACGATATCATCCACGCCAATGCCATCGTGACGGTGCCGGTAAACCCGGACTTCCCGTCGCTGAACCTGGCGCAATGCGTGCTTCTGCTGGGTTATGAATGGCAGCGGCAGGGGACGGAGGTGCCTGCATCCGTCATGGAACTGGCCCGCACCGATTTCGCCAGCCGCGAGGATGTGGGCCGTCTGGCTGACCACTTCGAGGATCGGCTGGACGCGGCGGGGTTCTTCTTTCCCCAGACCAAGGCCGAGGGGATGAAAGCCAACCTGCGCAACATGTGGGGCCGGCTGGGCCTGACGCGGGCCGAGGTGCAGACCTTCCACGGGATGCTGCGCCAGATTGCCTGGACGTTGAAGAACCGGGGCGAATAAAGGGGCGATGCGCCTTTGGCGGGCGTCGGAACCGGGGGTTTTCCACCCCCGGACCCCCGGAGGATATTTTTGCAGAAAGGAAGTCGCTGGCGCGGCTCTGGGGCCGGGGCTTGCGATGATCCGCTTGGGGCTGACGGGCGGGGCTTGGACTTTTGGGCGGGTCGGGGATAATGTCGCTGCAAAAGATTGCACAAAGGCGGGCAGGATTTATGGACATGGGTTTGATCTCACGGCGCGGAGCGCTTTTGGCGGGGGCGGCGGGGGTGCTGGCGGCCTGCATGCCGGGCGGTGGCGGTCCTGTTGGTGGCGGCACGGGCTTCCGGGCGCCCGATCCGGCCCCGGTCGCGGTGCCGAACGCAGGCTGGGATGCCTGGGTGCAGGGCTTCAAGGGCCGGGCAGCCGGGCGCGGCATCGGCGCGGGCACGATTGACACGGCTTTTCGCGGCGCGGGCTTTTTGCCCGACGTGATCGAGCGCGACCGCAAC
>JANPJU010000024.1:0-77488 GCA_031425675.1 Paracoccaceae bacterium | reverse complement strand
GCCAGCTCCGGAGGGATATTCCATGGAGATTCGTGAGGCCCTTACCTTTGATGATGTGCTTCTGGTGCCTGCGGCATCCAGCGTCCTGCCGTCGGATGCCGACACCGCGACTTGGGTGACCAAGGCGATCCGGATGAACATTCCGCTCTTGTCCAGCGCGATGGACACGGTGACCGAAGGCCGGATGGCAATTGCCATGGCGCAGGCAGGCGGCATTGGGGTGATCCACCGCAACCTTGATCTTGAGACGCAGGCGCGGGAAGTGCGGCGGGTCAAGCGGTTCGAAAGCGGCGTCGTCTATCAGCCGATCACCCTGACACCCGACCAGACCCTTGCCGATGCCAAGATCCTGATGGAGCGTTACAGCATCACCGGCTTTCCGGTGGTGGATGCGGGCGGCCGTGTGCTGGGCATCGTGACCAACCGCGACATGCGCTTTGCCAGTGACGACCGCACGCCGGTTTCCGTGATGATGACATCAAACAATCTGGCGGTGCTGCGCGAACCGGTGGACCGGTCGCAGGCGATCAGCCTGATGAAGGCGCGGCGGATCGAAAAGCTGCTGGTCACCGATGGCACGGGCAAGCTGACCGGTCTTCTGACGCTGAAGGATACCGAAAAATCGGTACTGAACCCGCAGGCCTGCAAGGATGCCTTGGGGCGGCTGCGGGTGGCTGCAGCCACGACCGTGGGCGATGCGGGTTTTGCGCGGTCCGAGGCTTTGATTGATGCGGGCGTCGATCTGGTGGTGATTGATACCGCGCACGGCCACTCCGAAGGGGTGGCGCGGGCGGTTGAGCGGATCAAGCGTCTGTCCAACACCGTGCAGGTGATTGCCGGGAATGTGGCCACGGCTGAGGCGACGCGCGCCTTGATCGGCGCGGGCGCGGATGCGGTGAAGGTGGGGATCGGGCCGGGGTCGATTTGCACCACGCGGATCGTGGCAGGCGTGGGTGTGCCGCAGCTGACGGCGATCATGGATTCGGCAGGGGCGGCGGGGGATATCCCGGTGATTGCCGATGGCGGGATCAAGTATTCCGGCGATTTTGCCAAGGCGATTGCGGCGGGGGCATCCTGCGCGATGGTGGGCTCCGCGATTGCAGGCACCGACGAATCCCCCGGTGAGGTGATTCTGTATCAGGGCCGCAGCTTCAAGGCCTACCGCGGGATGGGCAGCCTTGGCGCGATGGCGCGGGGATCAGCCGACCGGTATTTCCAGAAGGATGCCGCAAGCGACAAGCTGGTGCCCGAAGGGATTGAGGGGCAGGTGCCTTACAAGGGGTCTGCTGCCGCCGTTATCCACCAGATGGTCGGCGGCCTGCGCGCCGCGATGGGCTATACCGGCTGCGCCACCGTGGCCGAAATGCGGACCAACTGCCAGTTCGTCCGCATCACTGGGGCGGGGCTGAAGGAAAGCCATGTCCACGACGTGCAGATCACCCGCGAAAGCCCGAACTACCGTATCGGCTAAGCCCCTTTCGGCTGAACCGCCATCATCTGCCTTCATCAAGGAGGGACCGCCCGCATGACCCCCTCTGCCCGACTGGCCGCCGCGATCGAGGTTCTGGACCGCATCCTGGCCGGTGCCCCGGCTGAACGGGCGCTGACGAATTGGGGCAGGGCCAGCCGCTTTGCAGGCTCGGGTGACCGGGCGGCGGTGCGCGATCTGGTCTTTGACGCGCTCCGGCGGCGGCGTTCGGCGGCGGCACTTGGCGGCGGGCTGACCGGGCGGGGCCTTGTGCTGGGCTTGTGCCGGGCAGCAGGGCAAGAAGTGCTGTTCACCGGCGACGGCCACGCCCCCGCCCCCCCCAGCGCCGATGAGGCAGGCCATCCGCCCGATGCGGCCGACGCGCTGGACATGCCCGACTGGCTGTTGCCAAGGTTGGCCGCCGGTCTTGGTGATGATCTAGCCGCTGTCTGTGCCGCCCTGCGCAACCGCGCGCCGGTCTTTGTGCGGGTAAACCTGCGCAAGGCCAGCGTCGCGCAGGCTGTGGCGGCGCTGGCAACGGATGGTATCACCGCCGAAGGCCACCCCCTTGCCACGACCTGTCTGGAACTGGGCGGTCAGGTCCGCAAGCTGCAGACCAGCGCCGCCTATCTGGACGGGTTGGTCGAATTGCAGGACGCCTCATCTCAAGCGGTGGTTGAGGCTTTGCCGCTGCAGGACGGGATGCGGGTGCTTGACCATTGCGCCGGTGGTGGCGGCAAGACCCTTGCCATGGCCGCGCGGGCGGACCTGACGCTTTTCGCCCATGACGCCGCCCCGCAGCGCATGGCGGATCTGCCCGCGCGTGCCAAGCGGGCCGGGGCCAGCCTGACGCTGACCGCCGCCCCGGAAGCCGCAGCGCCCTATGATCTGGTGCTGGTTGATGCCCCCTGTTCCGGCCTTGGCAGCTGGCGCCGCGACCCCGAGGGCAAATGGGCGCTGACCGAAGGGCGGCTTGCCGATCTTGGCACGCTGCAAGCCGCAATCCTGACCCGTGCTGCGGCGATGGTGCGGCCGGGCGGCTGGCTTTGCTATGCCACATGCTCGCTTCTGGATGAGGAAAACGCCGGGCGCGTGGCCGCCTTCCTTGCCGAACACCCCGGCTGGACCCTGACCGCCCGTCAGACCTGGACACCGCTGACCGGTGGGGACGGGTTTTTCCTTGCCACCCTGCAGCGACAGGGTGGTTAGGCGGATCAACCCTTGCGCGCAAAGCCATGACGCGCCAGCATGGGGAAATTCCCGCAGCGCCGGGCCAGGATTAAGCATCAGTTAACCTTTTTCGGGCGATGATAAGGGCAACAGGCAACAGAGCGGGGGCCCTTTGGATTTGTCGGGCATCACGACCCATGGCGCGCGCCTTGGCGGCTTGCACTTGCCGATACTCGGGCTTGGCGCCCTTGTTCTTGGCGGCGTGGTCCTCGCTGTCAGCGGCTTTGTCTGGCTGGGCGCTGGTGTCGGGTTTGCCGGGCTGGTGCTGGCCTTGGCCGCGGCGATTCTTGCCGGGTTTGCCCTGACACACGACCTTCGGGACCGGGCGGAACAGGCGCGCATCTTCCGGCTGGTCCAGACGGATGCCGCGGCCTGTGTGCTGACCGATGATCAGGGCCAGATCCTGTTGCGCAACGCCGCCGCCCTGCAGCGGTTCGGCCCGGATGCAGCCTCCATGGCGCGGGCGTTGCAGCGCAACATCCTGACACCCGGCGCGCTTTTGTTGAAGTTGCAGACCCGCGCCGCGGTTGAGGGATCAGCGTCGGAAGACATCATAACCCATCAAGGCGTGCTGCGGCTGGCGGTCCACCAGATGGGCGCACAGCAGTTTCTGTGGCGGATTGATGAGTTTGGTCAGGTGGCAACCCAACCGCCGCAAGATCGGACCGGCACAGCCCTTGCGGGAGGCGAGGCGAGCGGCGCCGATCTGGAAGAAGTGCCGGTGGCCTTGATGACCTTCGGACCCGATGGCGTGCTGCGTACGGCCAACCGGGCGGCGCGCGAATTGCTACTACAAGGTGAACTGCGGTCCTTGATGTTTCATGACCTTTTCGAAGGGCTGGGCCGCCCGGTCAACGACTGGCTGGGTGATGTGGTTGCTGGGCGTCTTCCGGGCGGGACCGAGGTGCTGCGCGCCCGCACCGGGGGTGAGGAAAGTTTCATCGAGGTGACGCTGCGGCGCTTTGACGAAGGCGGGCGGGTCAGCGCGCTGGCTGTGCTGAACGATGCCACGCGCCTCAAGACGCTTGAGGCGCAGTTCATCCAAAGCCAGAAGATGCAGGCCATCGGTCAGTTGGCCGGAGGAATAGCGCATGATTTCAACAACCTGCTGACCGCAATCTCGGGCCACTGCGACCTTCTGCTGCTGCGCCACGGCCGCGATGCCCCTGATTTCGCGGATCTTGAGCAGATCCGCCAGAACGCCAACCGCGCCGCCTCGCTCGTCGGGCAGTTGCTGGCGTTTTCGCGCAAACAGACGCTGAAGCCTGAAAAGCTGGACCTGGAAGAGGTGCTGGCCGACCTTACCCATCTGATGAACCGTCTCGTGGTGGAACGGGTCGGTCTGCGGCTGGAACATCTGGGGCAGGGGTCGAACCGTGCCCTGCGCCCGGTGCGCGCCGACCGCCGCCAATTGGAACAGGTGCTGATCAACCTCGTGGTCAACGCCCGCGACGCGATGACCGACAAGGGCAGCATCGTGATCGAGACCGAACCCGTGACGCTGGTGGAAAACCTGCACCGCGACCGGGCCGTCGTTCCGGCAGGCGACTATTCAGTGATCCGGGTGATCGACCACGGTGTCGGCATCGCGCCCGAAAACCTGCAAAAGATCTTTGAACCGTTTTTCACCACAAAGCGCGTAGGTGAGGGGACGGGGCTTGGGCTTTCAATGGCTTACGGCATCGTCAAGCAATCCGGCGGTTTCATCTTCACCGATTCGACACCCGGTGCGGGCGCGACGTTCTCCCTCTATTTCCCGGCCTATGATGGCGACGACCTTCCCCCGGCCGAGCCTGAGGCCCGCCGCAGCGCCAGCAAACCCGGCGAAGGCGTGGTGCTTCTGGTGGAAGATGAGGCGGCAGTGCGCGCCTTTGCCGCCCGCGCGCTGCGCCTGCGCGGCTATACCGTGCTTGAGGCGGCAACAGCCGAAGAGGCGCTGCACACCTTGCAGGACCAGTCAATCGAGGTGGATGTCTTTGTCACCGACGTGGTCATGCCGGGCATGGACGGGCCATCCTGGGTGCGCATCGCGCTGAACGACCGGCCAAATGTGCGGGTGATCTTCGTGTCAGGCTATGCCGAGGACGCGCTGTCCGAGCATCAGGCCCGCATCCCGAACTCGGTCTTTCTGCCCAAGCCGTTTTCGCTGAATGACCTGACCACGACGGTACAGGCGCAGTTCTAAAGGGGGTCAGCGGGCGCGCAGAACCCGCGCCACCTCGGGGGCGAAATAGGTCAGGATGCCGTCACAGCCCGCGCGCTTGAAGGCCATCAGGCTTTCCAGCATGGCTTTCTCGCCGTCGATCCAGCCGTTCAGCGCCGCGCCCTTGATCATCGCGTACTCACCCGACACCTGATAGGCGTAGGTCGGCGCGCCGAACGCGTCCTTCACCCGGCGGCAGATATCCAGATAGGGCATCCCGGGTTTGACCATGACCATATCCGCGCCCTCGGCCAGATCACGGGCGACCAGACGCAAAGCCTCATCACTGTTGGCGGGGTTCATCTGGTAGGTCTTCTTGTCCCCCTTCAAAGCCCCCGACGCCCCCACCGCATCACGGAACGGGCCGTAAAAGGCGCTGGCATATTTCGCGGCATAGGACAGGATCGCCACATCCTTGTGACCTGCCCCCTCAAGCGCCGCGCGCATCGCGCCGATCCGGCCATCCATCATGTCGGACGGGCCAAGGATGTCGGCCCCGGCTTCGGCCTGGGCCAGGGTCATCTTGACCAGCGCCGCGACTGTCTCGTCGTTCAGGATCACCCCGTCAACCACCAGCCCGTCATGGCCGTAGGCGTTGTAGGGGTCGAGCGCCACGTCGGTCATCACGGCAATGTCGGGCACGGCCGCCTTGATCGCGCGGATGGCGCGGTTGGCCAGGTTTTCGGGGTTCCACGCCTCATGGCAATCGGGGGTTTTCAGCGCGGGGTCGATGTAGGGAAAAAGGCAGATTGCGGGAATACCCAGCGCCGCCGCCTCTGCCGCCATTTCCACCACCCGGTCCACCGACATCCGCGACACGCCGGGCATCGACGCAATCGGCTGATCCGGGCCAAAGCCATCACGCACGAACACCGGCCAGATCAGGTCATCCACCGTCAGGGTGTTTTCCTGGGTCAGCGCGCGCAAGGCAGCGGTGCGACGGGTGCGGCGAAAACGCGACTGGGGGTAGGGGGCGAAGATGGGCTGCACGCGCGGGTCCTTGGGATTGGCCACCGTTCGGTGACGCAGGGGGAAAGTGGTCCCAAGCGGGGGCTTGCGACTTTGCCTCTTGCCTGCCATGGAAAGCGACGCATCTCAAGCAACTCTGCGTCCGCAAGGCGCTGCCCGCGAAAAGGAAGACCCGGCCGGTGGATGTGATTGACACGGTTTTCGAAGTGATCGACATGCGATCCTTCTCCAACCTTTGGTACTGGATTGCGTTGGCGGTGCTATGGTCGTCGACCAGCCATTGGGTGCTGGGCGTGCCGCATGACATGATTCAGCGCGCCCGGCGAGAGGGCGGGCAGACGCAGCAGGACGTGGAAGACCTGGTTCGGATCAACGCGGGGCGATTGTTGAATATCATGGACCAAGGCGGGCTGATCGTGGTGGGGCTTGGCTGCTTCTGGCTGTCGGGGCTGGGGGTGCTGGCCTTCTTTTATCAGGTGGAGTTTGCGGCGGCGGTGTTTTTGCTGTTGGCCCCGATGACGGTGGTGATCTGGGCAAGCCTGCGGGCTTGCCGGCGGATCATGGCGGGCGAAAACACTGGCGCAGAGCTGCACCGCAGGCTGATCGTCCACCGCCGCTGGACGCAAGTCATTGGTATGGTGGCGATATTTGTCACCGCCATGTATGGCACCTGGACAAACGTCAACCTTTCGATCCTGAACTGACCGCAGGCCATGACCGCCGAACGCATCATACTGGGCGGCGCGCCCGAAGGGTTTGATGCCCTGTTGCTGTCGCGCGAACTGGCGCGCGGGCGGCCGGTGATCCATGTTGCGCGCGATGACAAACGGGCCGAGGCGATGCGCGCCGCCATTGCCGTCATGGCCCCCGCGGTGGCGGTGCTGGACTTCCCGGCCTGGGATTGCCTGCCCTACGACCGGGTCAGCCCCAACCCTGAAATCTGCGCCCGAAGGATGGCCACTTTGGCGGCGCTGGTGGATGGGATGGCAAGTCCGTTCGTCCTTTTGACCACGCTGAACGCCGCGACCCAGCGGATACCTGCGCGCGACGTGGTGCGGGGCGCATCCTTCCGGGCGGTGGTGGGAGAGCGGGTGGATGAAGGGCGGCTGAAGCTGTTCCTGTCGAAGATGGGGTTTTCGCCCGTCTCTACCGTGGCCGAACCCGGCGATTGTGCGTTCCGCGGGGGAATCGTCGACATCTTTCCGCCGGGGCCGGGCGGACCGATCCGGCTTGATTTCTTCGGCGACGTGCTGGACGGGGCGCGGCGCTTTGATCCCGAAACCCAGCGCACCATCGAAAAGCTGACGCGGGTTGAGTTTTCGGCCGTGTCCGAAGTGATCCTTGACGACGCCTCGATCGCGCGGTTCCGGCAGAACTACCGCATCAGCTTTGGCGCGGCGGGGACGGATGACCCGCTGTATGAGGCGGTCAGCGCCGGCCGCAAACACCAGGGGATGGAGCATTGGTTGCCCTTCTTCCACGCCGGTCTTGAAACGCTGTTTGATTACCTCCCCGATGCCGCCGTGATGCTGGACGATCAGGTCAGCCCTGCGCGCCTTTCGCGCTGGGAGGGCATCGATGACAGCTATGACAGCCGGCATGAGGCGATGGGGGCCAAGGGCCGGATCGACACCGTCTACAAACCCGCCCCGCAGGGAGAGTTGTATCTGGACGACGCCGGATGGGAGGCTGCGGTCAAGGGCCACCGGGTGATCCAGCTCTCGCCTTTGCCCCAAAGCCCCGGTCCCAATGTGCTGGACGCAGGCGCGCGGGCAGGCCGCAGTTTTGCGCCGGAACGTCAGCAGGAAAAGGTGAACCTTTTCGGGGCTTTATCCGATCATGTTAAGGTGTTGGCGAAGACCGGCCAGGTGGTGATCGCCAGCTGGTCCGATGGCGCGCGCGACCGGTTGCGCGGGCTGTTGGAAGACAGCGGCGTGACGGGTTTCAAGGACATCGCCGACTTCCGGGATTTGCCGGAGGGCAAAGGCGGGCTGTTTTTGGTGATCTGGCCACTAGAGGCGGGGTTCACCGCCAAGGGTCTTGCCGTGATCAGCGAACAGGACGTGCTGGGTGACCGACTTGTCGGAAAACCCCGCCGCAAACGCAAGGCCGACAACTTCCTGCGCGAGGTGGATACGCTGACCGTCGGCGACCTTGTGGTGCATGTGGAACATGGCGTCGGCCGCTACGTGGGAATCGAGACGATCACGGCGCTGGGTGCTCCGCATGCCTGTGTCATGCTGGAATATGCGGAAAATGCAAAGCTTTACCTGCCGGTGGAAAATATCGAACTTCTCAGCCGCTATGGCCATGAAGAGGGGCTGCTGGATCGTCTGGGCGGTGGGGCCTGGCAGGCCAAGAAGGCCAAGCTAAAGGAACGGATCAAGGAGATCGCCGACCGCCTGATGCGGATCGCGGCGGAACGTGCGCTTCGCCATGCGCCGATCCTCGAGGCGCCGCACAGCATCTGGGAGGCGTTTGCAGCGCGGTTCCCCTATCAGGAGACGGACGACCAGCTTGCGGCGATTGCGGATGTGGTGGCCGATCTGGAGAAGGGCTCGCCCATGGACCGGCTGGTCGTGGGTGACGTAGGCTTTGGCAAGACCGAGGTCGCGATGCGCGCGGCGTTCGTCGCGGCGCTAAGCGGGATGCAGGTGGCGGTGGTCTGCCCGACGACGCTGCTTGCCCGTCAGCACTACCGGAGCTTTGTCGAGCGATTTCGCGGATTCCCCATTTCGGTCAGACCCTTGTCTCGGTTTGTTTCAGTGAAGGACGCCAATACCACGCGGGCGGCGATTGCGGACGGCTCGGTGGATGTCGTTGTCGGAACCCATGCGCTTTTGGCGAAGGGCGTCAGTTTCAAGAACCTTGGGCTTCTGGTCATCGACGAAGAGCAGCACTTTGGCGTCACGCACAAGGAGCGCCTGAAGGAGATGCGGAGCGAGGTTCACGTTCTGACCCTGACGGCCACGCCCATTCCCCGGACGCTGCAGCTGTCGCTGACCGGGGTGCGCGACCTGTCGATCATTGCGACGCCGCCGGTCGACCGTCTGGCGATCCGCACCTATGTGAGCGAGTTCGACACGATCACCATCCGTGAGGCGCTGCTGCGCGAACGCTTCCGGGGTGGGCAGTCCTTCTATGTGGTGCCGCGCATCAGTGACCTGCCAGAGGTGGAAGATTTCCTGCGCACCCATGTGCCAGAGGTGTCCTACGTCATCGCCCATGGCCAGCTTGCAGCGGGCGATCTGGATGACCGGATGAACCAGTTCTATGACGGTAAGCATGACGTGCTGGTCGCGACCAGCATTGTGGAAAGCGGGCTGGATATTCCCACCGCCAACACCATGATTGTCCACAGGGCGGATATGTTTGGCCTGTCGCAGCTGTACCAGATTCGCGGTCGGGTCGGGCGGTCGAAGACGCGGGCCTATGCCTACCTGACCACCAAACCCCGCGCGCCATTGACGCCGCAGGCGATGAAGCGGTTGCGGCTTCTGGGCGGCCTTGACAGTCTTGGTGCTGGCTTCAATCTGGCCAGCCACGACCTTGACCTGCGCGGCGCGGGCAATCTTTTGGGCGAGGAGCAGTCGGGCCACATCCGCGAGGTCGGCTATGAACTATACCAGCAGATGCTTGAGGACACGATTGCCAAGATCAAATCGGGTGAATTGCAGGGGCTGACCACGGTCGATGACAGCTGGTCACCGCAGCTGAATCTGGGCGTGCCGGTGATGATCCCCGAAAGCTATATCCCTGACCTCGATATCCGGCTGGGCCTTTACCGGCGGCTTTCGTCGCTTGGCACCAAGGTGGAACTGGAAGGTTTCGCGGCAGAGCTGATCGACCGGTTCGGCCCGCTGCCGAAAGAGGTCAACACGCTGATGCTGATCGTGCGGATCAAGGCGATGTGCAAGCGGGCGGGGATTTCCAGGCTCGATGCCGGACCGAAGGGCGCGACGATCCAGTTTCACAACGACAAGTTCGCCAATCCCGCGGGGCTGCTCGATTTCCTGAAGGCACAAGGCCCGGCGGCGCGAGTCAACGGCAACAAGATCGTGCTGACCGGCGAGATGAAGACCGAAAGTGACCGGATCAAGGGCGCTTTCAACATCGCCCGCGATCTGGCCGAGGTCGTGAAGGCCGGCAAGAAGGCCTAACGCGCGGGCAGTCCGAAACGCATCAGCGCCAAGGCAGCGGCGATCAGCACGGTTGCGCCGATCAACAACGGCACAAGCGTGCCGTTGAACGCCAGCCCGATCGGGATTGCCAGCAGCACCGACCCCACTGTCGCCAACGACGAGATGACAGACGCGGCAAGGCCTGCGATGTGGCCCACAGGCTCCATCGCGAGGGCGTTAAGGTTTCCCATCGTCAGCCCCATCATGCTGAACAGGCCGATAGACCACAGAAGGTGGGCGGGGAAGGCAAGCCCTTCGGGCATCAGGCCGGTGGCGATGGTGCCAAGGCACAGGGTGGTCAGTGCCAGTTGCGCGGCCAGCGTGCCGGTGATGACGCGGCGCATGCCAAGGCTCATCACGATGCGACTGTTCAGAAGACTGCCGGACATTGACCCGACGGCGATGAAGGCAAACCACAGCGGGAAGGTCTCGGCCCGGTCAAACCGCAGCTCGAAAATGCCGCTCATCGACGAAAGCGTGGCGAAAAGGGCCCCCAGCGTCAGCGCCTGCACCACGGTGGAAATGACGATGACTCGGTGGCGGCCAAGCTCTTTCGTGGCGGACCAGAGGGTTGCCAGATGCAGCGGGCGGCGGGCAGCAACGGCCAGCGTTTCCGGCTGGCGCAGGCCCATCCACAGCATGATGACGGCAGAGAACGCGATATAGGCCAAGAAGATCGCGTGCCAGTCGGCGATGGCGATGATGCCCTGACCCATCAGCGGTGCAACCGCCGGAATGACGGTAAAGACCATCATCACGAACGACATGATCTTTGCCATGGCGCGCCCGCTGAACAGATCGCGGATCATGGCGATGGACACCGTCCGCGGTGCGGCGGCCCCGATGCCCTGCACAATGCGCGCGGCCAACAGAATTTCCAGAGACGGGGCGAAGTAGCAGGCCAGCGCAGCCGCGGCATAAAGCGCCGAGCCCAGCATGATGATGCGCTTTCGGCCAAACGCGTCCGACAGCGGACCGGCGAACAGGGTGCCGATCCCCATGCCAAGCACAAAGCTGGTCACCACCAACTGCGCCGCGTTTGGGGCATCAGGCGACAGGCTTGCGGCGATATCCGGCAGGGCGGGCAGCATTGCGTCGATGGAAATGGCGATGGTGGCAAACAGCATCGCCATGATCGCCACAAATTCGGTCTGCGAGATCGGCTTTTGCGCGGCTGTGACGGCGGTCAATTGAGTTTGCCTTTCGCCGGAGGGGTCAATTCAGCGATAACCTTGGCCCAAAGGTCGGGCGGCTGGGCACCGGACACGACATAGGCTTGCGCCACAAGGAAGGTCGGAACGGCGGTCACACCCTTGGACCGGGCGTCGGCATCACGGGCGGCGATATCTTCGGCATCTGCGTCAGAGTTGAGAAGACGCAGCGTCGCCGCGCGGTCCATCCCGGCGGCCGCCGCAATGTCAGCAAGGGTATCAAGATCGCCGATGTCACGCCCCTCGGTCCAGTAGGCGCGCATCAGACCGTCGACGATGTCGGGCTGCACCCCTTCGATCCCTGCCCAATGGATCAGACGGTGGGCGTTCAGCGTATTCGGCATGCGCTGGGGAATGTCTGGGTCCATGTCGACGCCGGCCGCGCGCGCCACTTCCCGCAGGCGGTCGTGGATCGCATCCACCTTGGCGGGGCCACCGAACTTTGCCTCAAGATAGGCGCGCTTGGCGACACCTTCGGGCGGCAGGTCAGGGTTCAGCTGGAATGGGTGCCACTGGATGGCAAAGGGGTTCAGCGCGTGATCTTGCAGCGCACGCTCAAGGTTCGCCTTGCCGATATAGCACCACGGGCAAACGGGATCAGAGAAAATATCAAGGCGGATCATGGGCTTGGTCTTCTGAAGAGGGCAGCAAGGCCACGGCGGATCAGCTTGCCGTTGGCGGTGCGCGGCAGGATTGCGACATGCTGGTAGTGCCTTGGCTGCTTCCAGCGGGCAAGGGCGATTTCGGCGCGTTGGTGCAGGGTGGCGGTGTCGATCCTGCACGGTCCTTCGTAAAACAGCGCAATGATGCGGGTGCCGGGGGCAACCTCAACCTCGGCCACGCCGCAGGTGGCAAGGTCGTGAAAGGCGGCCTCAACCTCAAGCGGTGAGACGCGGAAGCCGCCAGCGTTCATCAGGTCATCGCGGCGGCCAAGGTGGGTGACCGCGCCATCCGCGGCGATGCTCACCATGTCGCCGGTGCGGAACCAAGGGCCGTCCGGCGGCGGTTTGCCGAGGTAGCCGCGCATGAAGCCTGGGTCGGCGGTAGAGACGGCAAGCTCGCCGGGCGTGCCAAAGGGAACCGGGTGGCCCTCATCGTCATGGCTGGCAATCAACCGGCCGGGCTGAACATATCCGGCGCTTCCATAGGGTGCAGGATGGTGGGGGGCGCCAGAGATGAAGGTCGAAAGTTCCGACATCCCCAGCGCCTCATGCACGTCGGTGCCGGTCTGGCGCTGCCAGTCGGCGCGCAGGGTCGGGGGCAGGGATTCCCCGGCTGACAGCGCGTGGCGAAGGTGGGGCAGGGCGGGCAAGGCACCGCGCAGCATTTGACGAAAGACACCGGGGGCAGCGGCGAAGATCGTGGCCGCGGACCGGGATAACAGGGTGGGCAGGTCGGCGGCCTGCGTGCCTGCGGCGGGTATCAGCGCGGTCGCCCCCAAGGTCCAGGGGTCCATCAGGCCCGTGCCAAGCGTGTAGGTCCAGTTCAGCGCCCCTGCATGCAAAACGCGGTCATCCGGCAGCAGCCCTTCCCACGCGTGGTGCATGATTGCGCGGGCCAGAATGGCGCGGTGGGCGTGAGAGACACCTTCCGGCTGGCCGGAGGAACCAGAGGTGAAGACGACATAGGCTTCGCGGTGCGGGTCGCCAAGGTGAATGGTCGCGGGCGGCAGCTTCGCCCACCGTGCCAGATCGGGCGCGATCACCGGGGCGGGATGGTCAGGCAGGGCGGTGCCAGCGTCAGCGACAACCAGCTTCGGCTCGGCCAGGGCTGCAAGGCCGGTGATTTCTCCCCCTGTCAGCGCAGAGGACGTGGCGACGGGCACCAGCCCTGCTGCAATGGCCCCCAGAAAGGCCACCGGAAACGCCGGGCCATTCTGCAACCGCATCAGGACACGGTCGCCGGGTTGCAGGCCAAGCGCCAACAGGGCCGTGGCACAGCCAAGGATCCGTGCGGTCACTTCGGCGTAGGTGAGAACGCCATCCCGGTTGGGGTGCAAGATCACCAGCGCGGGTTTTTCCGGCGTGGCCTGCCCAGCCGCAAGCACATGCCCGGCCAGATTGAAGGCAGGGGGCAGGGGGAAAAACGGGCGGGTGTCGATGATGGACAACATTCCCTTTGCCTAAGAAGCCTGCGCCCCGGTTGCAAGGATTGCCACGCCGCACTATCGCAAAACCCATGCAAGCGACCGATCCCAAGACGATGATCCGCGTCGCCCGCAGGGCCGGGGGTGACACCCAAGCAAAGCCACTTGGCCTTTGCGTGCGCGTCTTGCGCCGCAGTCAGGGCTGGACGCTGGACAAGCTGCCCAGTCGGGCCGGTTGGGTGCGGTCAACACGTCGAGGATCGCGCCACAATCCGCACGCTCAAGGCTGAAGAATTTGGCGTCTGGGCCTGCTACGACGGTAAAGCGTTCCTGCATGAGTTGACGGAGGTGGCGCCGGTAGTTGCCGGGTTTTTTGGTCGGTTCATTTGCGTCGGCGCGACGGTGCCTGTTATGATGCGGCAACGGGCCGTGGCGTAATCGGCCTGTCAGATGCGGATGACCAGTCCTGTGGGTCACGTCGCTGGCCTTGGGCTTGATCTGCCTCATGGTGTGCAGGTCTTCCACAGGTTAGCCACGCCATGAACAGCCTAGCAAGGAGGGCCGGATGAGGTTCGCGATCCTGACGGACATCCATGCCAACCGCGAAGCCTTTCAGGCCGTCCTTGACGATGCAAGGGCGCACCGGGCAGACCGGATCGTGATGCTGGGCGATATCGTCGGCTATGGTCCTGACCCGGGCTGGTGCTGCGATACGGCAGCGCGGCTGGCGGGCGAAGGGGCGCTGTGCGTGCAAGGCAACCATGACGCTGTCGCCAGCGGAGCGGTTGACGGAATGTCGACCCTGGCGCGCCGGGCGATGGACTGGACCAGAACCCGCTTGACCGAAGCGCAACGCCAGTTTCTGTCCGCGCTGCCGTTGACGGCAACGGTGGAGGATATCCTCTTTGTCCACGCGTCGGCCAATGATCCGGGCGCGTGGAGCTATGTGACCTCGGACACGCGGGCGGCCCCGTCCTTCCGGGCAACGACGGCACGGCTGATCTTTTGTGGCCACACCCATGTGCCGTTGTTGGCCAGCGAAGACGCGAACGGCATGGTCCGCGAACAGGGCTTGCGGGCCGACATGACGATCCCGCTTTTGCGCAGCCGGCGCTGGCTGGCTGTCGTGGGGGCGGTCGGTCAGCCGCGCGACGGGGTAGCGCAGGCTGGCTGGGCGCTGCTTGATACCGCGACCAACGAACTTAGCTTTCGCCGCACGCCCTATGACGTTCAATGCACCTCCGACAAACTGCGCGCGGCGGGCCTGCCCGAGGCGTTGGCGCTTCGCTTGCTGAAAGGGAAATGACCGATGCCTGTTCGGCCCCACACCGGCCTGATCATCGACGGATTCACCCTTGGCGAAAAGCTGCACACAGGCGGCTTTGCCACGATCTGGGGGGTGACCCACCCGGACCATGCGATGCCGATGGTGATGAAGGTGCCAACCATCCTTGACGGCTATGACGGGCCGACCATCGTGGGCTTCGAGGTCGAGCAGATGATCATGCCGCGCCTTGCAGGCCCGCATGTGCCGCACGTCATCGGAATCGGCGGGTTCGACGTGATGCCCTATATCGTGACCGAGATGATCCAGGGCGGCAGCTTTCTGAAGACCTTTCAGGCGGCCCCCTTGCCCCTGTCCGACGTCATCGAGATTGCCGCGCGCATGGTGGATGCGGTCGCCGATCTGCACCGCCAGCATGTCATCCATCTGGACCTCAAGCCCGAGAATTTCCTGCAACGCACCACGGGCGAGATGGTGCTGGTCGACTATGGTCTGTCGCGGCACGACCAGTTGCCCGACCTTCTGGCCGAGGAATTCACCATTCCGATGGGCACCTTCCCCTTCATCGCACCGGAACAATACCTGCGCTGCCGGGATGATCTGCGGTCTGACCTTTTTGCCCTCGGGGCCATGCTTTATGCGCTGGCAACCGGACGGAACCCCTGGGGCACGCCCGAAACCCTGCGCGGGGTGCGCAAACGGCTGTGGCGCGATCCCGAACCGCCCCGAGCGATCCGTCCCGAAATCCCCGAATGGCTGCAGGAAATCATCCTGCGCGCTCTGGTGATTGACCCGATGCAACGCTATCAGACGGCCGCGCAGATGGCCTTCGACCTGGGCCACCCGCAGCAGGTGAAACTGACTGCACGCGCCCACAAGCTTCGGCAGGACGGCTGGCTGCAGGTTTGGGATCGCTGGCGGATCATGCGCAAGATCAGGCGCTTCACCGCGCCAAAATCAGTCGCGGCGCAATTGGCATCCGTGCCGGTGATCGTGGTGGCCGTGGACTTGTCACCCGAGGGGGAAAGGCTGGCCCGGACCCTGCGAACGGCGGTCCAGCGGATGCTGACAATCCAGCCGGATGCGCGGATCGCCTGCGTCAACGTGATCAAGACCGCGCGGATGGGGATAGATCAGGGCACCGACGATCAAGGCAACAACCTGCATGTGGTTCGGCTGGTGCAGTTGAAGGTCTGGGCCGACAGCATCGACCTGCCTGACCACCGCCTGACCTACACCGTGCTGGACGGCCCCAACCCGGCGCAAGCCATACTTGACTATGCGACGGCCAACCATGTCGATCACATCCTTCTGGGCGCGCGCGGCCATTCCACCGCGCGCCGCTATCTGGGGTCGGTCTCGGCCCAGGTGGTGGCCGAGGCGCATTGTTCAGTCACCGTGATCCGGCTGCCCGAAGGACCACATGGCAATGCGATCGGTGCTACCGCCACCGGCTGACCAGTCCTTCGCGCGTCAAACGCATTGGCCCGTCAAAGCCCGTCGCCGGTCAGAGCATCCCAGCCACTGTATCGGCGCCTGCCGAAATATCCTCGCCGACACCGCCGATGGTGTTGCAGGCTGACAGAGTCGTCAGGGCCAGAAGGATCAGTGCCAGTTTGCGCATGCTCATGCCTTTTTCTTGTTCAGGTTTCTTGATCGTGCGCGGTCATTCTTCGAACCACCACAGCGCCGGAAGATACGAATTTCCCCAATCGCCGTAAAGCTGCACCGTTTCGGCGTGCTTCAATTCAGCGGCATGGACGATCAGGTTGCGGTCGGCAAACCAGAACGGCACAACATAGCGCCCGGCGGTCAGAAGCCGGTCTAGCGCCTGAGCGGCTGTGGTGAAATCGTCCTGATCCCGCGCTGACAGCATGGCCGCGATCACCGCGTCGATGGCGGGGGATTTCACGCCCATCCAGTTGCGCGATCCCGGGGTATCGGCGGCCTCGACGCTCCAATACAAGGTCTGTTCATTGCCGGGCGACAGCGACATGGTGCGGATGATGTAGGTCATGTCGAAATCGAAGGCGTCGGTCCGGGTCTTCATCTGGGCACTGTCCAGCATGGTGACGCGGGCGTCGATGCCTGCGGATTTCAGCGCCTCGATGTAGATCGCGGCGATGCTGGCGGCTTCGTCCTGGCCGATGGTCAGCAGGATTTCGAAGGCAAAGGGCTTACCCGCAGCGTTGCGCAAGATGCCGTCGTCGCCGACGGTCCAACCCGCCTCTTCCAGAAGGGTCATCGCCTGACGCAGACCCGCGCGGTTCACCGGTGTTCCGTCCGATTCGGGCAGGGCGTAGCCGTCCAGCGTGCCGGGCAGAAGGTCGGCCTTGAACGGGTTTAAAAGCGCCAGAACCACACCCTCCGCCGGTTTGCCGGGGGCCATCGCAAAGGGGCTGTTGGCAAAGTATGAGGTGATGCGTGGGGCGGCACCACCCGTCAGGGTCTGGTTGATGAAGTCGAAGTTGAACATCTGAATCATCGCCTCACGCACCCGCCAGTCGGCGAATTGGGCTTTCCTCGTGTTCATCACCAGCCCGATTATCCCCGAGGGGCGGTCATGCGGAACCTCCAGCTTGACCATGCGGCCGTCGGTGATGGCGGGAAAGTCGTAGCGGCTGGCCCAGCGGGCAAGGTTGTCTTCGCGGTAGGCGGTGATCGCCCCCGACTTGACCGATTCGAACACCGCCACAGGGTTGCCGAAGTATTCGTAGCGGATCTGGTCAAAATTCCACTGGCCCCGGTTGAAGGGCAGGTCGGCCCCCCACCAATCGGGGTTGCGGCGGTAGGTGATGCGCACGCCGGGGTCCACCTCGTCCACCACATAGGGGCCAGAGCCGGTCAGGCGGTCGAGGCTGGTGGCGTCAAAGGTCTTGCCGTCGAAATCCGCCTTCTTGAGGATCGGGCGCAGGCCCAGGATCAGCGGCAGTTCGCGGTCTTCGACGTTGAAGGTAAAGCGCACGCTGCGGTCGCTCACGGCCTTCGCGCTGGCGATTTTCTTCCAGGCGGTGTGATAGCGCGGGTGGCCAAGGGTGCCGAGGGTCTCATAGCTCCACAGCACATCTTCCACCGTCACGGGGCTGCCATCCGAGAATCGGGCGCCCTCCCGCAGGGTGAATTCCACGAAGGTCCGGGCGTCATCGGTGGTGATCGATTCGGCCAGAAGGCCGTACAAAGTGAAGGGTTCATCGAAGCTGCGACCCATCAGCGTCTCAAACGTCAGGGCCGAAACCCCCTCGGCCGGTGAGCCGTTGGTGATGAAGGGATTGAGGGTGTCATAACTGCCGTTGATCGCCATCGTGACCGCCCCGCCTTTGGGCGCATCCGGGTTGGCCTGGGGCAGGGACACAAAATCCGGGGGCAGCGCCGGGGTCCCATACATAGCTATGCCATGCTGGGGGTCCGCGCTGGCCGCAGTTGCCGCTACGGCAACGGCTGCGGCCAGAGCAAGGCGGCGAAGATTCGTCATCGATTGACGCAACATGTGGTGGCTTCCCTGCTTAAGTCATTGTTCTTTGCCCGGAACCCTATGCCCGTCATCGGGGCAATTCAAACTTTTAGCTTGGCCATCGGCGGAGAGGGGACTATAACAACCCTACTGCTCGATAGGTTTCTTGCCTGTATGAAACCTGCCTCAAAGACTTAACGCCGGCTTCGTGCCGGCGTTTTTTTTTGCCCCGGCGGATGGTGGCTGGCCGGGGCGCGTGGCGCTTTCCCTTCGCACTGCAGCGTGGCATGATTTCGCAAGTGCAGCAAAAGGGGCGGACCATGACCACGGCCAAGAAAGACGCGCGACCACTGGCGGGCAAACGCGCCGTCATCACCGGTTCAAATTCTGGAATCGGACTGGGCGTGGCCGAGGCTTTGGCTGCCGCCGGTGCCGAGGTAGTGCTGAACAGCTTTACCGACCGGAAAGAAGATCACGCCCTGGCAAAGGATCTGGGGGAACGTCACGGGGTGGCAGCCCGCTACATTGCCGCCGACATGTCCAAGGGTGCCGACTGCCACGCGCTGATCGAACAGGCGGGCGGCTGCGATATTCTGGTGAACAACGCCGGCATCCAGTTCGTGGCCCCGATTGATGAATTTCCGGTGGAAAAATGGGATGCGATTCTGGCGATCAACCTGACCAGCGCCTTCCACACGACCGCCGCTGCCCTTCCCGGAATGAAGGCCAGGGGCTGGGGGCGAATCGTCAATGTGGCGTCCGCGCATGGGCTGACCGCCAGCCCCTACAAATCGGCTTATGTCGCGGCCAAGCATGGCGTCGTCGGCTTGTCGAAAACCGTGGCGCTGGAGGTTGCGGGGAAGGGCATCACCTGCAACGCGATCTGCCCGGGCTATGTGCTGACGCCCCTCGTCGAGGCGCAGATCCCCGAGCAGATGAAGACCCACAACATGGACCGCGAGACCGTGCTGCGTGAGGTGATGCTGGACCGCCAGCCCTCCAAACAGTTTGCCACGGTGGAACAGATCGGCGGGACGACCGTCTTCCTGTGCAGCCCGGCGGCCGATCAGGTGACCGGGACAACAATCTCGGTCGACGGCGGCTGGACCGCGTTGTGAGGCGGGTCAACCTGGCGCTGCAAGGCGGCGGCGCGCATGGGGCCTTTACCTGGGGCGTCCTTGACCGGCTTTTGGAGGAGGACGATCTTGAAATCGCCGCGATCTCTGGCACCTCGGCCGGGGCGCTGAACGGGGCGGCGCTGAAAGCCGGGCTGATTGCCGGCGGACGGGGGGCGGCAAAAAAGCGGCTGGACCGGCTGTGGGATCAGGTTGGCGCGGTGGGGGATTTCCGGATGATCCCCTGGCTGCAACCCTTTCTGCCGGCGGTGAAATTCTGGCAGGACGCAGCCGAGGCCGTGCTGCCCGTGTCACCGCAAAGCCTGACTGCGGCGCTGTATTCGCCCTATGCCTGGGGGTCGGGCTGGCAAAACCCGCTTGAACCCATCGTCCGTGATCTTGATTTCGGGCATGTCTGCGCCGGTGAAGGCCCGCGTCTGTTTGTCAGCGCCACCAATGTGCGCACCGGCAAGATCAAAGTGTTTGAGGGCTCTGCCATCACCCCCGAGGCGCTGATGGCCTCGGCCTGCGTGCCGACGGTGTTTCAAGCGGTGGAGATTGGCGGCGAGGCATATTGGGACGGCGGCTATGCCGGGAACCCTGCGCTTTTCCCGCTGTATGAACCGGACCTCCCCGAGGATGTGCTTGTCGTCTCGATCAATCCGATGCGGCGGGAGGATGTTCCGGACACCCCGCTGGAAATCCAGAACCGGATCAATGAGATCAGCTTCAACGCCAGCTTGTTGGGTGAGTTGCGCGCGATCAACTTTGTCCGCCGCCTGATCGCCGAAGGGCGGATGGACAAGGACCTGATGAAGGATGTCCGCGTTCACATGATTGCCGATGACGGGCTGATGAACGACCTCTCGGCCAGCACCAAACTATCGCCGTCACCCCAATTGCTGGAGCGGCTGAAGCTGGCAGGCCGCGCGGCCGCTGACCGGTTTCTGGCCGAGGACGCCAAGCGGATCGGTCAGGAACCCAGCGTCAGCCTGCCAGACCTTCTGACCCACGACTAGATCGGCTCTTTCATCTGCGGATAGACGAGCCCGCCTGACACGATCAGCTTGGCGGCGTCGTCGATCTTCATGTCAAGGATTGTCAGGTCTTTGGTCGGCACGAACAGAAGCATGCCCGACGTGAACGGTGTCAGCCCCACGAACACGGCCGAAAAATCGGGGCCAAGCGCGGCAAGCTGGCTGGCAACCTCTCCCTTCGGTCGGGTCGAGATGAAGCCAAGCGCATAAGATCCCGCGCGCGGAAATTCCAGCAGGCAGACCTGGTCAAAGCTTTGTTCCTTCTTGTTGAAGAAGGTTTCCGCCACCTGCTTGATGGCGCCATAAACCGACCGGATGATCGGCATGCGGTCGACCATGTCCTCGCCCTGACGGATGATAGTGCGACCAAACAGACCCTTGGCCAGCCAGCCTATCATGACCGTGAAGACAAGAAAGACCAGCACGCCCACTCCGCGGACCGGGAAATTGACGTCAGGCCCGATGTAGCGTTCGACCAGCGCGTCGGGCTGGTAAGAGGCCGGGATCAGCGGCAGAATCCAGCCGTCGATCCAGCCGATCAGTGTCCAGACGAAATAGATCGTCAGGCCGATCGGCAGCACCACGACCAGACCGGTCAGGAAACTGGCGCGCAGACTGACAAGGATGCTGCGGCGACGGGACTGGTAGGGTTCGGACATGCAGGCTCCGGCATGGGTTGGCTGCCAACCTATGTGCACCACCCGGCCTTGCCAATGGCCCCCAAACGGTTTCCAGCCGCTTTCGCGTCAGCTTTGTGTGCGCTGGCGGGCGATTTCCACTGCGATGGCCGATGCAAGCCGTGCGTTGTTCAAGACAAGCGCAATGTTGGACCGCAACGACCGTCCCGCCGTCAGCTCGAATATCCGTTGCAGAAGAAACGGCGTGACTGCCTTGGCGGCGATGCCTTCGGCGGCGGCTTCGGCCAACGCAGCGTCGATATGGGGGGTGATCTCGCTGCGCGCAATCTCATCGGCGGGCGGAATCGGGTTGGCGACAAGTTGGCCACCGGGCAGTCCAAGCCTGCCGCGCATCAGATGGGCTGCGGCGATTGCGGTGGCGCTGTCCATCCGAAGCGGTGCCGCCAAGCCAGAGGCGCGGGACCAGAAGGCGGGAAAGTCGTCTTGCCCGAACGCAATGACGGGCACGCCAAGCGTTTCAAGATACTCAAGCGTCTTTGGCAGATCGAGGATCGCCTTTGCCCCCGCCGCAACCACGGTGACCGCCGTTTCCGCCAGTTCGCGCAGGTCGGCCGAGATGTCAAAGCTGGCTTCCGCCCCGCGATGCACGCCGCCGATGCCACCGGTGGCGAAGACGTCGATCCCGGCCAGACGGGCGCAGATCATCGTGGCGGCCACGGTCGTGGCCCCGGTGCCGCCGGTGGCCAAGCAAGCCGCAAGATCGGCGCGCGACAGTTTGGCGACGCCTGTTGCCTGACCCAGCGCCTGCAATTGGGTGCCCGTCAGGCCGATGTGGATGCGGTGGTCCATGAGCGCGATGGTGGCGGGCACGGCGCCATGGGCGCGCACTTCCGCCTCAACCCGCCTTGCCGTTTCCACATTCTGCGGAAATGGCATCCCATGGGTGATGATTGTGCTTTCAAGCGCCACAATCGGTGTCCCGTTAGCACGGGCTTCGGCCACTTCGGGGGATAGTTGCAGTGGGATAGTCATGATCCGATCTCTCCTGAGACATAGGCGGCGGCGGCGCGCAAGGCGGCATCCAAAGCAGCCTGACGCGCGGCACCTTGCGCTTCGGCGACGATATGGGCGGCCATGAACGTATCGCCCGCCCCGGTGACGCGTGTCACCAGAACCGGCGGCGGCGCACCGTCGATCACGCCACCTTCGCGGCGACCCTCGGCAGAGACCGACCCACCGTTGGTAACCAACACCCGGCTTGCGCCCCGTGCCAGCAGGGCGGCAGCAGCTTCGGGCGCGGTAGTGACGTGCGCTTTGGCTAGAATGTTCGCCTCCTCCAGATTGACGTAAAGCGTGGCACTTGGATGGGTCAAAAGCGGCAGCAGCCGTTCTGCCTTGCCGGGCGAGGCGGGGGCCACGCGCAGGTCGGCGGCGGCAAACAGCGGTGAGGTGGCAATGGCGGACAGCAGCGCCTCGGTCAGGTTGCCGTCAAGGGCGATGAGACCTGGCCACGGCGTTGTGGCAGACCCAAGGCGACCATCCTCCAGCGGGCGCAGGATCTTGTCGCCAGCAGCTTCCAGAGAATGGGCGTCGGCCACCGCGGCGATCAGACCATTGGCGCCTTCAATGGCCATGTAGCGGTCAGTCGGCAGGTCATCTGACCGGTAGATGTGGGCAGTCTGCAGACCCATCCTGTCGCAGGCGGCGATCAGCTCTTCACCCTCGGCATCGCGGCCGATGGCGGTCAGAAGGGCCGGGGTCAGCCCGAAGCGGCGCAGGGTCATGGCGATATTCATCGCCACGCCACCCGGCAGGCGGGTGATGCGGCCCGGCACATCCGACCCCAGCCGCATCGACGTCGGCGAGCGGCCGATGATGTCCCACAGGATCGACCCGATGCACAGGATGTCTGGTGTCATGACCGACCTTTCATCATGGGCGGCGTTGTGGCGGAAGGGGCAGGGCGGTGCAACCCCGTTACCGCTTGCGAAACTGGCTGCCGTAACCGCCACCCAGGCCATCGGGGAAGGCGCCTTCGGTCAGATAGCGAGCGTGGCAGCGAGCAAGCGCCCCCTCATCCAGAGTGACGCCAAGGCCGGGGCCGTCGGGCACGCGGGCCACACCGTTTTCAAGGGTCAAGGGGCCGCCTTCGATCACGTCGTCGGCGTACCAGCGGAACAGAGTCTGGCTGGCCCCGCGCACATGCTCCAGCGCCGCTGACAAATGAAGGTAGGCTGCTGATGCGATGCCGGTTTCGCCGGAATGAAAGCGGAAGCCGACGTGGAACGCTTCACAGGCGCGAATGAAGTCTCGGGTGCGGGCGATGCCGCCGTGTTCGTTCACGTTGGTCACGATGCAATCGGGGCATCGCAGGGCCACGGCTTTGGGCAGGTCGATCATGTGGGCGGAAAAGGGAATGTCGGAATAGCGGCGGAGGTCGGTCATTTCCTCATACGTCTCAACAGGTTCCTCGAACCAGCTGATGTTGAATGGCGCAAGGCGGCGCAGGGCGTCACGGGCGGTGGGGACCGTCCAGCCGCCATTGGCATCAAGCTGCAAGGGGCGATTGCCGATGGCTGCGCGCACCTCTCGCACCATCTGCACTTCTTCCTCAAGGCTGACCGCGCCGACCTTGCCTTCGAAGATCAACGACCCATGGCGTTCGATCATCGTTGCACAATAGTGCGCAACCGCAAGCGGAGAGCCTTCGCCGGGATGTGCTGAGCCCGGCCAGCGATAGCTGAAATACTCAGTCAGCGGGATTTCCGTGCGCACCGCACCGCCCAGCAGGGCATGAAGCGGCACCCCTTCGGTCTTGCCGCGCGCGTCCCACATCGCCATCTCGATCCCGCCAAAGACGCGGCGGGCGGCCTGCACGTTGCCCCAGGGCGTATAGCGCATGCCCGGTACCAGCTTTGCCTCGGCTGCATGTATGTCACGCAGGTCGATCCCCACCAGACGCGCGCCCGCGGCAATAACCTCGGCGGCCCGGTCGCCGTCGGCACATTCGCCAAGGCCGATCACGCCGTCTTCCGTTTGAAGCCGGATCACCGTCTTGGTCAGTGACGCAATCGCGCCATAGCTGAACCGGTACGGCGCGTGGAACGGGATGTTGACTGGCAGGGCCGTGATGGATCTTATTTTCATGATCGCCATCGTTCTTGAGCGGAAAATCCCAGTTTAGCCTCGCATGTGCGGCTTTCGCCATGGAATGCGACATCGGTGGCACAAGGTGCCGCTTCTGTGCGCTTTGGCCTTCCAAGGAACCAGTTCACCTTACATCAGCAGGATTTGTTTCATGTCACAACCGCATGTCAGGGTCCAACTTGCGATTCTCCCGAACTAGCGTCATAAGCGTGTGCAGTATTTTAGGCTCCGCTTGAGGTTGCAGATGGACGAGGAATTCGGGCACTCCTTCGTTTCTCACCAGCAGTTGGCCCGCACAGGTCCACGTCGCGGCTATTGGGTGATCTCGGTCCGAATTCTGGATCAGGCCCGCTATTTCACGTATCTTGAGATGGCGGTGGATGTCATCGACCGGCTGGGCGGACGCATGGTCATCCGAAGCCCCGAGGTCGTCGTGGGGGCAGGGTCCCCGAAGCCACGGTTGGTGGTGGTGGAGTTTGCGTCGCTTGCCGATGCAGAGGCGGCGTTAAAGGACATCGCCCAGCAGGCGTCGATGCTGATGTTCGAAGGGATCGCGGAATATGATCTGGCGGTTGTTGAAGGTTTTGATGATTTTGGCTGACGCTTGATGCTTGCGGCGGCGGCAGAAACCCACTAAGGGACGCGCACTTCACAGGTGTTGCTGGGGCTTTTGCGGGGAGAAATCCCGCGGGGTCCACCGGTTGCCCCCATCCGGGGGTGAAGACGGCGGCACCGAGGATCAAACCGGAAAAGGATACGGCATGGCTCTTCCCGAGTTCACCATGCGTCAGCTGCTGGAAGCTGGCGTTCACTACGGTCACCAGACCGCCCGCTGGAACCCCAAGATGGGCGAGTACATCTACGGCGACCGCAACGGCATTCACATTCTTGACCTGACGCAGACCGTCCCCTTGCTGGACCAGGCGCTGAAGATCGTGCGCGATACGGTTGCCAAGGGCGGCCGCATCCTGTTCGTCGGCACCAAGCGCCAGGCGCAAAAGCCGGTGGCTGAGGCCGCTGAGCGTTGCGCGCAGTTCTACATGAACCACCGCTGGCTGGGCGGCACGCTGACCAACTGGAAAACCGTTTCCCAGTCGATCCAGCGCCTCAAGCAGCTGGACGAAGTTCTGGGCGCAGGCGGCGAAGGCCTGACCAAGAAGGAACGCCTTGGCATGGAACGTGACCAGGCCAAGCTGCAAGCGTCGCTTGGTGGGATCCGCGAAATGGGCGGCACCCCGGACCTGATCTTCATCATCGACGTGGGCAAAGAGGATCTGGCGATCCTTGAGGCGCAAAAGCTGGGCATCCCGGTTGTCGGCATCGTCGACACCAACTGCTCGCCCAAGGGTGTGACGCATGTCATTCCGGGCAATGATGACGCAGCCCGCGCCATCCAGCTGTATTGTGACCTGATCAGCCGCGCAGCACTTGACGGCATGTCGGCCCAGATGGGTGCAGCCGGCGTTGACCTTGGCGCGCTTGAAGCGGCCCCGGAAGAAGAAGCTGTCTCCGAAGCCTGAGGCCCTGCGTCACAAGCCTGTCACCCGGCGGGTCTATCCCGCCGGGTCATGATTTTTGCGAGGAGTGAACCCAATGACGATCACCGCCCAGATGGTGAAAGACCTGCGCGAAGCGACCGGCGCAGGCATGATGGACGTGAAGAAAGCGCTGACCGAAACCAACGGCGACATGGATGCCGCAGTGGATTGGCTGCGCACCAAGGGTCTGGCGAAAGCCGCCAAGAAGGCTGACCGCGTGGCCGCCGAAGGGCTGATCGGCGTGGCCGTGTCAAACGGGCGCGGCGTTGCGGTCGAGATCAACTCGGAAACCGATTTTGTCGCCAAGAACTCCGATTTCCAGGCGCTGGTGCGTGATGTGGCGAACATCGCCCTGACCGCCGGTGATGAGATCGAGGTGGTCAAGGCCGCCCATCTGAACGGCAAGACCGTGGACACCGTGGTGCAGGAAGCGATTTCCCGCATCGGTGAAAACATGACCTTCCGCCGCATGCATGTTCTTGAAGGCTCTACCGTGGTGTCTTACGTGCACAATTCGGCGGCTGAAGGCATGGGCAAGATCGGCGTGCTGGTTGCGCTGAACGGCCCGGCCGACAAGGCGCAGGCGATCGGCAAGCAGTTCGCGATGCACATCGCGGCAACTTCGCCGCTGTCGCTGTCGGAAGCCACGCTTGACCCGGTCGTGCTGGAGCGCGAACTGGCCGTGCAGACCGCAAAGGCGCTGGAAGAAAACGCCGCAGCGGACAAGCCTAAGCCGGACGCCGTGATCCACAACAACATCATCCCGGGCCGGATGAAGCGTTTCCTTGCGGAAAATACGCTGCTGGGCCAGGCCTTCGTGATCAACCCCGACCTGACCGTGGACGCCGCGGCCAAGGAAGCGGGGGTCGAGATCACCGGTTTCGCCCGCGTTGCCGTGGGCGAGGGGATCGAGAAGAAAACGGAAGACTTCGCCGCCGAGGTTGCCAAGGCCCTTCAGGGCTAAGCCATCACGGGATAAAGGAAGGGGGCCGGTGCAGCGATGCGCCGGTCCTTTTTCTTTGGGTCATCAGGCGGGATCAAACGTCAACGGCGCGGCCCTGGGGAAGGCCGCGCCGCAGGGTCTTGCCACACCCCTCGGGGATGAGGACGGGGAAGACAAGACTGACTTCAGCCGCAGGGAAGACGGCCTATCGCATAAGGAAACCATGACCATTTACCCGGTCTGCTTTCCGTTGCGTAAGGTGTGCCCCAGCGCACCCGGATCAGGCGAGTGGGGAATACCTTACCTTGAGGCAAATTCGCACAGGCCTGGGGCGGTGCACCGGAACCGGCAGCGCCGCTAACGGGCGGCATGGGCCACGTCGGGCAGGCGCTGGAAGATCATGTTCAACAGCGCGCCCTTGGCCACGGCCTGAGCGGTGGTTTCCACAGCCAGCGCCTCACGCGCAAGCCGCAGGTGCTTTTCCACCATGGCAGGGCTTACCCCCATCAACAGCGCAACGTCCTGCGTGGTCTTGCCGTCGGCCACCCATTCCAGCGCCTCTCGCTGACGGGGGCTCAGGGCGCGGTGGCGCGACAACTGTGGCAGGTGCAGGATCGTCAGATGCATCATGTTCGCCACGGCCAGGATCTCTTCGCGTTGGAAAGCAAAGATCCGGTCAACGTCGGCATGGCTAAGGCCGGCATCGGCAATCAACCCCAGCGCCCCTTTGGAGCGCGACGAAACTTCGGGAAAGCTGATGGAGATGCCCGCTGTCACGCCCATGGCCGCGTTCTGGCGCACGGCTTCAGCCTCGTCCGGCGATAGCTTGCCCGCATCATAGGCTTCTTTAACCCAGGTCCAGGTGCAAGCGCCCGATGACCGCTCAGCCCAGCGAAAGACCGGGGTTCGGGCGTAAAACCCGCCGCGAAAGTAGCGCTGCACATAGTCTGCGTCGCAAGTGGACAGGAAAAGTGCATCGTCCGGGTCGCCGATGGTCTTCAGATGTCGAAAGCGGGTGAAGCCGTAATTTACCCGGCCAAAGCCCAGGCTGGCGAAATGTTCCGTCGCAATAGCCCAGACGTCATCGATGCTGGAGGCAGCCGCAATCCGGTTCAACAGGGGCAGAATGGTCACGTCTGTCATGGTCACTGTCCTTCAAGCGCAGGGCACACCCCAGGTTGCGGGCATTTGCCGCAGGGTCATCTTTTCCGTGCGCCGAGTGATAGGACCGGTTTCCCGCGCTGTCGAGAAAAGATGCCTTTCTGGCCGCTGCAACCGGGCAAATGACGGCAGTTGTCATCAAAACTCCCCAACTCGCGGCGCGAACGCTGCGTTATGGAATAGGTGCAGACCAAGGGTTCAACTGGCTTACAAGATCGGGCAGCGTGGCAAAGTCGCTGAAAGTCAGCTTTGCGCCCAGACTTTCAACCGGTACATGGCGGTAGCCTTCGGTGAACAGGGCCAGGGCAACGCTTGCGCGCCGGGCGGTCTCGGCGTCCACTTCACTGTCGCCGACAAAGAGGGCAGGGCCCGGACCCATCGCCGCCAGCGCGGCAAGCAAGGGGGCCGGGTCAGGCTTGCGTTGCGGCAGACTGTCGCCGCCAATCAGCACGGCCATATGCCGGTCCAGCCCGAAATGCCGCAGGGCCGCGCGGGCAGGGCCTGCGGGTTTGTTGGTGCAAAGGCCAAGGCGGTGGCCTTGCGCAGCCAACGTGTCCAGCGCCGCGATCACGCCGGGATAAAGGGCTGTCAAATCAAAAGCATCCTCGTAAAGGCTGATGAACTGGGCGACAAGATCGCTGTGCAGCGGCCCTTCAGGGTCAATGCCTTGCGACTGCAGAAGACGCGCCACCAGGACACCGACACCATTGCCGATGAACCCCTTGACGACTGGGAAAGGAAAAGGCTGCAAACCACTGGCCGTGAACACTTTATTTGCCGCCGCGTGAATGTCGGGCGCGGAATTTATCAGCGTGCCGTCCAGATCGAACACGATGTTCAACGCGGGCGTCAGGGTATGGTCAGGCACGGGCAGCCTCGGCCGCGGCGCGGATGGCGCGGATATTTGCGCCGTAGGGTGCAGAATTCGCCACCGAGCCGCCCTTGAACACCGCCGAACCTGCAACCAGCACATCCGCACCCGCCGCCGCCACCAACGGTGCCGTGGCGACGGTAACCCCGCCATCCACCTCGATATGCACCGGACGGTCGCCGATCAGGTCGCGCAGCTTGGCAATCTTCGGCAACTGGGCTTCAATAAAAACCTGACCGCCAAAGCCGGGATTGACTGTCATGACACAGACCAGATCGACCATGTCCAGCAGATCCGCCACCGCCTCGACCGACGTGCCGGGGTTCAGAGCCACTCCTGCCTTTTTCCCAAGCGCGCGAATGGCTTGCAACGTGCGGTGAATGTGGGGCCCAGCCTCGACATGTGCGGTCAGGATGTCGGCGCCGGCCTTGGCAAACGCCTCAAGATAGGGGTCGACGGGGGCGATCATCAGATGAACATCCATCACGCCCTTGACATGCGGGCGCAAGGCCGCGCACATCGCCGGGCCGAAAGTCAGGTTGGGCACAAAGTGGCCATCCATCACATCGACATGCACCCAATCGGCACCCATCGCCTCAATCGCACGACATTCGGCGCCAAAGTTGGCAAAGTCGGCGGCCAGAATAGAGGGGGAGATCTTGATGGTACGGTTGAAGGGCAAAACGGCATCCTTTCGCGGTCAAAGCCTCATATCTTGGCAGCACTGACCTTTCCAGCGCGCATTACATGACATAATACTGATTATGCGATATTCTGATTCAGCTACTGCCTCCCCACCCGACCACAAAATCCCATAAAAAAAGGCCCGGCATACCGCCGGGCCTATCTGCAGTCTGCAGCCGAAATCAGCCGACCAGTTCAAGGCCCGAGAAGAAGAACGCAATCTCACGCGCCGCGGCAGCCTCAGAGTCCGACCCGTGGACCGAGTTTTCGCCCTTGGACAGCGCAAATTCCTTGCGGATCGTGCCCGCAGCGGCGGCGGCCGGATCGGTGGCCCCCATCACTTCGCGGTTCTTCAGGATCGCGCCTTCGCCTTCCAGCACCTGCACGACCACCGGCTCGGACGCCATGTAAGCGACCAGCTCGCCGTAAAAGCCACGTTCCTTGTGCTCGGCGTAGAACTCACCAGCCTGGGCGGCGGTCAGATGGATGCGCTTGGAAGCCACGACCCGCAGGCCCGCCTCTTCGAACTTGGCAACGATCTTGCCGGTCAGGTTGCGCTTGGTGGCGTCGGGTTTGATGATCGACAGGGTGCGTTCGGTGGCCATGAGGGCTCTCCTTAAGGGGCGGCACGGGTGCCGGAATGGGATGCGCGGCTGCTATCATGCCCGGTGACCCTTGAAAAGGTGCAGCGGCATTGACCTTCTCTGCGGCATCAGGCACTTCCCGCGCATGCTGAAAATCGAAGACATCACTTATTCCGTCGAAGGCCGCCCGCTGTTTGAGGGCGCTTCTGCCACTATTCCCACCGGCCACAAGGTTGGCATTGTCGGGCGCAACGGCGCGGGCAAAACCACGCTTTTCCGCCTGATCCGGGGCGAGCTGGCGCTTGAGGGCGGCACGATCACCCTGCCCCAACGCGCCCGCATTGGTGGCGTGGCGCAGGAAGTGCCGTCGTCGGAAACCTCGCTGCTGGATACGGTGCTGCAAGCCGACACCGAGCGCGCCAGCCTGATGGCCGAGGCGGAAACCGCGCATGACGCCCACCGCATCGCCGAAATTCAGGCGCGGCTGGCCGATATTGACGCCTGGTCTGCCGAAGGCCGCGCCTCCAACATCCTGAAAGGGTTGGGGTTTGATGCGGCGCAACAGCTGATGCCCTGCTCCGCCTTTTCGGGCGGCTGGCGGATGCGGGTGGCGCTGGCCGGGGTGCTGTTTGCGCAGCCTGACTATCTTCTGCTGGACGAGCCGACCAACTATCTGGACCTTGAAGGCGCGCTCTGGCTTGAGGCTTATCTGCAGAAATACCCCCATACCGTCCTTATCATCAGCCATGACCGTGGCCTGCTGAACCGCGCGGTTCAGGGCATCCTGCATCTGGACGCCAAGAAATTGACCTACTGGACCGGCCCCTATGACCAGTTCGCCCGTCAGATGGCCGAACGTCGCGCCGTTCTGACGGCCGAGGCGAAGAAGGTCGACCTGCGGCGCGCCCATCTGCAAAGCTTTGTCGACCGCTTCAAGGCCAAGGCATCAAAGGCCGTGCAGGCACAGTCCCGCGTCAAGATGCTTGAGAAGCTGACCCCGATCACCGCGCCAGAAGAGGCGAAGAAGGTCGTCTTCACCTTTCCCGAACCGGAAGAGCTTTCGCCCCCGATCATCAACCTTGATGGCGCGGCTGTGGGCTATGGCGGCCCACCCATCCTGCGCCGCCTTGATCTGCGGATCGACCAGGATGACCGCATCGCCCTTCTGGGCCGCAATGGTGAAGGAAAATCCACTCTTTCCAAGCTTTTGGCCGGTAAACTTCAGACGGCTGAGGGGAAACTTTCCCGCTCCTCCAAACTGCGGATCGGCTATTTCGCGCAGCATCAGGTTGATGAACTGCACATCGACGAAACCCCGCTGCAACATATCCAACGCCTGCGCCCGGCCGAAATGCAGGCAAGATTGCGCGCCCGCCTGGCAGGATTTGGCTTGATGGCCGATCAGGCCGATACGGTCGTCGGTCGCCTCTCCGGTGGTCAGAAGGCACGGCTGTCGCTCCTCCTCGCCACCATCGATGCACCGCACCTTTTGATCCTGGACGAGCCGACCAACCACCTTGATATCGAAAGCCGTGAGGCTTTGGTCGAAGCGCTGACTGCCTATTCCGGCGCGGTGATCCTCGTCAGCCACGACATGCACCTTCTGGGCTTGGTGGCAGACCGCCTCTGGCTGGTAAAGGACGGCGCGGTCACCCCCTACACCGAGGATCTGGAGGCGTATCGCCGTCAACTTCTGGCTGGAGAAGATGACGTCAAGATGGCCCCGAAACCTGTTGAAAAGAAACGCCAGATCAGCCGGGATGAAGTCTTGGCCCTCAAGTCCGAAGTCCGCAAAAGCGAAGATCGTCTCGCCAAGCTGAACGACATGCGCGACAAGCTGGCAACGAAACTGGCCGACCCCGCCCTGTACGAAGACGCCCGCAAAGGGGAACTGGCAACCTGGAACGCCAAGTACGCCGAACTGATGGCCGCCCTCGACAAGGCCGAGGCTCTGTGGCTGATCGCACAGGAAAAGCTTGAGACCGCAATGGCTTGATCCTGCGGGGCCTTGAAGTGCCACAGACCGTCTTCCCTGGCCTTGCAACTTTCTCTTCTTCAAGTATCCCGGGGGTCCGGGGGATGGCCCCCGGTCCCGCAGGTTCCGCTTCCCAAACCCAAGGGCCACGGGCTACCCTCCAGACCGAACACCCGGAGCCGCCATGCCCGAAGCCGCCTTCCTCATCACCGCTTTCGCTACCCTTTTCGTGGTGATCGACCCACCCGGTCTGGTGCCTCTGTTCATCGCGCTGACCCGTGGCATGTCACCGGAACGGCGGCGGGCCATGGCGCGGCGGGCTTGCATCATCGCGGCGATCCTTCTGCTGCTCTTTGGCCTTGCCGGTGAGGCGATCCTTGGTTTCATCGGCATTTCGATGCCTGCTTTCCGCATCGCAGGCGGGATCTTGTTGTTCCTGACCGCGCTGGACATGCTGTTCGAGCGCCGCACCCAGCGGCGTGAGGGGCAGCAGGCTGATCCGGATCACGACCCCTCGGTCTTCCCGCTTGCCACGCCGCTGATCGCGGGACCGGGGGCGATCGCGACGATGATCCTGCTGGTCGGCGAATCCGGAACCGGCTGGCCCGGCACATTCGCGGTTCTGGGGCTGATGCTGGCGATGGTCGTGGTAACTTACGCGTTTCTCCTTGCCTCACCCCCCTTGGAGCGGATGTTGGGCCGGACCGGGACCATCGTCATCACGCGGCTTCTGGGCATGTTGCTGGCGGCCCTGTCGGTGCAATTCGTGATTGATGGGGTCAAGGGCACTGGATTGATCGGCTGACCTTCCCATGGCCGCCCCCTGCCCCCATATCCTTTCAAACCGGAGGTTTTGATGGACGCAGAAGCCCTGGCCCGCGTGGCCTATATCGGGATCATCCTGGCAGCGCTTGGCGGCTGGGTGATGGTCGAGTTTCGCCAACGCATGGGCCAGGCCTTGCGGATGGCTCTGGCCTGGGGGCTGATCTTCGTCGGCATGATGGCGGGCTATGGCCTGTGGTCCGACATCCGGCGCGAGGCGATGCCCGTGCAGATGGTCAGCGACGCGGGTGAGGTAGAGGTGCCAATCTCACCCGATGGGCATTATTATCTTACGCTGCTTATCAACGGAACCGACGTGCCGTTCATGGTAGATACGGGTGCGTCGGGCATGGTGATCGGCAATGAAGATGCGGCGCGGTTGGGGATCGAGCCGCAGTCCCTGCGCTTTACCGGGCAGGCGATGACGGCGAACGGGTCGGTTCGCACCGCGCAGGTGACGTTGCCGGTGGTCGAGCTTGGGCCGTTCCGCAACGAGGGCTTCCGCGCCTATGTGACCGAAGGCGAAATGCCGGGGTCACTGTTGGGGATGGATTATCTGGGCCAGTTCCGGATGGAATTTGCCGGCGGGCGCCTGATCCTGCGGCAGTAGGGTGATCCCGGGCAGGTCCCGGCCTTGCGCCGCGGCAAAGCCCGGGTCAGCGCGCCGGGCTTTCGGCCTTCTTTTCCCAGCGGCCACCGTCTTCCGACCAATACTGCGCGGCGTGACCGGCGCCGGTCATCGCCTTCCATTGCAGGCGCGCGGCCTGCAGGCGGTCCTGGTCATTGCCGTCGAACAGCACCCAGACCCGCTCCATGTTGGCAACTTCAGCATCCGAGGCTTCGGCTCCGTCCAGCAAGGCCAGAACCCGTGCGCCATTCGTGCCGTCTCCCTGCCCCAGCAGAATGGGCTGGTCACGATCATGCGGCCCGCCCGCACGGCCATGCGGGGTGAACCCGTCTTCCCCGCCCTTCAGCCAAAGGTCAGCGTCAAGGGCATCCAGCCGCGCCGAGTCAGCGCCACGGATCAGCACGCGCCAGCCCTGGGCCAGCGCGCGCGGCAGGTTCACCGCCAAGGTGTCCGCCGGCGACGACCGCAAAAGCTGAAAGAACATCACCGTTCCCATGCTGGCGCGCCTGCTTTCGGTCAGCGTTCGAACCGGTCGCGGATCAACCGGTCAAGTGCCATGACGCCCCAACCCGTGGCCCCCTTGGGCGCCAGCGTCGACTCCGCCTTCAGCAGCGCCGTGCCCGCGATGTCGAGGTGACACCACGGCATGTCCGGCTTGACAAACCGGGCAAGAAACTGCGCCGCCGTCACCGCCCCACCATCGCGCCCGCAGGAATTGACCATGTCGGCCACACGCGATTTCAACTTGGCATCATAGGCATCGCCCATCGGCATCCGCCAGGCGCCTTCGCCTTCCGCAGTGCAGGCCTTGAGGAAGGCGTTGCAAAGATCATCGTTGTTTGAGAAAACCCCAGTGTTTTCATGCCCCAAAGCCACGATGATCGCGCCGGTCAGGGTGGCCAGATTGATCATGCCGGTCGGCTGAAAACGTTCCTGCGCGTACCAAAGCACGTCGGCCAGCACCAGACGGCCTTCGGCATCGGTGTTGATCACCTCGATCGTGTCACCCTTCATCGACCGCACGACATCGCCCGGGCGCTGGGCGCGGCCGTCTGGCATGTTTTCCACGATGCCGACCAGCCCCACCACATTGGCCTTGGCCTTGCGGAGCGCGAGCGTCCGCATGACCCCGGCGACAACCCCGGCCCCGCCCATATCCATCGTCATGTCTTCCATGCCGCCAGCGGGCTTGATCGAGATGCCTCCGGTATCAAACACCACGCCCTTCCCGACAAGGGCGAAGGGCGCTTCATCCCTCGGCCCGCCGCGCCACTGCATGACAACGACTTTCGACGGGCTTTCCGACCCCTGCCCCACACCCAGCAGCGCGCGCATGCCAAGTTTGGCAAGCTCCTCCTCTTCCAGAATCTCCACCTCAAGCCCCAATTCCTGCATGGCGGCAAGGCGGGCGGCAAAGTCGTTCGTCGTCAATACGTTGGCGGGCTCGTTCACCAGGTCGCGGGTGAAGAACACACCTTCCGCGACAGCGGCCATCGGCGATGCGGCACGGGCGACGGATTCGGGGTCGGCCACCATCATCGTTACCGGGCCGGGGGTCGATTTCTCACCACTTTTGTGGGCATTGAACTCATACGCGCGCAGCGCCAGGCCAAAGGCAATGTCAGCGGCGCGGGCATGGCCTTCGGCCAGCAAAAGTGTGGCCCCTGCCCCATGTGCCCGGCCAACGGCGGCCCCTGCCTTGCGGGCTGCGGCAACATCAGCCCGTTTCGGCAGGCGCAGAACCTGCAGTGCATCGGCCGCAAGGCCCGCCGGGAAGGCTAGGTCCATCGCCTCACCCGGTTTCAATTTGGAGAAAGCGTCAGACCCAAGCGCGCGGGCCAGTGCGCCCTTGGTCAGCCGGTCCAGACGCCGCAGCACGGGGCTAAGGGCGCTTCCTGCATCGGCAAGCACGGCAAGGCGGCCTTTGGCGGCGGCGAGGGCTTCAAGATCGGTGGATTGGAACTGGATCGGCAAGGGTTGGGACATGGGCGCATCTTTGTGAAAAGGGGGGAACGCCCCACTGGGCGGGGCTTCGCTTGAAGGATAAGGTCGCAGGCCAGGAATGGCCAGATATGAGTTTTCGCTGGCGGCGAATTCCGCTACGGTTGGCGCAACATATTGTAGGGGCTGGGGCAAGCGTGTCTAGATTCGACAGATATCTCCTGTCGCAACTGCTTCAGTTGTTCGGGTTCTTTGCGCTGGTTCTGGTGGCGGTCTATTGGGTGAACCGGGCGGTCGGCCTGTTTGACCAACTGATCGGCGACGGGCAATCGGCGCTGGTGTTTCTTGAATTCACCGTCCTGACCCTGCCAAACGCGATCCGGCTGGTGCTGCCGGTGGCGGCCTTTGCCTCAGCCGTCTATGTGATCAACCGGCTGATGCAGGAAAGTGAGCTGGTGGTGATGCAGGCCACCGGGTTCTCCGCCTTCCGACTGGCGCGACCGGTGCTGTATTTCGGCCTTGTGGTGATGGTGATGCAGCTGGTCCTGACCAATGTGCTGGTCCCCGCAAGCCAGCGCGTCCTCAGCGCGCGGAGCGCCGAGATCTCGCAGAATGTGACGGCACGCTTCCTGAACGCGGGCCAATTCATGCACCCGGCGCGTGGCATCACACTTTACATCCGCGAGATCAGTCCGACCGGGGAACTGGTCGATCTGTTCCTGTCGGATGAGCGTGGTCAGGGTGAGCGGGTGATCCACACCGCGCGCAAGGCGTTTTTGGTCCGCGGCGATGTGGCGCCAAAGCTGGTGATGGTGGACGGGTCCACCCAGCGGCTGACGCGCGCTGATGGGCGGCTGGCGGTCACGCGCTTTGCCGACTTCACGCTTGATCTGGCGGGACTGGTCAGCGTGGGCGGCGTGGCGCAACTGCCCCTGAACGCGCTGCCAACGCGGGACCTTCTGGCCGCAGAACCTGACGTGCAGCAAGCCCTTGGCGTCACGGCGGCCCAGATGCTGGAGGAAGGTCATTCGCGCTTGGCCGGGCCTTTGCTGGCGGTGGCGGCCCCGCTGCTTGGCTTTGCCGCGTTGATGCTGGGGGGGTTCTCTCGGTTTGGCCTTTGGCGCCAGATGGCACTTGCGGTAGCGTTGATCATCGGCCTGCAGCTGATCTGGACCTGGGCCAGTGGGGCTGCAATCCAGATGGCCGGCGGCTGGGCGGCGCTGTACCTGGCCCCAGTCATCGGAGTGCTGACGGCGGCGGGACTTCTGGTCGTGGCGCAGATGCCGCGCCACCTACAGGGGGCACCCGCTTGACGCTTAGCCTTTACATCGCGCGGCGGTTTCTGGGGACGGTGGGGCGGGTTTTCCTGATCTTCTTCGCCATTCTGATGCTTGTCGACATGATCGAACAGCTGCGCCGCTTTTCCGACGCGGGCGTTGGTCTGGCTGACGCGGCGCTCTTGTCACTGATGAGCGTGCCGGAAACGCTTTACCGCATCCTGCCCCTGATCCTGATCATGGGGGCGATCGCGAATTTCCTTGGGCTGGCGCGGTCCTCTGAACTGGTGGTTGTGCGGGCGGCGGGGCGGTCCGGACTGCGCTTTGTGCTGACGCCCCTTCTGGTGGCGGTGGCACTGGGGCTGCTGACGGTGGCGCTGTTCAACCCTCTGGTGGCGGCCACATCCAAGGCCTATGACGCCGCCCGCTCGGCGCTAAGTGCGGGTGGCGGGTCGGTCCTGTCGGTGGCCGATACCGGGCTTTGGCTGCGGCAGGGGTCGGAAGACGGGCAGACAGTCATCCAGGCTGCGCGGTCCAATCTGGACGGGACCGAACTTTTCAGCGTCACCTTTCTGGGATTTGATGGAAATGGCCTGCCCGCAACCCGGATCGAGGCCGAGACTGCAAAGCTGATCGACGGCGCGTGGGCCTTGTCGGGGACCAAGATCTGGGATCTGACCCAACCCAACCCGGAAGTTGCAGCCGAGGCGGAAACCGCGCGGGTGACCCTGCCCTCGGATCTGACGGCGGAACGCATCCGCGACAGTTTCGGCACGCCAAGTGCCATCGCCTTCTGGAATTTGCCCGGCTATATTGCCGACCTTGAAAGGGCGGGCTTTTCCGCCCGCGCGTATCGGCTTTGGTTCCAGATGGAACTTGCGCAGCCGTTGCTTATGGCGGCCATGGTGCTGGTGGCGGCGGGGTTCACCATGCGGCATGCCCGCTCGGGCGGCGCCGGACGGATGGTGATCTACGCGATGATGGCGGGCTTTGGCATCTTCTTCTTGCGCAACTTCGCCCAGGCTTTGGGCGAAACCGGGCAAATCCCGGTTGTTGTGGCCGCCTGGTCACCGCCCCTTGCGGCGGCGCTGATGTCGCTTGGCCTTCTCCTTCATCTGGAGGATGGCTGATGCTGCGCGCGCTTCTGGCCACCATTCTTGCCCTGTGCCTCACCCTGCCCGCGCTGGCGCAGGATCAGGCCACGCTGATTTCCGACAGGATCGAGATCACCGGGGACACCCGCCTGATCGCCGACGGCAATGTCGAGGTCTACTTCAAGGGTCGTCGTCTGGCCGCGTCGCGCATCAGCTATGACCAGGCGACCGACCGGCTGGAGATAACCGGTCCGATCGTTCTGACCGAAGACAGCGGTGAGGTCCTTATCCTGGCCTCGCAAGCCGAACTGGCGGCCGACCTGAGCGAGGGTATCCTGACCAGCGCGCGGCTGGTCCTGAACCGCCAGTTGCAATTGGCGGCCAACAAGATGACCCGCATCGCAGGCCGGACCACCACGCTGGAAACCGTGGCGGCATCCTCGTGCAAGGTCTGCGAAGGCAACCCGACGCCTCTGTGGGAAATCCGTGCCAGCCGTGTGGTGCATGATGAGGTGGAGCGGCAGATCTACTTTGACAACGCGCAGTTCCGCCTTGCGGGTGTGCCGGTCTTCTATATTCCCCGTCTGCGGATGCCAGACCCGACGCTGGCCCGCGCGACCGGGTTCCTCATGCCGTCGATCCGCACCACCTCGGATCTTGGGACCGGGATCAAGCTTCCATATTTCATCGTCCTTGGCAAATCAGCGGACCTGACCCTGACCCCCTACATCACCGCGCGCGACAGCCAGACGCTGGGCGTGCGCTATCGGCAGATGTTCCCGACCGGCCAGATCACGCTGGACGGGGCGATCACCCGCGATGACCTGTTCCCCGGCAAGACGCGCGGCTATCTCTTTGTCGAGGGGGCCTTCACCTTGCCGCTGAACTTTGGCCTGACCATCAAGGGCCAGACCGTCAGCGACCCCGGATATCTGCTGGATTACGGCATCGACAACCTTGACCGTCTGGACAGCCGGATCGAGGCCAGCCGCACCCGCCGGAATGAGTTTATCTCGGCCCGGGTGATCAGCTTCCAGACCCTGCGGGAAAGCGAAGACAACACGACGATCCCCTCGATCATCGCCGACCTGACATTCCATCGACGTTTCTCGCTTGGGCCCTTGGGCGGTGAAGGTGGCCTGCGGTTCCAGACCCACAACCACACGCGCACCTCGACGAACCCGGTGGACGGCACCGATAGCGATGACATCGCTGACGGCCGCGATCTTGGGCGCATTTCGGCACGGGTGGACTGGCGCCGCAGCTTCCTGTTGCCAATGGGGATCGAAGGCACGGTGCTTGGCGAAGCCGCAGCGGACGCCTATACCGTGGCGCAGGATGCCACGTTTGAACAACAGACCACCCGCACCCACGGCAGCGCCGGGGTCGAACTGCGCTGGCCCTGGATGAAGGCCGGTGCTGGCGGGGCGACGCATGTCGTCGAACCCGTGGTGCAGTTGATCTGGTCCTCATCGGACGCCGAAACCCTGCCAAACGAAGATTCGGTTCTGGTCGAATTTGACGAAGGCAGCCTTTTCGCCCTCGACCGTTTTCCGGGGTCTGACGCGGTGGAACGCGGACCGCGCGCCAATGTCGGGATCAGTTGGACCCGGCATGATCCTGATGGCTGGACAATCGGAGCCACGCTGGGCCGGGTCTACCGCGAAGCGGACCTTGGGCAGTTCGGCACCGGCTCTGGCCTTGACGGCAGCAAGTCGGATTGGCTGGCAGGGGTGAACTTTGATCTGGCCAATGGCGTGGCGATCACGGCGCGCGCGATTCTCGACGATGATCTGGCGCTGACCAAGGGCGAAGCGCGGATTTCGGTGAATGGCGTGCGAACCGCCGTGGCCACCAGCATGATCTGGGCCGTCGCGGACGAGACCGAAAACCGCCCCGACCCCACGCAAGAAGTGACCTTTGACGCCCGGCGCAAGCTGGGGGACAACTGGTCCGGCAAAGTGTCAGGCCGCTATGATTTTGTCGCCGACCGCGGCACGGTCGCAGGTCTGGGTGTGGAGTTCCTGAACGAGTGTGTGCGGTTTGATGTTTCCCTCTCGCGTCGGTTCACGTCATCCACTAGTGTGACGCCAACGACGGATTTCGCGTTGTCGCTTGATCTGGTTGGGTTCGGCAGTGGGGTGACCGGGGGTCCGGCGCGGACCTGCAGACAATAACCGGCTTCAGGGGACGGGGCGACAAAAGCGGCGGGCCACAGACCCGCAAGAAGCAGGAAAGAACGGCTGAGGCGATGGCAGTTTCCTTTGTAAAGCGGCAGATGGCGGCAATTCTGTGCGGTGTGGCGTTGGCTGGTCTTCCTGTCATGCTTTCGGCGCAGGATCTGTTCGCGCCCCGCATGATCGTCAATGACCGGGTGATCACCGGCTATGAAGTGACGCAGCGGGCAATGTTCCTGCAACTGTTGCGCGCACCCGGCAACCCCGACGAAGAGGCGCTGAAAGGCCTGATCGAAGACCGCCTGCGCCAGACCGAGGCTGACCGTCTGGGCCTGACGCTGACGGACGCCGAGGTGCTCGAAGGCATGACCGAATTCGCCGCCCGCGCCAACCTGACGCCTGAGGGGCTGATCGCAGAACTGGAAAAGGTCAACATCTCGGCTGAGACGTTCCGCGATTTCGTTTCGGCCGGATTGTTGTGGCGTCAGGCGGTCCGGGCCCGGTTCCTGGGCCAGGTGCCGATCAGCGAAAACGACATTGACCGGGCCTTGGAAGCCTCAGCCCGCCCCCGCGCGTTGCGGGTGCTGGTGTCGGAACTTGTGATTCCCGCGCCCGAGGGTGAGGTTGAGGCCGCGCTGGCGCTGGCGGAACGGCTGGCCGATAAAATCACCAGCGAAGGCGCCTTCGCGTCTGCTGCACGGCAGTATTCGGCGGCACCCACGGCGGGCAATGGCGGGCGGCTGGACTGGGTGCCCCTGGGCAACCTGCCCGCGGCCATTGGCCAGGCCGTGCTCGCCCTTGGTCCGGGAGAGGTCTCTGACCCTGTGATCGTGCCGAATGCGGTCGTCCTTTTTCAACTGCGCGACGTGGCGCGGGATGAAACAGCCGAACCGATTGCCGTCACCGTGGAATGGGCCGAGTTTCTGGTGCCCGACGATGCCGCCGGGATTGCCCGGTTGCGCGCAGACGTGGACACCTGCCTGGACCTCTACGGCCAGGCAAATGGCCTGCCGGAAGACCGGCTGACCGTGACGACGCAACCCGCTGGTGAGGTTCCGGGCGATGTAGGGCTGGAACTGGCCCGGCTTGACCCCGGCGAAAGCAGCGTGGCCCTTACACGCGCCGGCTTCCGCCGCTTTCTTATGCTGTGTGGGCGTGAGGAAACGCAGGAAGAGCCGATCAGCCGCGATGCGATCCGTGAACGGGTGATCAACCAGAAGCTGGAAGGCATGGCCGAAGGTTATCTGGAAGAACTGCGCGCTGCCGCCATCATCCGCGAGCCGTGACCGCGCGCCCCGCTATTCTGACCTGTGGAGATCCGTCCGGCATCGGCCCGGAAATCGCGGTGAAGGCCTGCCTTGCTGGTGAACGTTTTGTGTGGCTGGGCGATCCGCGCCACCTGCCCGCTGGCGCCGCCTTTCGTGAGGTGACCGATCTGACCGAACTGGTGCCGCAACGCGTGTTGCCGGTCCTGCGCCACGACTTCGCCGCCCCTGCCCTGCCCGGCCAGCCCGATCCGGCCAATGCCGCAGGGGTAATTGCCGTGATCGAACGCGCTGTGGCGCTGGTTCAGGGCGGCGACGCTTCGGCAATCTGCACGGCGCCGATCCACAAGAAGGCGCTGAAAGATGGCGCAGGCTTTGCCTTTCCCGGCCATACCGAGTTTTTGGCCACCCTCGCGGGCGTTGACCGCGTGGTGATGATGCTGGCCTGCCCGGAGTTGCGAGTGGTGCCTGTGACGATCCACATCGCATTGTCCAAGGTACCGGGCACGCTGACCGAAGGGCTGCTGGAAGAAACGATCCGCATCACCCACGCCGGACTGGTCCGAGATTTCGGGCTTGCTACGCCCCGCCTGGCCGTCGCGGGCCTGAACCCCCACGCGGGCGAAGGTGGCGCGATGGGCTGGGAAGACGAACGGCTGATCCGCCCCTTGGTCGGACGCCTGGCGGCAGAGGGAATGCTGATCCGGGGGCCGATGTCGGCGGACACGATGTTTCATGCATCCGCGCGCGCGGGCTATGACGCCGCAATCTGCATGTACCACGATCAGGCACTGATCCCGATCAAGACGATCGACTTTGCCGGGGGCGTGAATGTGACGTTGGGCTTGCCCTTCGTGCGCACCTCGCCCGATCACGGCACGGCCTATGACATTGCCGGGCGCGGGGTGGCCGATCCGACCAGCCTGATAGCGGCTTTGCGCATGGCACGGGACATGGCCGCGCGGCGGTAGGCGGCGGAGCGGGGGCCAGCCCCCGCACCCCCGGGATACTTTTGCAGAAAGGAAGATGCGGGATTGGGAACGATTGACGGGCTGCCGCCTTTGCGAGACGTGATCCGTGCGCATGATCTGGTGGCCAAGCGACAACTGGGGCAGAATTTCCTGTTGGATCTGAACCTTACAGCGAAGATTGCACGCTCGGCTGGTGATCTGTCGGGGTGTGATGTGCTGGAGGTCGGTCCCGGACCAGGCGGCCTGACACGGGGGCTTTTGGCCGAAGGGGCTCGGCGGGTGCTTGCGGTGGAGAAGGACGCGCGCTGTCTGCCTGCGCTGGAGGAGATTGCGGCGTCGGCACCCGGACGGCTGGAGGTTATCATCGGCGACGCGCTGGAGGTCGATGTCCTGGCGCACCTGACCACGCCAATCAAGGTGGTGGCGAACCTGCCCTACAATGTGGGGACCGAGTTGTTGATCCGCTGGCTGTCGGCGCCCTGGCCACCCTATTGGTCATCGCTGACGCTGATGTTCCAGAAGGAAGTGGCCGAACGTATCGTGGCCAAGCCTCGGACGGAGCATTACGGGAGGCTGGCGCTTCTGGCGCAGTGGCGGTGCAATGCGGCCATCGTGATGGTGCTGCCCCCTGAGGCGTTCACGCCCGCGCCCAAGGTTCATTCCGCTGTGGTGCAGTTGACGGCCCTGCCCGAACCGCGCTTTCCCTGTGATTTCGGTATGTTGCAACGGCTAACTGCCATGGCTTTTGGCCAACGCCGCAAGATGATGCGGTCAAGCCTGAAGGGCCTTCGCCCCGGGATCGAGGGGCTGCTGGAAAGCGTCGGCATCCCCCCGACCGCGCGGGCCGAGGAGATTGGTCTGGAGCAGTTCTGTGCGCTGGCGCGGGCGGTTCAGGCGGCCTGACTGCGGTTCAGGACGCGGGCCATTGTTTCGCCCATGGCACTTGGGTTTGGGGCGACGGTGATCCCGGCAGCCTCAAGGATTTCCACCTTTTCCTGTGCGGATTCGCCAAAAGCACTGATGATCGCGCCCGCGTGGCCCATCTTGCGACCCTTTGGGGCGCTGAGGCCGGCAATGTAGGCCACCACCGGCTTGGTCATGTGATCGCGGGCGAAGGCGGCGGCTTCGGCCTCTTGCGGTCCGCCGATTTCACCGATCATCATGATGGCATCGGTCTCTGGGTCTGCTTCAAAAAGCGCCAGGATGTCCTTGAAACTGCTGCCGTTTATCGGATCACCGCCGATGCCGACGCTGGTGGACACGCCGATGCCAAGGGCCTTCATCTGGCTAGCCGCCTCATAGCCCAGCGTACCGGAACGACCGACGATGCCGATGCGGCCGGGCATGTAGATATGCGGCGGCATGATGCCCATGAAGCCACGGCCGGGCGAGATGATCCCGGCGCAGTTCGGGCCGATCAGGCGCATCTTGCGGTCTTCGGGGTAGCGTTTGAGGAAGCGCTTGACCTTCATCATGTCCTGGCTGGGGATGCCGTCGGTGACGCAGACGGCGGTTTTTATCCCGGCATCAGCCGCTTCCATGATCGCGTCGGCGGCGAATGGGGGTGGGACGAAGACGAGGCTTGCTTCAGCGCCCGTAGCTTCGACGGCTTCGCGGACGGTGTTGAAGAGCGGGCGGTCGAGGTGGGTTTCGCCGCCCTTGCCGGGGGTCACGCCGCCCACGACGTTGGTGCCGTATTTGATCATGTCGGCGGCGTGGAAGGCGCCGATGCGGCCGGACATGCCCTGGACGATGACTTTCGTTGTTTCGGTGATCAGGATGGCCATGTTTGGGTCCTCAAGCGGCTTTGGCGGCGACCGCTTTGGCAGCGGCCTCGGCGAGGGTGTCGGCAGAGATGAGGGGAAGGCCGGAAGTCTCAATAATGCGCTTGCCCTCCTCTACGTTCGTGCCGGCAAGGCGGACGACGACGGGGATGGTCAGGCCGACCTCTTGATAAGCCTTCACAACCCCTTCGGCGACCCAGTCGCAGCGGTTGATCCCGGCGAAGATGTTCACAAGGATCACGCTGACGTTGCGGTCAGCCAAGACCGTGCGGAAGGCGCGAACCACGCGTTCGGGCGAGGCACCGCCGCCGATGTCGAGGAAGTTGGCAGGTTCACCCCCCGCCAGCTTGATCATGTCCATCGTTGCCATCGCAAGGCCGGCGCCATTGATGATGCAGCCGATGTCCCCCTCCAGCCCCACATAGGCCAGGCCGTGATCTCCAGCCGTGCTTTCGCGGGGGTCTTCCTGGCTGCGGTCACGCAGTTCGGCCACTTGAGGACGCCGGAATAGCGCGTTGGTATCGAAGGACATTTTGGCATCCAACGCCACAAGGTCACCGGCGCCGGTGATGACCAGCGGGTTGATCTCCACCATGACGGCGTCCAAGTCGCGGTAGGCGCGGTAGCAAGCCTTCAGGATCGTGACCATCTGGGCGATCTGACCGCCTTTGAGGCCAAGCTGAAACGCCAGTTCGCGGGCCTGAAACTCTGACAGGCCGACGGCGGGGTCCACGGTCATGCGGCGAAGGCTGTCGGGGTCGGTTTCGGCCAGCTCCTCAATCTCCATCCCGCCATGGGCGGACGCGACGATCATGATGCGTTCCGATTTACGGTCAAGGACGAAGCCCAGATACATCTCTTGGGCAATGTCAGAGGCGGATTCGACCCAAAGGCGGTAGACACCCTTGCCGTTGGCGTCGGTCTGTTTGGTGACCAGTTGCTTGCCGAACAGGGTGGCGGCGAAGGCGCTGACCTCATGCTCATCGCGGCACAGTTTCACGCCGCCCGCAGCCCCGCGCCCACCGGAGTGGATCTGGGCCTTGACCACCCAGGCATTGCCGCCCAGTTCCCGCGCCCGGTAGCCGGCCTGTTCCGGGCTGTAGGCGAGGCCGCCACGCGGCACCGGCACGCCGAAGCGGGCGAGGATTTCCTTGGCCTGATATTCGTGGATGTCCATCTGATCCCTCCCTATGGGCGGGTGGGGAGCCCCACCCCTCTCCCCTCCCCACGAGGGGGAGGGGAAGAGATTGTGCTTTTGGCGCTGGGGTTACCGTGCGCCGATGGCGTCAGCCACCGCCAACAGGTTGCGCGCCATCTTCTCCGAAGCCGCGTCGATCATCTTGCCATCAAGGCTGGCGGCACCTTTGCCTTGCGCCTCGGCCAGCTTCAGTTCTTCAATGATGCGGCGGGCCTTGGTCACCTCAGCCTCGGTCGGGCTGAAAACCTCGTTCGCAAGCGCCACCTGGGACGGGTGGATTGCCCATTTCCCCTCACACCCCAGGGCGGCGGCACGGCGGGCACCGTCCTTGTAGCCTTCGGGGTCAGAGAAATCTCCGAACGGCCCGTCGATCGCACGCAAGCCGTAGGCGCGGCAGGCGATGACCATGCGGCTGATCGCGGCATGCCACTGATCGCCCGGATACATCGGGTTCAGGCCGCCAATATTAGTGGTGCGGGCGCGCATGGAGGCGGCGTAATCCGCAACGCCGAAGTGCAAAGCTTCAAGCCGGCCGCCGAACTGGGCGATGGTTTCGACGTTCGCCATGCCAAGCGCGGTTTCAATCAGCGCCTCAAGGCCGACGCGGGTCTGATAGCCCTTGGCCTGTTCGATCTGGTTGACCATCGCTTCGACCATGTAAAGGTCATCTCGCACGCCGACCTTTGGCACGAGGAGGGTATGGACGCGGCTTCCGGCCTGCTCCATCACATCCACCACGTCGCGGTACATGTAGTGGGTGTCCAGACCGTTGATCCGCACGCTGACGGTCTTGCCTTTGCCGGCCCAGTCGATGTCATTCAGCGCCTGGATGCAGTTCTTGCGGGCCTGCTCCTTTTCAGGTGGGGCGACGGCATCCTCCAGGTCAAGGAAGACATAGTCGGCAGGGCCATCGGCGGCCTTGTCGATCATGCCGGGGTTGGAGGCGGGGACTGCAAGTTCAGACCGCTGAAGCCGCTGCTTGCGCAGCGGGTAAAGTGTATGGCTCATCTATCTGTTCCTATTAAATTATTCAGCGGCCATGCGCAGGGTGGCCTGGGCGGTACGGCCCTGGGCATACCAGGACTGGGCAGCGGCGACGCCAGAGCCAAAGGCGATATCGGCCCCAGCCTCAACCAGCGCCATTTCAGCCACCGAAATGGCGGTCAGGCACATCGCCTCGTTCAGATCGCCCAGGTGGCCGATGCGGAAGACCTTGCCCGCCAGCCGCGACAGGCCCGAGCCGAAGGAGGTGTTGTAACGCTCATAGCCGATGCGGATCACGTCGCGGGCGTCCACGCCCTCCGGCACGCGGATGGCGGTGACGGTGTTTGACGCCAGCGAAGGGTGTTCGGCGCAAGGGACCAGCCCCCAGGCGGCCACGGCGCGGCGGACGCCTTCGGCAAGGCGGGCGTGGCGGGACAGGACGTTGTCAAGACCTTCGGCGTTGATCCGGTCCAGCGCGCGGCGCAGGCCGTGCAGGATTTGCGTGGGCGGGGTGTAGGGGAAATATCCCGTCTCAACCGCTTGTCTGAAATCCCGAAATTCGAAATAAGCGCGGCGCATGGTGGCGGTTTCCGAAGCTTTGAGCGCCTTGGCCGAGACGCCCAGAATACCCAGACCCGCCGGGCACATCAGGCCCTTCTGGCTGCCTGTCACCGCCAGATCAACGCCCCACTCCTCCATCCGAAAGTCGATGGAGCCGACCGACGACACGCCATCCACGAACAAAAGCGCGTCATGGAAGCAATCATCCAGAGCGCGGCGGACGGCGGCGATGTCGCTGGTGACACCAGTGGCGGTTTCATTGTGGGTGACGAAGACGGCCTTGATTTCACCCTTGCGATCCGCGGCCAGCTTGCGCATGAATTCGTTGACCGGAACCCCTGCCCCCCAGGCGACATCGACGACGTCGACCGTCAGGCCAAGCCGCGTCGCCATCTCTGCCCAGAGGGTGGAGAACTGGCCATGCCGCGCCATCAGCACCCGGTCACCGGGGTTGAGGGTGTTGGTGATCGCCGCCTCCCACGCCCCCGTGCCAGAGCCGGGAAATAGCATGACCTGCCCGGTGGTCGTGCGGAACACGGTCTTGAGGTCCGCAAGGATGCCAAGGGTAAGCGCACCGAAATCAGGGCCGCGCTGGTCCTGCATGGGCACGTTCATCGCCATGCGCACATCATCTGGCACGTTGGTCGGGCCGGGGATGAAAAGGTGGTTGGTTCCGGTGCGCATGCTGTCCTCCCGATTTGGTTAAGAATCTCCTGTCACCAAACGCTTTATGTGCAAAAGCAAAGCGGGTCGCGCTGTAAACGCGAAAGTTTACAAGATCACATTTCTGTAATATTGTAATTCTCACAAACTATGTGCGGTGTGCAACAGCATGCAGAAAACCTTCATCGGCCCGCATCTGCGGCGCCTGCGGACCGAGCGGGGCGAAACGCAAGGAGCGATGGCGCGGGTGCTCGGCATCAGCCCTTCTTATGTGAACCTTCTGGAAAACAACGAAAGATCCGTGTCGGTTCAGGTCATGCTGAAGCTGTTTGAGGCTTACGGCGTTGACTGGCGCGAGATTGCCGAGGAGGATGGGTCAGGCGCCCTCGCTGATTTGCGTGCAGCCTTGCAGGACCCGGTTTTTGCCGATGCACGCCCGGACCTCACGCAACTGCGCGCAGCCCTGGTCCATGCGCCGGACCTTGCAGCGGCCTTCCTGCGATTGCATCGAAGCTGGCAAGCGGCGACGGATCAGCTTTTGTCCTTGAACGAAGGCGATGCGCGGGCGATCAGCGCAACGCCGGAAGCCGCCGTTCACAACGTCTTTCGCCGCCATCGCAACCACTTCCGCGATCTGGAGGAGGCAGCTGAGGCGTTCTGGACCGCGCCGATTGAGCGCGATGAAATCTATGTGGCTCTGAAGCGCCGACTGCGCGAGGGGCTGGGAATCTCGGTCCGGCTTGTCAGGGTTGAGGATCTGCCCGGAACGCTGCGCCAGTACGATGAAGTGCGGCGCGAGATCCTGCTGTCCGAGGCGCTGGATCACACCAACCGCACCTTTCAGCTGGCGCATATGTGCGGGTTGCTGGAACAGCGGGCTCTTCTGGATGGGTTGATCGACCGGGCTGGAATTGGCGATCCGCGCGGCGTAGCCCGCTTGCGGGTCGAACTGGCAAACTACTTCGCGGCGGCGGTTCTGATGCCCTACGCGGCCTTCCTCGCCGAGGCGCGGGCCACGAAATACGACCTTGACCATATCGCCACCCGCTTTGGCGTCAGTTTTGAACAGGCCTGCCACCGGGCCACAACCCTGCAACGCGAAGGGGCGCAAGGTGTGCCGTTCTTCTTCCTGCGGATCGACAAGGGCGGGAACGTGACCAAGCGGTTCAACGCGACAGACTTTCACCTGGCGGAATATGGCGGGGCCTGCCCACGGCTGGATGTGCATACATCCTTCAGAACGCCTGGGAAGATCGTCCCGCAATTCGTTGAAATGCCTGACAAAACGCAATACTTCGTCTTCTCTCGCACGGTGGACCGCCCGACCTGGATCCGCCATGCGCAGGACAACCGGCTTGCCGTGGCCATTGGCTGCATGATCGAACATGCCGGCGAGATCGGCTATGCCGAAGCGTTTTCTGTTGCCGGGGCGCGAATGGTGCCGATCGGGATCAATTGCCGGGTCTGCCCGCGCGCCAATTGTGACCAGCGGGCGCATCAGGCCACGATCCTGACCCAGCCGGTGGATGAAAAACGCCGCGGGGCGACGCGGTTTGATGGGTGAGGCAAGCGGGGGCCAGCCCCCGCACCCCCGGGATATTTTTCGACGAAAAATGAGCGGATCAGGCTTTCACGCGCAGGTTTTGTGGGTCGTAAAGCGGGGTGAGGTGGACCTGGGCCGGGACGCGCTCTGAGGCAACCTCGAGCTCATAAGTGCCTGAAAGAATGAAGTCATCCGTCACGCCGTCCGGGTGGCGGATATAGCCCATGCCGATTGATTTGCCGACGGTATGGCCATAACCACCCGACGACAGCCAGCCCACGCGCTGGCCATTCCGGGTGATCGTCTCACGCCCCAGAAGAATGGTGTCAGGTGCTGCGGTGAAGGTGGCGAGGCGTTTTTTCACGCCGTTCGTCAGTTGGGCGGCAACGGCATCGCGGCCAAGGAACGGCAGGCCCGACTTCATCTTGACCGCCCAGGCAAGCCCCGCCTCGACCGGGGTATGATTTGGGCCGATGTCGGACCCCCAGGCGCGGTAGCCCTTTTCCAGCCGCAGCGTTTCTATGGCGCGGTAGCCGGCGAGGGTGATCGCGCCGGTGGCCATGAGTGCCTCATACACCGTCACGGCGACATCAGTCGACATGTGGAGTTCCCAACCCAACTCGCCCACATAGGTGACGCGCAAGGCAAGGACCGGGCAACCGGCGATGAAGAATGTCTTGGCGGTGCCGAAGGGGAAGACAGCATTGGACAGGTCGCCCTCAGTCAGCGGTTGCAGAACCTCACGCGCCTTTGGGCCCATCAGCGACATGACTGCTGAGCCGGAGGTGACATCGATCAGGTGAGCATCGCCGCACAAGTTACGGGCGATCCAGTCGAAATCGTGCGTGGCGAAGCCGGTGCCGGTGGTGATGTAAAACTCATCTGCCGCGCGGCGCACGACGGTCAGGTCACATTCGATGCCGCCCTTGGCGTTCAGCATCTGGGTATAGGTCAGTGACCCCACGGGTTTGTCCACATTCCCGGCGGCGATCCAGTTCAGCGCTTTGGCGGCATCGCGGCCTTTCAGGATGAACTTGGCGAAGGAGGTCTGGTCGATCAGGACACAACCCTCCCGCGCGGCGGTGTGTTCGCGGGCGACCGCGTCAAACCAGCCGGGGCGCTGGTAAGAGTAGCGGTCAACCGCCTCCTCCCCTGGCGCTGCGAACCAGTTCGGGCGTTCCCAGCCGAGTTTCTCGCCAAAGGAAGCCCCTGCCGCCTTGAGATGGGCATAGAGCGGCGAGCGGCGGGCGGGTCTTGCCGACTGCATCTCTTCCGACGGCCAGGCGATGGTGTAGTGCTTGGCATAAGCCTCGGTCGTGCGGGTGCGGACGTAATCGGTGGAGCGGTGGGCGGGGCCGAAGCGGCGGATGTCGACGGGCCAAAGGTCATAGGGCGCGGCACCGGTGGCAACCCATTCGGCCAGCGCCATCCCTGCCCCGCCGCCCGCCGCGATCCCAAAGGCGTTGAAACCCGCGCCGACGAAGAAATTGCGCAGCTGCGGCGCCTCACCCAGGATGAAATTGCCGTCGGGGGTGAAACTTTCCGGCCCGTTGATCAGTTGCTTGACGCCTGCGGTCGCCAGGGCGGGGACGCGGGCAATGGCGTCCTCCATGAACTGGGAATAGTGGTCGAAGTCGCTGGTCAGCAGCTCGAAATGGAATCCTTCCGGGATGCCGTTTTGCGCCCATGGTTTGGGGTTCGGCTCATACCCCCCCCAGACAAGGCCGCCGACCTCTTCCTTCCAGTAGGTCAGGCGGTCGGGGTCGCGGAGGGTGGGCAGCGTGGTCGTCACCCCTTCGATCTTTTCCGTCACCATGTACTGATGTTCGACGGACACGAGGGGGACGTTGACCCCCACGGCAGCAGCAAGCGTGCGGGTCCATTGCCCGGCGCAACACACGACCCTTTCACATTCGATTGTGCCGAGAGGGGTTTCAACGCCCCTGATCCGGCCGTCTTCGACGATCACCCGCGTCACGGGCGCATCTTCGAAGATCTTCACGCCCGCCATCCGAGCGCCACGGGCAAGGGATTGGGTGATGTCTGAGGGGTTCGCCTGCCCGTCGGTGGGCAGGTAGGCGGCACCAACAAGGTCGTCGATCGTCATAAGAGGCCAGAGGTCCTGGGCTTCCTTTGGGGTCAGCAGGTGCATTTCAAGGCCGAAGCTGTGCGCAGTCGTGGCCTGGCGCTTCACTTCTGTCCAGCGTTCGGCGTTGCAGGCAAGGCGCAGGCCGCCGTTCATCTTCCAGCCGGTCTGCAGGCCGGTTTCCTCTTCCAGCCGTTTGTAGAGGGCAACCGAGTGGCCCAGAAGCTGGGTGATGTTGGCGCTGGTGCGGAGCTGGCCCACCAGCCCCGCCGCGTGAAACGTGGTGCCGGACGTCAGCTTTTTCCGCTCCAACAGCACGGTGTCGGACCAGCCAAGCTTGCCCAGGTGATAGGCCACGGAACAGCCGACGATGCCGCCGCCGATGATGACAACACGGGCGGTGGTGGGAAGCTCGGTCATGGAGAGGTCCTGAAGATGGCCAGCGCGGCGCGATAGGTGGCAAGGTACTCCGCCGTATAGGCGGCATAATCGAAGTCGAGGTCTGAGTGGATTTCCTGCACCATGGACCACATCGCCTCTCGCAGGGCGGCGGCGGCCTTCATCGCACGAAAGCTGCGCCACAGGTCGGCATCGGGGGCCTGACCGTAATAGGTGGTCAGCAGCCAGTCTTCCTGTGCGGCATCAAGCGCGGTGTTGGCCGCCAGACCGCCAAGGTCGAACAGCGGAGAATTCCAGCCGGCATAATCCCAGTCGATCAACCACATGCGGTGGCCGTCGTGCAGAAAATTGGCAGGCAGAAGGTCGTTGTGGCCGAAAACAAGGTCGATGCGGCCGACGGCCTTTTCCAGCGTTGCCGCCGCATCCAGCAGGGCCGGAATCAGCGGCAGGTGGGGTGAGACCGCCTCGGCCAGGGTGGCGGCATAGTCGCGCAGGACGTGAAACACCCAGAAGGTCAGCACCGGACCGCGCAGGTGACGGGGGATGTCACGGTGCGTGCGGACAACCAGCTCCAGCGCCTGGGCCAGCAGGTCCGGCTTGCGCAGGTCTTCGGCGGACATGGTGCGGCTTTCAACAAAGTCGATCACCATCGCGCCCGGTTCGTGGTAGAGGACGGCGGGCGAAACCCCAGCCGCATGGCCGGCGCGGCTGGCGGCAAGTTCGTTGAACCGCATGATCTGATGCACCGGAATGTCATCGCCGATCCGCACCACGGCGCGGCGGGTGGCATCGGTGACCAGCACGTTCAGGTTGGTGATACCGCCGCCCAACGGCACGCCCGTGGCCGTGCCGGACCAGAGTGGCAGCGCCAGCGCGCGGGCCACAGGATCACGCAAACCAGACATCAAGACGGCATTCAGGGTTGGGCACGCGGGCAGGTTCCTTGGCTGGGCTTGCGCCGCAGAGTGGTCAGGACCGGATGCACTGTCAAAGGGATTGTGGAGCGGACCGGCGCACGCTGTGGCAAGCCCAAAGCGCCTCGGTCAGGCGTTCGGGGCGAAGCGGTTTGGCAACAACCGCGGCGAACCCCTGCGCCAAGTAGTCCTGCACCTGATGGGTCATCGCGTTGGCGGTGACGGCAATGGCAAAGGGGGCGGCCACACCCAGTGCTGTGGCCTGATCCTGTAGCGCATGCAGGGTGGCCAGACCGTCGCGCCCCGGCATGGCGATGTCCAGCAGAACCGCGGCGTGGCGGTCAGGGTCCCAAAGCTGCAGCACCTCATCTCCGCTGGCGACAATATCTGCGGTGACCCCAAGGGCTGCCAGCAGGCTGCCAAGGATGATCCGGTTGGTTGCATTGTCTTCGGCGGCCAGCACGGTCATCGGCGGCAGCTGCGGCAAGGGGGCCGCGCGCAACGGTGCGGCAGTATCAGCCAGGACAGGCATTTCCAGCGTGACTGTGGCGACAAGCCCCTGTCCCGGCGCGCCAGACAGCGTGACCTCGCCATGCATCATCCGGGTCAGCCGGCGGACAATGGCAAGCCCGAGACCTGTGCCGCCATAGCGCCGGGCAATGCCACCCTGACCTTGGGTAAACTCGTCGAAAACGCGGGTCATTTCGGCGGTCGCCATGCCGATTCCGGTATCGGTGACCGTTACCACCAGCCTTTGCGGATGACCGGCATCAACCACCATCGACACCGACCCCACCGCGGTGAACTTGATCGCGTTGCCGACCAGATTGTGCAGAATCTGGATCAACCGCTTTTCGTCGCCAAAGCGCAGGCGGTCACGGTAAGCGCCGATGCAGTGGGTGGTGAAGCCGATCCCCTTGTCGCGGGCGCTGATCTGGTGGAGTGCAGCGACGCGATCCACCACCTCGGCCAGACGCAACGGGCCGGGGTCAAGCGCCAGATGGCCCGCCTCGATCTTGGCCAGATCAAGAATGTCGTTGATGACCGACAAGAGGTGCTCGCCGGAATCGCGGATCACCCGCAGCTTGGCCCGGTGAACGGGGTCCGCAAGGTCACGATCCAGCACCTCGACCATGCCAAGGACACCGTTCAGGGGCGTGCGCATCTCGTGGCTCATCGCGGCCAGAAAGTCGGATTTGGCGCGATTGGCGGCTTCGGCGGCGGTCATGGCGGCCCGAAGGCGGTCTTCGCCTTCCGCGCTGTCGGTGATGTCGGTCAGCGAACACAATGCGGCAAGGTCAGTCCCCGGTGCCGACATCCGGGCCGCGTTGACCGACAGGATGCGCCGGGTACCATCGGGCCAGCGGATGGCCAGCCGCACGTCCTGCTGCACCGCCTGACCCGCCAGCGCCCGGTCAAGCGGCAGGTCTGACACCGAAAGTGGCGTGTCGGAAAGGTCGGTCACGGCGGCTGCGGCAAAGATCTGGCGCAGGTCGGCGGGCGGGGCGACGGGGCGACCAAGCACCGCTTCGGCAGCCGCATTGGCAAAGACCACACGGCCCTGCCCGTCCACGGCCACGATGCCCGAGACCGAGGTTTCCATGATCCGCGCCAGCGTGTCGCGTTCGCGGGCCAGAGCCATCTCAAGCGCCTTGGCGGCCGAGACGTCGATGTTCACGCCACTGGTGCGCACCACCTGCCCCGCCACATCCCATTCGATGGCTTGCGTCCGGGTCAGCACCCAGACCCAATGCCCCAGCCGGTGACGGACGCGCAATTCGTGTTCGTAGACCCATTCTCCGGCGGCAAAGCGCCGCTGTTCATGCGCGATCAGCGCCTCGGCGTCGTCGGGGTGGACGATGTCCAGCCAGTCCTGCAGGGGCATCGGGTTCAGATCACTGGCCCGGTGGCCAAGGATTTCAGCCCAGCGTTCGCTGACCACCGTCGTGCCGCTGCGCAGGTCATGTTCCCAGGTTCCCACACGCGCGCCGTCGATCAGGCGGATCAGACGCTGTTCGGCCTCGATCCGGGCCGAGACGTCCAACGTAACACCCGAAATCCGCCGGGGCGAACCATCGCTGCGCCGGGCCAGCACACGCCCGCGCGACAGCACCCAGACCCAATGGCCCTTGCGGTGGCGCAGGCGGCACAGAAAATCGAACTCATCCTGACCCAGCTGGAAAAGCGCGCGCCGCGTTTCTTCGGCGGCGCCCAGATCATCATGATGCATCAGGGCGATCAGGTCGGGCAACGCGCTTGGCAGATCGTTTGCCGCAGTGTCACGCCCCAGCATCGCGCGCCAGCGGTCGTTCATCGCGCTGAGGCCGGTATCATCGGCCCAATCCCAGACCCCGACCTCCCCGCCCTCGACCACCTGTTGCAGGCGCCGGTCCGCCTGACGGCGGGCGGTCACGTCCTCATACAGTCCCACGGTTTCGCGCGACGGGGTGGCGCGTTCGCGGACCCAGATCAGCCGGCCATCCGCGAGAGCATCCTCACCATCCCAGCTTTCGGTAAGCGGGCGGTCCAGACGGCGCTGAAGGCTGATGTCATCGCGTTCGCCTTCCTGACCGAACACGCCAGCCGCAATGGCCGCCCGCAAAAGATCATCATAAAATGCACCAACCTTGATCTGGTCCGCGATGCCCGAAAAGACGCGGACGTACTGGGTATTCCACAAGACAAGTCTGTCCTCTGCATCCCAGATGGCAAAGCCGTCATCCAGCGCCTCGATCGCGGTCACCAGGCGGGTGCGCGTAGCTTCAAGCGCGCGCTGTTCGTCGCGCAGGGCGGCCTCCTTGACGCGAATGTCGGTGACATCCTCGATCAGGGCCCAGACCAGCCGGCGGCCGTTGGGATCAATGCTCATGAACCCGCGCAGGACGGCAGGAAAGCGGCTGCCATCGGCGCGGCGCAGCGTCGCCTCGACCGGACCATAGCTTTGCTTGACGCGCAACGCCTCGACCGCGGCATCAATCACCCATGCGGCATCGGGGGGCAGGATGTGGCGGACATCGCGGTAGCCATCGGCCAGCGGGTCAAAACCGAAGGTCTGCTTGAAGGCCCGGTTGCCATCCAGAACCTCACCCGAGTCAAAATCATTCAGCAGGATCGGGTGCGGGCACATCTCGAAGAACGCAGTGAACTGACCTTCGCGGTAAGAGGCCATTTCATCAGTGTTCAGCGCAGACGACAGATCGCGGATCACCGCCACCACCCCGTAGGTTCCCGCCGCAAGGCCAACCTGCAACGGGGCGACGGACACCTCATACCAATGCGGCGCGACAAGGCTGGGTACGCCCACTCGGCGGCTGCGGGCGGTGCCTGCGTGGGGCGGATTGCGCAGCAGATCCTCAAGCACCCGGGCCAGAGCCTCTGGGAACACCTCGCTCAGGTGCCGCCCGATACCGGCATGGACCAGCGACGAAAGCCAGGGCAGCTTTTCGCTGTGGCAGGCGGCGATGTGACCGGCGGGACAAATCTCGATCACCAGATCGGGCAGCGCGCGCAAGGTTGCGGTCAGGTGGCTGCGGGTCTCAGCCTCGATCTTCGCGGCCTCAACCCGCTGGATGACGGCTGCCACCGCCCGCGCAACAGAGGTGAGCAAGAACACCTCGGTCTCGCCCCAGTTACGTTCGGCCGCTTCGCTGTCAAAGCCGACGATGCCCAAAAGCCGGTCGCCATCGCACAAGGGCAGCATCAGCGACGACCGGATTTCCGTCATCTGCAGAAATGCGCGTTCCGGCATGTCACCAGGTAGTGCGTCCCGATCCGGGATCACTACCGCCTGCCCCGCGTAAAAGGCGGCATGCCATGTCGGATGGACGGCGGGGTCGACGCATTGCATACGGTCTTTCAGGCTTGCCACGCCGGGGGCGACCCATTCGTGGCTGTTGTAATGCATGCCATCGGGGCGGATGCGGAAAATGAAGGTGCGGTCCAGCCCGCAGGCCTGACCCAACCGGGCCAGCGCATGATTGAGGGTGGCGTCAAAACCCTGACTGCCCGGTGACAAAAGACCGTTGATCAGATCAATGACCAGGAGTTCCACGTTCCGGTCACACAGGTCGGCCCGTGTCGCTGTGCGAGGCACGGCGGTGCCGGACGGGCGGTCGTTGCCCCGGTCAAGCGCGGTCATCTTGTTGCTGTCGCCTGAGCCTTGCATATGGGCCTTTTGCCGCTGCCACCTGGGCGACTATCGGCCCAAAGCAGCCATCCTGCAAGCCTGGCGGCAGCAAACGATCAGCCCCACAACCCCAGCGGCTGCGGCTCAAAGCCCGGAAACACCGACGCCGGATCGGCAAGGCGCATGTGGCCGGTCAGAAGCTCGGCCAGAACGGAGCGGTAGTCGGTCACCACAGCAAGGTCCGCGCCCTCCTCCAGCGCGCCGTGGGCCAGACCGGGCCAGCGCCCGACCATCCGCCCGCCGCGCGCCTGAGGGCCCAGGACCAGCATCGCATTGCCGCGCCCATGGTCGGTGCCGCCTCCGGTGTTGGACCGCAGGCGACGGCCAAACTCGCTCATCACCACAACGGACACATCCTGCTGCACGGGGCCAAGGTCGCGCCAGAAGGCCATGACACCGTCGGCCAGCCAGCCGGTCAGCTGCGCGAACTGCCCGGCCTGCGCCACATGGGTATCCCAGCCCGGCACGTCGACTGTGGCCACCCGCAGGCCAAGGCCCTCCTTGATCGCTTGCGCCACGGTCATCAGGGGAGGACAGACCGGGTTGCCTTCTGGATAGTCTGTCGCGGGGATGTAGTCACGCGTTGTCCCGGCTTCGGCCGACCAAAGCCGGCTGCCAATCATATCGGACAGGCCGATCAGCTCTGCCACCGGGCGCGTGAGGGGACCGTGGTCGCCAAACCCCGCCTGAAGCCGGGCGCGCAAGGTCGGGGCAAGCCAGTTGCCCTGCCCCAGCATCAGATCACCCAGGGTTTCAGCCACCGCGGCCTGCGCCCCCAGAAGGCTGGCCGGGCGCATCGCCCCCACCGCAAGCGCCGGCATCGGCCCCCCCGGAGCCGCCGCCTGCAGCCAGCGCCCGATCCAGCCCGAGGGGTCACCGGGCGGCAGCGTGCCACCAAACAACCCCCGCTCGATCCGCGCTTCAGCGTCGAAATGGCTGCGGGTGGCGTCCGGCAGACCCGCCGCATGGATCACCGACAAATCGCCCGCGTCGTAAAGGTCTGCCAGCGCGGCCGCCGCCGGATGAAAGCGGAAGTCCACGTCGGCCACGCTTTGGCCGATTGCCCGCCCTGCACCGTCACCACTGCGCAAGGTCCGCAAGGCTTCGGGTCGGGCGGCGATGAAATCCGGGTCGCTGGCGGGCGACACAAGCGCCAGCCCATCGGCGCCACCGCGCAGGAAGATCACCACAAGGATCGGGTCGTTGGCCATGAATTCGCCTAGCGCAACAAAAAGTCGGGTGTCAGGGCAGCAAAGGTGATGGCGGCGCTTGCAAGGGCCTGCCTTTCTTCACTGGTCAAAGCCATGGCTGGACTGTCGGGAGCAAGGCCATAGGCTTGCAGCAGATCCTCTACCACCCCGGCGGCCGCGTCCGGAGCGAGGCCGCTGGCGTGGCGGGTCACGAACACCGCCAGTGTTTCATCCGGCAGGGCCGTGGCAGACAGGTCAGCCGTGACGCCGCCAAACCAGTCTTCATGCGCGTAAAGGGCAAGGTCCACGATCCGGTTCAGGGTGCTGGCACCGGTCCAGGCCGCAAGTCCGTCCGGGTGGCCGGTGGGTGGCCCGTATGCGTGTTGCTTCCATCCAGCGCGCACAAGCTGCCAGACCCAGGCATTTTCGGACGCGGTGACGCTTGACCCCGTCGCGCGGTAGAGGGCGGCCAGCACCTCAAACGGGCGGCGCAGCTTGGTGGGCGGGGCTGCAAAGTCTGGCGACAAGACCAGCACCCGCACAACCTGCGCCATCTGGTCGGGGGCAGCGGTCGCAGCCAGAAACGCCTCTGCCATCTGGCCCACCAAACCGGCAGGCGGATCGTCAGCCAGGAACCGACGGGCAAGTTTTTCGCACACAAGGCGCGCGGTCCCGGGGTGGGCCGCAAGCATGTCAAGCACGTCCTCCCCATCCGCCATCGGCGCGCGGTTCGGCGCGAATTCCCGCCCAAGAATGCGCTTCTGGTAGGGGTCATGCCAGCCCGCGACATAGTGAAACCGCCCGGTGCGCGGCGCCTCTTGCCCTTCAGCCAGCCAGCGGCCATCCCCGACCGACCAGCCGGTAAAGGCGCGGGCGACCTCATACACGTCAAGATCAAGATAGCCCTGCGCCACCCCATCAACCGCGCCGGGGACCTCGCGCCAGTCGGTATAGCGGTCATTCAGATAGCTGGCCGCACCCATGGTGTGCAGTTCCAGCAACTCACGCGCAAAGTTCTCGTTTGCGGGACTGGCGATGCTGTCGGCGTTGTTCAGGTAGTAGAGCATGGCCGGGGCGCGGGTCACGTCCCCCAGAAGGGTGCGAAAGTTGCCAAAGGCATGGGCGCGCAGGGTGGCATCGTATGGTGCGAAAAACACTGCCGTCGTCTCATCCTTTCCCGAGTTCACGTTGAAATGGTCATGCCAGAACTGGGTCATCACCTCTCGCAGTTGCGCCGGGGCGTGGACGGCGCGGATCAGGCTGGCGGCGATCACCTCTTGCGCAGGCAGGATGCGTTCGCTGAAGTCCATGCCCTTTCCCGGACCCCAGTCCAGAAGGTGCACCAGATCGGCGGGGTCAGCGGCAAGGTTGGCAAGCGGACGCAAGGCATTGTGCGCGGGCCAACGGTTGCCGTGTTCATCTTCGCCCGCATCGTAGGCAATGCGCAGCCTGGCGGCGGCAATGCGGGCGTCAAGGTCCGCGTCTGCAGGCGGCAGCGACAATTGCCAATCCAGCCAGCCCGCAAGACCAAGGGCGGCGGCCTTGTCCAGCGCCTCGGCGTTGGCCCCAAATGTCAGGCGATTAAGCCAATGCCGCTCGGCAATGCCGCTGGCACTTGCAGCGTGGGCCCATGGCAGGTTGACCGCAGCCAGCGCGGCAAGAAACCGGGTGTGAAACATCCGCCGCGTCAGCATGATGGCCCTCCTGCCCGGGCACCCTATCACCGCGCAGGTGTGGGCTGACAAGCCCGCAGTCTTTGGTCAGCGCAAAAGGGCCGGGTCAGCCGGCCATCTGATCGCGCAGCACCCGGCGAAGGATCTTGCCCGAAGCGGATTTCGGCACCGCGTCGATAAAAGTCACGCCCACAGGCAGCTTGTAGCTGGCCAGACGCGGACGCAGCGCCTCAAGGATCGCCTCGGCGGTGATGTCACGCCCTGGTTGGCGCACGACAAAGGCCAAAGGGCGTTCACCCGCCTCATCATCGGGCATGCCGATCACGGCGGCATCGGCAACACCGGGCAGCCCCAGAAGTTCCGCCTCCACCTCAGCCGGGGCGACCTGGAAACCCTTGACCTTGATCAATTCCTTCAACCGGTCGCGGATAAAGAGATAGCCGTCAGCATCGACCGTTCCCAGATCCCCGGTGCGCAGCCAGCCGTCCTGGACCATCGCCGCCGTCGCCTCGGGGCGGTTATGATAGCCGATCATCACCTGCGGGCCCTTGACCCAGACCTCACCCGGCTGATCGGGGCCGCAGTCCTCGCCGGTTTCAGGGTCAACGATGCGGGTCATGGTGTTCGGCGCGGTGATGCCCACGGACCCGGACCGGGGGGTACGGTGGGGAACAGCGTGGGTCAAAGGGCTGAGTTCCGTCATCCCGTAGCCCTGGATCACCGCGCAGCCCAACCGGGCGGCGACAGCCGCAGACACCTCTGGCCCAAGCGGGGCAGCGGCGGACAGCACGATGCGCAGCGATGACAGGTCGAACTGGTCGATCATCGGATGCTTGGCCAGCGCGATCGCCACCGGCGGCGCGATCAGCAACCGCTCAACCCGGTGGGTCTGCACATGGGTCAGGAGCGCCTCAAGATCAAAGCGCGGCATGGTCACCAGCCCGGCCCCATGGGCCAGGAACGTGTTCATCAGGACGTTCATGCCGTAGATGTGGAAGAACGGGAGGAAGGCAACCGTCGTCTCACCCGACTGCACATCCAACAGCGCCAGGCTTTGATCGACGTTGACCACCATGTTGCGGTGGCCAAGCATCACGCCCTTCGGCAGACCCGTCGTGCCGGACGAATAGGGCAGCGCCAGAACATGACCGTCCAGATCAACCTGAACCTGCGCCATCAGAGGCGTGCCCATCAGGTCTTCGATGCTGCGCAGGCCGGGGGCGACGCCGATCGTCACCACCTCCCGCACTTTGCTGCCTTGGGTGGCCGTGGTCGCCAGTGGCAGGAAGGCGGGGATCGTCACCAGCAAGACAGCGCCAGAGTCTTTCAGCTGATGCGCAGCCTCGGTCGCGGTGTAGGTCGGGTTGAGGGTAGTAACAGTGGCCCCGGCAAGGGCTGCGGCGTGGAAGACCACAACATAATCGGGCATGTTGGGTGCCATCAGGCCGATGACGGTTCCCGGCCCCACGCCTTCGGCTCGCAATCCCCCGGCCAGACGGCGGATGCGGTCGGTCAGCGCCGCCCCGGTGAACGCTGTCCCGCTGGGCCCGTCGGTCAGCAGAACGCGGTCCGCCCCAAGCGTCAGCCCTTCGAACAGGCGTTCGGTGATGCTGACATCGCGCAAATGCACGTCCGGCAGCGGGCTGCGGTATTCGACCATGGCTGTCCCCCCTCCCAAGGTTGCGGGAAAGGTAGCAGCCTTGCCGGATTTACAAAGCCCAAACTTCGGCGATCCGGTTTGACGACCCGCTTTGACGGTCAGGCCGCAGGCATCCGCGCCTCGGCCATGCCGGCATACCAGCTGGAGCCGAAGGGAATCGCGTTGTCGTCAAAGTTGTAGGCCGGGTGGTGGACCATCGCCGTGTCGCCGTTGCCAAGGAAGATATAGGCGCCGGGGCGTTCGTTCAGCATGAAGCTGAAATCCTCGGCCCCCATCAAGGGCGCGGTGTCGGTATCCACGCGGCCAGACACGGCCATCGCCACTTCGGCGGCGTAATCGGTGTTTTCGGGCGCGTTCACTGTCACCGGATACCCGCGGTGGTAATGCACGTCCGCCCGCGCCCCAAGCGCCAGAGCCGTGCCTTCAACAATCTGCGCGATGCGGGTTTCCACATAGTCCTGCACGCCCGCGTCCATGGTGCGCACGGTGCCCTTCATCTTGACCACCTGCGGAATGACGTTGTGCGCGGTGGAGTCGGTTTCCACCGTGCAGACGCTGACCACGATCTGCTTCAACGGGTCGACGTTGCGGCTGGCAATGGTCTGCAACGCCACGACGATATGGGCGGCCACCACGGTCGTATCCACACAATCATGCGGTTTGGCGGCGTGGCCACCCTTGCCGGTCACCACAATCTCGAACTGGTCGGCGGCGGCCATCATGGCACCCGGACGAATGGCAAAGTGACCCACGGGGATGCCGGGCATGTTGTGCATTCCGTAAACTTCGTCAATCTTCCAACGGGTTATCATCCCATCTTGAACCATCTCTCGGCCCCCGCCGCCGCCCTCTTCCGCTGGCTGGAAGATGCAGACCACGGTGCCGTCAAAATTCCGCGTCTCGGCCAGATATTTCGCCGCGCCCAGAAGCATCGCCGTATGCCCGTCATGGCCGCAGGCATGCATCTTGCCGGGGATTTTTGAGGCATAGGCCACCCCGGTCTGTTCCTTGATCGGCAGCGCGTCCATGTCGGCGCGCAGTCCGATGGTGCGGCCCAGGGTGTCGGTCTTGCCCTTGATCACGGCGACCACGCCGGTGCGACCGATGCCTTCGACCACCTCATCACAACCAAAACTGCGGCACAGATCGGCGACGCGGGCGGCGGTGCGGTGAACGTCGAACAACAGTTCGGGGTGTTCGTGGAAATCGCGGCGCCAGGCGGTGATTTCGGGCAGAAGTTCGGCAAAGCGGTTCTTGGGCGGCATGGGAAAGACTCCTTTTGACCCGAAGCCTGATCCGAAACCGCGGGCTTCGCAAGGGTCAGCCGAAGCGCCGACGCGCCTCAAGCGCCAGGCCGGTGCCGACCGACCCCAGCATGTCACCCGTGGCGATGGCGGCGTTGGGGACCACCGCGCGGACCGTGGCGCGCAGGATCGGCAACTGGCTGGAGCCGCCTGTCAGAAAGGCGGTGCCGATGCGGTCCGGCGTCAGGCCAGCCTCGGCCAACACGCGATCCAGCAGCGTGCGGATCCGGGAAAGGGGCGCTTCGACCGCCGCTTCGAACCCGTCCCGGCGCAGCATGGGGTTCGGCCCACCGGTCAGGTCAGACATCTGCAAACGGATGGTGTCGGCATCCGACAGCGCGACTTTCGCCGCCTCGACCCGCATGGCAAGCGCGTGGCCGTGGCGGCCCTGAACGATGCTGATCATCCGGTCAATCTGTTCGGGCCGGTCAGCCAGCAAGCGCAGCGCCTTGAGGTCACTGCCGGTGCGTGAGGTGTAAAGCGCGTTGATCCGGTGCCAGGTCGCCAGATCCAGATAGTAATGCCGGGGCATGGTGCCGCCGCCCTTGGTGGGCGACAGATAACCCAGATGCGGCAAAGCCTCAGCCAGACTGAGCAGCCGGTCAAAATCAGTGCCGCCCGCGCGGATACCGTCATTGGCCAGAATATCGGTGCTTCGGTCGGGCAAAGCCGCCCTGCCCGGCCCCACGCGCACCACCGACACGTCAGAGGTGCCGCCACCGATGTCGACGATCAGCACCAGCTCTTCCCGCTGGGCGGTCTGTTCGTAATGCAGCGCGGCGGCGATGGGTTCGTATTGGAAGGCCACGTCAGTCCAGCCGCAATCGCGGGCAATCTCGGCCAGTGTCGCCTCGGCGGCGGCGTCGGCGGCGGGGTCGTCATCGACGAAATGCACCGGGCGGCCAAGAACCACTGACCCGAGGGGGGCCGCCCCCTGCTGGGCCGCGCGCAGATGGCCGATGAAGCGCGCCAGCACCTCACGGAACGACACGGCCCGGCCACCGACAGCGGTCTTCTCATGGATCAGCCCAGAGCCGAGCGTGGATTTCAGCCCGCGCATCAGGCGGCCTTCGTCCCCCTCCAGATAGGCGGTAATCGCGGCGCGGCCAAACAGCGGCGGCGCGCCCTCGGTCTGCCAGAAGACGGCAGAGGGCAAGGTCGGTGCGTCCCCCTCCAACGCCAGAAGCCGCGCGCCTGTGCTGTCGGCAAGGCCAACGGTGGAATTCGAGGTGCCAAAGTCGATGCCGCAGGCAAGTGTCATGGGGGCGCTCCGCTGGACGGGCGGCAGCGGTAGACGGGTGCCGCGCGGAAGTAAAGCCGCCTAAAGGCTGGGACCGGGCGCGATCTTGGTGCCATCGGTAAAGCGGGCAAAGCGGAAGCGCGACAGGTCATGGCCGACATGGCCGCCGGTCACGAGGTCTGCAATCACCCGGCCCATGCCGGGGCCGATGCCGAAGCCATGCCCGCTCATCCCCGTGGCGATGGTCAGGCCGGGGATTGGAGCGTGGTCCACGATCGGCACGACATCGGGCAGCGTGTCGATCATCCCGCCCCAGGCGGTTTTCAACTTTGGCCGACCAAGACCGGGGAAGGCACGGGCGAAGGCATCCTGCACCTTTCCCAGCACCTTCAGGTTCGGCGCGGGGTTCAGGATGCGCGTCGCCTCGAACGGGGTAACGGTATCTTCTGCCCAGCGGCGCGGGGTGCCCCAGGCGTCGGGAAAGCCCTTCGGCGCCGTCGGCCTGAAATAGGCGTGGCGCAGGTCTTTCTTCAGGATCGGCAGGTAAGCCTTGATCGACCGCAGCGCGTCTGGGCCAAGGAAAAAGTCATGCGCTGACCCGCCGGGTGCGATGGAATAGCCGCCATCGACGCGGCGACGGAAGGCAAAATCATCATCGGCGGCATTGCCGGGAAAGATTCCCGGCATCGGTTCCGTGGCGGCGACCGAGGCGAGGACGGACAGCTGCGGGATGGACACCCCATGCCGCCCCAGAAACAGGCGCGACCAGGCCCCAGCGGCCAGCACCACATGGTCGCAGGCAATCCGGCCATGTTCGGTGACCACGCCCGCGACCCTGCCGGCGGCAAGATCCAGCGCGCGAACGGCACAGGATTCGCGGATGGTCACCCCCCGCTCAGCCACCGCAGCGGCGAGGGTGGGCACGGCCAGCCACGGTTCTGCCCGCGCGTCGGACGGGGTGTGCAGCGCGCCCTTCCACGGGGCCACGGCGCCTTTCAGCATCCCCAGGGTCTGGGCCCCCGTCAGCATCCGGGTGTCAAGCTGGTGGGCGCGGGCATGCTCCATCCAGTTGTCAAAGCCCTGCAGTTCAAGGTCAGTTTTCGCCAGATACAGAACGCCCGTCTGCTGAAAGCCCAAGGCAGCGCCAAACTCAGCCGACAGGGTTTTCCAGATCGACAGGCTTTCCACCATGATAGGCAATTCGCCGGGGTCGCGGCCCTGCTGGCGGACCCAGCCCCAGTTGCGGCCGGACTGTTCACCGGCAATGCGGCCCTTTTCGCACAGCGTGACGGTCAAACCCTTCTGGCGCAGAAACCACGCCGTCATCACCCCGATTACGCCCCCGCCGATCACCACCACATCCGACCGCGCGGGCAGCGGGGCGTTGAAACGGATAGGGCTGCGGTCATGGATCGGAAAGGTCACTTCAGGCTGTCCAGCAAGCCCGCCATGAAACGATGACCCGCCTCAAACTCTGCCACGGCCAGAAACTCATCCGCCTGATGCGCCTGCGCGATGTCGCCGGGGCCACAGACAACGGCGGAATAGCCGGCATCCTGAAATTGCCCGGCCTCGGTGCCGTAACTGACGACGCCGGTGGTGTTGGCCCCGGTCAGGCGGCGCACCAGGGTTTCGGCGGGGCCATCGGTTTCGGGGACCAGCGCGGGCACACCAAAGAAGCGGTCAAGGTGAACGCCAGCCTCAGGTCGGACCTGTTTCAGGGCGGCGTCAAGGCGGGCAGCCTCCGCCCGGAAGGCAGCCTCATGTTCGGCGATGTCTTCGCCGGGCACGACGCGCATTTCCACGGCAAAGCGGCAGTCGGCGGCGGTGATGTTATGGGCGGTGCCGCCTTCGATCATGCCGACATGCAGCGTGGTGAAGGGCGGGTTGAACTGCGCCGCCACGGGCGACGGGGTCCGGGCCTGGATGGCGGCGTTGCGGTCATTGACCCAGCCGATCAGCCGCGCGCCTTCCATGATTGCCGACACGCCTTGCGGCAAGAGGGAGGAGTGAACCTCAAACCCCTTCACATGCACATGATAGCCGGTGCCACCCTTGTGCCCGGTGATAAGGGACATCAATGACGGCTCCCCCACAATGACGGCGCCACCCTTCGGCAACACGCCTTGCATCGCGGCGATCATCGGCGGTGCGCCGGTGCAGCCGATCTCCTCATCATAGCTTAGCGCCAGTTGCAAAGGCGTGGTCAGCCGACGGCTTTGCCCTTCGACCAGCGCCCAGATTGCCAGCGCGACATAGCCCTTCATGTCACAGGTCCCGCGCCCGTAAAGGCGACCATCACGTTCGGTCACGGTCCAGGGGTCGGACGTCCAGCTCTGGCCATCCACCGGCACGACGTCAGAGTGACCCGACAACACGACGGCCCCCGGCACCCACGGCCCGACATGGGCAAAAAGCGCGGCCTTCTGGCGATCTTCGTTCCAATGGCGATGCGCGGTGATGCCGTGACTTGCCAGATAGCCGTCCAGCCAATCAATCAGGTCAAGATTTGACCCCCGGCTGACGGTTGGAAAGCTGACCAGCCGGTCAAGGATTTGACGTGGCGTCAGCACTGTCGGGGTCATGTGTTGCTGCCTTCCCAGATATTGTGCCCAGACTGTGGGCAGGGGTTAGGACTGTCAATATCTGGCAAACTGCCCGACCCGTCGGTCAATCTGCCAACTGATGCTTGTAGAACTGGGCAGCAAATCGGGATTGATAGAGGGCGGAAAATGCGAAACAGTTGGCGCACCAGCGGGCAACCGTTGGTTGACAGGGTCAAAAAGGCCCAAGAATAACAAGAACTAAGAAACGACGCGGGGAGTATCTGATGGCCGATCCGGCCTTGCCCGTCCTTGATGTCAGGGGCCTCAAAACCGTGTTCCGCACCCGCGGAGGCGAGATTCACGCCGTCAACGACGTCAGCTTTCATCTCGACCGTGGTGAAGTTTTGGGCGTTGTGGGCGAAAGCGGGTCGGGCAAGTCGGTCACCATGATGTCGCTGATCCGGCTTTTGCCCGCGCCCCCCGCCGATATTCGCGCGGGAGAGGTCGTTCTGAACGGCAGCGACCTGCTCAAGATGGACGCCGAGGCGCTGCGTCGCGTGCGCGGGGCGAAGGTCGGCTTCGTGTTTCAGGACCCGATGACCAGCTTGAACCCGGTCTTCAACATCGGCAACCAGATCATGGAGCCGTTGCGCGCGCACATGGGCATGTCCAAACAGCAGGCCGAGGTTCGGGCAGTCGAACTTCTTGACCTTGTGGGCATCCCCGATGCGCGCAAGCGGCTGAAGGCGTATCCGCACCAGTTTTCCGGTGGCATGCGGCAGCGGGTGATGATCGCCATCGCGCTGGCCTGCAACCCCGACGTGCTGATTGCCGATGAACCCACCACCGCGCTGGACGTGACCATTCAGGCGCAGATCCTTGAGCTGGTGAAAGAGCTGCGCCACAAGCTGGGCATGGCGATTATCTGGATCACGCATGATCTGGGCGTGATCGCGGGCATCGCCGACCGGGTGATGGTGATGTATGGCGGCCAGGTGGTCGAACAGTCCCCGGTGGCCGAGTTGTTTGCCAATCCGCAACACCCCTATACGCGCGCCCTTCTCAAGACGATCCCGAAGATCACCGGCGCGCGTGAAGCCCGGCTGAAGGTGATCGAAGGCCAGCCCCCGATGATGACTGGCGCCCCAGAGGCTTGCCCGTTCCGCGCCCGCTGTGAATACCGCCATGACCCTTGCGACCGGATCAACCCGCCCCGCCGCGCGGTGGATGGCAAGCCGGTGGGGCGTGGCCATGATGTGGCCTGCCACTGGAGCGCGCCCGCGACCATGGTCCGAAGCGAGGTGGCGCATGCTTGACGCAAACCCTCGCCTCTCTACGGCTGGCCCGCTGGTTCAGGTTGACGGACTGAAAATGCATTTCCCGATCTATTCGGGCATCCTGCGCCGCCATACGGGGGACGTGAAGGCAGTCGACGGCGTGTCGTTCAGCATCAACGCGGGCGAGACTTTGGGTCTGGTCGGCGAATCCGGGTGCGGCAAGTCCACCGTAGGCCGCGCGCTTCTTCGGCTTTACGAACCGACAGCGGGCCGCGTGGTCATCGACGGTGAAGATGTGGCCAGCCTGTCGCCCGAAGACCTGCGCAAAAAGCGCCCCACCATGCAGATGGTGTTTCAAGACCCGCAAGCCAGCCTGAACCCGCGGATGACCTTAAGCCGGATCATCGCCGAACCTTTGGACGAACACACCAATTGGTCCGAGGACCGCAAGCTTGCCCGCGTGCATGAATTGATGGATGCGGTCGGACTGAACCGGCGCTTTGACAACCGTTTCCCGCATGAGTTTTCCGGCGGTCAGCGTCAGCGGATCGGGATCGCCCGCGCGCTGGCGCTCAACCCCAAATTCATCGTCTGCGACGAGCCGATTGCCGCACTTGATGTCTCGATTCAGGCGCAGGTTGTCAACCTGCTGGAGGATCTCCAGGAAAAGCTGGGCCTGACCTATCTGTTCATCAGCCATGACCTGTCGATGGTGCGCCACATCGCCGACCGGGTGGCAGTGATGTATCTGGGCAAGATTGCCGAGCTTTCCCCGCGTGACGCCCTCTATGGCCGCCCGCTGCACCCCTACGCCGAGGCGCTTTTGTCGGCCGTGAACGAACCCGATCCCGCGCTGGCCGCGAACCGCCGCCGGATCATCCTGAAGGGCGACGTCCCCTCGCCCGCCAACCCGCCACAAGGGTGCAACTTCTGCACCCGCTGCCCCAAGGTGATGGACATTTGCCGCACCGTGAAGCCCGACCTGATCGAGGTTGAGGCCGGCCGCCTTGTCGCCTGTCATCTTTATCCAAAAACCCTGGCCGCCGGATCAACCGGCGCATCTGAGGCACAAGAGCGTAACCAACAAGGAGTAACCCAATGAAACTGACAACCGCCCTGATGGGTGCCGTCGCTGCGCTGGCCTTTGCGCCCGCAGCCTTTGCCGAACGCGGGGCCGATGGCAACGTGAACGTGCTGTACTGGCAGGCACCCTCCATCCTGAACCCCTACCTGTCCTCGGGCACCAAGGACGTGGAAACAGCCTCGCTTATCCTCGAGGGCCTTGCCGGCTTTGACGAAAAGGGTGTGGTCTTCGCACGTCTGGCGGAATCGGTTCCGACCGTGGAGAACGGCGGCATCACCGCAGACCTGACGCAGATCACCTGGAAGCTGAAGCCGGGCCTCTTGTGGTCGGACGGCACGCCGGTCACCTCGGCTGACGCGAAGTTCACCTATGAATATTGCACGCATCCCGAAGGTGGCTGCGCCCAGGCCGCGCGCTATGAAGGCATCGCCAGCATCGAAACGCCCGACGATCTGACCGTCGTCATCACGTTCGAAGCGCCGAAGCCGAACCCCTATACCGCCTTCGTTGGCGGTACGTCGCCTATCCTGCAGGCCGCACAGTTTGCCAACTGCCTGGGCGCTGCGGCCTCGACCTGCACCGAGCAGAACTTCAAGCCGATCGGCACTGGACCGTTCATGGTCACCGACTTCAAGGTCAACGACGTGGTCACCCTGGCCGCCAACCCGAACTACCGTGATCCGGCCAAGCCTGCCTTCGCCACGATGACGGTCAAAGGCGGCGGCGACGCTGCAGCCGCTGCCCGCGCCGTTCTGGAAACGGGTGAGTTTGACTATGCCTGGAACACCCAGATCAACCCTGAACAGCAGACGCAGATGGCAGCCGCTGGCAAGGGCGTGCTGCTGAACGGTTTCGGCACGCTGGTTGAGCGGATCGAGATGAACATGACCGACCCGTCGGCCGATCTGCCGGAAGGCGAACGCTCAACCGTCAAGCATCCGCACCCGATCCTTAGCGACATCAACGTGCGCAAAGCCCTTTCGATGGCGATTGATCGGCAGATCCTGGTCGACATCGGCTATGGCGCTGCGGGTCGTGCGACCTGCAATCTGGTGCCGGCACCTGAGCTGTTCGCCTCGCCCAACACCGACTGCCTGACGCAGGACATGGAAGGCGCCAAGGCCCTTCTGGAAACCGCAGGCTGGGTCGACAGCGATGGTGACGGGATTCGGGAAAAGGACGGCAAGCCGCTGAAGCTGCTGTATCAATCCTCGACCAACCCTGTCCGTCAGGACTTTCAGGCGGTCATCAAGGATTGGTGGACCGAACTTGGCGTGGAAGTGGAACTGAAGAACATCGACGCTTCGGTTTTCTTCGGCGGTGATGCAGGTTCGCCCGACACGTTCCAGAAGTTCTATGCCGATGTCGAAATGTACGCCAACAACTTTGATGGCACCGACCCGGAACCCTACCTCGCGCAATACATGTGCGACAAGATCCCCGGCCCGGACAACCAGTGGCAGGGCGAAAACGTCAACCGCTTCTGTGACCCGGCCTATGACGCGATGGTTGTCGAACTTTCGAAAACCGCCGACATGGCCAAACGTGGCGAAATCGCCATCCGCCTGAACGAGATGCTGACCAAGGACAGCTACGTCATCGTGCCGCTGGTCGACCGTGGCCGTCTGTCGGCGGCGTCCAACACCCTTGGCGGTGCCGTGCTGAACACCTGGGACACCGAGCTTTGGAACGTCCAGGACTGGTTCCGCGTGAAGTGATCTGACACGCAGGCTGGGCAGCAATGTCCAGTTTGCTGGCGGGGGCCTTTCGGGGCCCCCGCCACCACGCTTTCCCCCCGAAGACTGCTGATCAGAGGCGCCCGCCCCATGCTCACCTTCACGCTGAGACGGCTCTTGCTGGCCATCCCGACGCTTCTGTTGATCAGCCTTGTGATTTTCCTGCTGGTGGACCTTGCCCCCGGCAGCCCGGCCTCGGAAATCCCCCTTACCGTGCCCCCCGAAGTGCGGATGAAGATCCTGGAGGCGCTTGGGGTGAATGAACCCCTGCACATCCGGTATCTGCTGTGGTTGAAGCAGTTTTTCTGGGTCGAGCCATTGAACGGCTTCGACGCCATCTTTGGCACCAACTACGCCGAAGGCATGCAGCGCATCATCAGCTATCAAAGCCGCAGCCCCGTGTTCCCGTTGATTGCGGAACGGATGCCGCAAACGCTTATCGTGATCGGCACGGCCTATCTGGTGGGGGTCCTGATCGCCCTGCCGATCGGCATCTATTCTGCCTACAGGCAATATTCCCTTTTCGATCAGTTCGGCACCATGTTCGCAATGATCGGCTTTTCAGTGCCGACCTTCTTTACAGGCACGCTCTTCATCATCATCTTCGCGGTCTGGCTGGGCTGGTTTCCAACCAAATACGACACCACGCTTGAGGTGACCGACTGGAACACCTTCCTCACACAACTGCGTCAGATGGCAATGCCGGTCATGGTGCTGGGGCTGGCCAACGCCGCCGCAATCAGCCGCTACATGCGATCCTCCATGCTGGAGAACATGAGCCAGGATTACGTCCGCACCGCCCGCGCCAAAGGGCTGGACGAACGGACCGTGGTCCTCAAGCACGTCCTGCGCAATTCGCTGATCCCGGTGGTGACCGTCATCGCCCTTGGCATCCCGTCAATCTTTGGCGGCGCAATCATCACGGAAAACCTGTTTGGGGTGAATGGCATCGGGTCGGCGCTTATTCAGGCGATCCGGGGCAATGACCTGCCGATGGTCCAGACCCTGGCTTTCATCTTCGCCATCCTGATCGTGATGTTCAACCTGATTGCTGACCTTCTTTACGGCATGCTTGACCCAAGGATCCGCTATGACTGACAGCACCGCCGTCGCCGCTGCACCACCAGAAAGCTTTCGTCGCGCGGTCTGGGCGCAGTTTCGCAAACACAAGGGCGCGGTTTTCGGGCTGATCGTGCTGGGCCTGCTGATCCTGTTCTCGATCCTTGGCCCGCTGGTCTGGACGCCGGAAAAGCTGACGGTGGTCGAGGCGCTGAAAAGCAAGAACCTTGGACCAAGCCTGACGCACCCGATGGGCACCGATCAGTTGGGTCGTGACCAGATGCAGCGGATGATGGCTGCCGGCAAGGTCAGCCTTGCGGTGGGCTTTGTCGCAATGATCATCGCGATCTTCCTTGGCACGCTGATCGGCGTGCTGGCGGGCTATTTCCGGCGGCTGGACGGACCTTTGATGCGCCTGACCGACATGTTTTTGGCGTTGCCGCTGATCCCCCTCCTCCTTGTCATGGTCATGCTGTTCCGTGATGACCTGTCGCGCGCCATGGGGCCTGAGTTGGGGGCGTTTGTCCTGATCGTCTTTGCGATTGGCGTCACCAGCTGGATGCACGCCGCCCGCATCGTCCGGGGTGAGGTGCTGGCGCTGAAGGAACGCGAATACGTTCTGGCGTCGCGGTCCATCGGTGCCACGCCACGGCGGGTGATCCTGCGGCATATCCTGCCCAACGTGATTTCGCCCGTCATGGTAGCGGCCACCTTGGGAGTGGCCGAGGCGATCATCACGGAATCAGTCCTGTCGTTCCTTGGCCTTGGCTTTCCGCCCGACTTTCCGACCTGGGGCCGGCTACTGTACGAAGGTCTGGAATACATGCAGCAATATCCTGCTCGGGTGATCTTTCCCGGCCTGGCAATTTCGCTGACGGTTCTTAGCGTGAACTACATCGGCGACGGATTGCGCGATGCGTTGGACCCACGGATCAGGGGGCGCTGACTGACGGGGCAAGCCCTGTCAGTGCAGCGCCTTGCGGACCCGGCGGACCATCAGCCAGACCAGACCGACAACCGGCAGAACAAGGGCCGCCGTCAGCGCCTCCTTGCCCATGTGCAGCGCCTTGGCCAGAGGATAGGCCAGGTAGGCCGCAAGGCTTACCGCGTAATAGCTGATCGCCACCACCGACAGCCCTTCGACCGTGCGTTGCAGGCGCAGTTGCAGGTCGGCGCGTTTGTCCATGCTTTCCAGCAGCTTCTGGTTTTGCGCCGACCGTTCCACATCCACCCGGGTGCGCAGCAGTTCTGCCGCCCGCTGCGCCCGGTCTGCCATGGCCTGCAACCGTCCTTCGGACGATTTCACCGTGCGCATCGCCGGATCATACCGGCGCATCATGAATTCGGCAAAGGTCTGGCGACCTTCGATCCGGGCTTCCCGCAATACCTCGATCCGCTGGTTGACGATCGCCTCATAGGCGGCTGTAGCACCAAAGCGGAAGGAAAACTGCACCGCGAGGCTTTCCAGTTCCGCCGAGATGGTCAGAAGGTTGTGCAACGCAGCCTCGGGGGCCGGTTCGGCGTTATCAAGACCGGACACCAGCGCCGACAGCCGCGGGTCAAGCGCGTTCAGCGTAGCCGACAGATCGCGTGACCGCATCAGGCCCAGCATCGACATGGCGCGGTAGGTCTCGATCTCGCACAGGCGCTGGACGATACGGCCCACCCGGCGTGATCCTGTGCCGGGCTTTACAAAGACGGCAAAGCGCATGTGGCCGGCAGGGTCCACCCGGAAATCACCCGCAATGACCGCCGCGCCATCCACGACACGGCTGACGGCCAGACTTTCGGGAACGAACCAGTCATCCAGTTCCTGAAACAATGTCGCCTCATCGGCCGGCATATGCTCAATCCGGATCAGGACCGAGGTCAGCCGCTTGCCGGGCGCCGCGGCCAGCCAGTCTTCGGGCAAAAGCTCGGCATCTGCGGGGTCAAACGGGCGCTTTGCCAGACCGCGCGAAAAGGCGGTGTAGGTCACAAATTCGGTATGGCTTTCCCATTTCACCTCGGCCCGGCCGATGGGTCCCTGAAAATGCGTGGCGCCAGGTTGGGGATGCGCCGATCCGTTCCGGTCCAGAAGCGCCAGAAGATGGGCAAGGTCTTTCGTCCGGTCGCGGTTCTGCGCCTGCACGGGCTCCTTGATTGCGATATAGACCGCGGTCGATGGCACCTCAACCGCCGGGAACGGCCGCGCGTGCAGTTCGTTCACGGTGGCATAGCGAAGCGGGTGGTCCGAGATTGGGGGCATGGGGGGCCTTTGGCTGACGTTCCAGCAGAATTAGGCTGCAGGACCGGGCCTTGCCAGCGAAATACGGGAATACATGGGTATGCAGGACAGGTGTTGCAGTTTCGCTGAAGCAAGACACGACGGGTGGGCACGAATGCCCACCCTTGCGGCGATCAGTCGATCAGCGGCAGCAGCGCATCCAGCGACTTTTTCGCGTCGCCGTAGAACATCCGGGTGTTCTCTTTGTAAAACAGCGGGTTCTCAATGCCCGAATACCCCGTGCCCTGCCCGCGCTTGGACACGAACACCTGCTTGGCCTTCCAGCACTCCAGCACCGGCATTCCGGCGATGGGGCTGTTGGGATCGTCCTGCGCCGCCGGGTTCACGATGTCGTTCGATCCGATGACGATGGCCACGTCGGTGGTGGGGAAATCGTCGTTGATCTCGTCCATCTCCAGCACGATGTCGTAGGGCACCTTCGCCTCGGCCAGCAGCACGTTCATGTGGCCAGGCAAGCGGCCCGCGACCGGGTGGATGGCAAAGCGCACGGTCTTGCCCTTGGCGCGAAGCTTGCGGGTCAATTCGGAAACCGATTGCTGCGCCTGCGCCACGGCCATGCCGTAACCTGGGATGATGATGATGCTGTCGGCATCGTTCAGCGCTGCCGCCACACCTTCGGTGTCAATGGCGATCTGTTCGCCCGTGACTTCCATCGCCGGGCCTGTGGTGCCGCCAAAGCCGCCAAGGATGACGCTGATGAACGACCGGTTCATCGCCTTGCACATGATGTAGGACAGGATCGCACCCGACGAACCGACAAGTGCTCCGACCACGATCAGCAAGTCGTTCGACAACGAGAACCCAATCGCCGCCGCCGCCCAGCCGGAATAGCTGTTCAGCATCGAGACCACGACCGGCATGTCCGCCCCGCCGATCCCCATGATCAGGTGATAGCCGATGAAAAGGGCCGCCACGGTCATGGCAATGATCGCCAAAGACGATCCGCTTTGCAGGTAAACGACCAGCATGGCCAGCGACACTACTGCTGCCGCCGCGTTCAGAAGGTGACCGCCCGGAAGCTTTTTGGCCTTGCCGTCCACCTTGCCTGCCAGCTTGCCATAAGCGATCACCGACCCGGTGAAGGTCACCGCGCCAATGAAGATGCCAAGGAAGGTTTCCACCCGCAGGATCGTGATCTCGACCCCCGACTTGTGCGACACGACCGCGGCGAACCCGTCAAGGAGGGCGCGCGCGGCCTCATCCATGCCGGCCACGCGGACCCGTTCGATATGGGTGTTGAAGCCGATGAACACCGCCGCGAGGCCGACAAGCGAGTGCATGGCGGCGACAAGCTGCGGCATCTCGGTCATCTGGACCCGCTGTGCGACGACCCAGCCGATGGCGCCGCCAACCGCGATCATGACCAGGGAGATCAGCCAGTTACCGGCCCCCGGCCCGTAAAGCGTGGCCGCAACCGCCAGCGCCATGCCGGCGATGCCGTACCAGACCGCACGCTTGGCGCTTTCCTGGCCCGAAAGCCCGCCAAGCGAGAGGATGAAAAGAACCGCTGCAACGACGTAGGCAGCCGTGGTGAATCCGTAATCCATGGCGTGCCCCTTACGACTTCTGGAACATGGCAAGCATGCGCCGGGTGACCATGAAGCCACCGAAAATGTTGATCCCGGCCATGAAGACCGAGGCTGCGGCAAGGATCACGACCAGCCAGCTTCCCGAACCGATCTGCATCAGCGCCCCCAGGATGATGATGGATGAGATGGCGTTGGTGACCGCCATCAACGGCGTGTGCAGCGAATGGCTGACATTCCAGATCACTGAAAAGCCGATGAATACCGACAGCACGAAGACGATGAAGTGGCTCATAAAGCTGGCGGGGGCGTAAAGCCCGGCCAGAAGCATCAAGCCACCGCCGATGACCAGCATGCCGACCTGATTGCGGGTCTGCGCCTTGAAGGCCGCCACTTCATTGGCGCGGCGTTCAGCCGGGGTAAGCTCAACCACTTTGGGCTTCGGCTTTGCCGCCGCAATCGCCGCGATCTTCGGCGGTGGTGGCGGATAGGTCACGGCACCCACATGCGCCACGGTGGCGCCGCGGATCACGTCATCCTCCATGTTGTGCAGGATCACGCCGTCTTTCTTGGGCGTGAGGTCGGTCAGCATGTGGCGGATGTTGGTAGAGTATAGCGTGCTGGCCTGCGCGGCCATCCGGCTGGGGAAGTCGGTGTAGCCGACGATGGTCACGCCATTGTCGGTCACGATCTTCTGGTCGGGCACCGTCAGGTCACAGTTGCCACCCCGTTCCGCCGCAAGGTCGATGATCACCGACCCCGGCTTCATCATCGCCACCATGTCGGCGGTCCACAGCTTGGGCGCAGGCCGTCCGGGGATCAGCGCGGTGGTGATGACGATGTCCATCTCGGGCGCGAGTTCGCGGAACTTGGCCAGTTGCTTGGCCTGGAATTCGGGCGTGGAGGGGGCGGCATATCCGCCCGTCGCAGCGCCATCCGGCAATTCCGAGGCGTCAAACTCAAGGAACACAAAGCTGGCGCCCATCGATTCGATCTGTTCGGCCACTTCGGGACGCACGTCAAAGGCGTGGACGATGGCCCCCAGGGACACACTGGTGCCGATGGCGGCAAGACCCGCCACCCCTGCCCCGACGATCAGTACCTTGGCGGGCGGCACTTTGCCTGCCGCCGTCACCTGCCCGGTGAAGAAGCGGCCAAAGTTGTTCCCGGCCTCGATCACGGCCCGATACCCGGCGATGTTGGCCATCGACGACAGCGCGTCCATCTTCTGGGCGCGGCTGATGCGCGGCACCATGTCCATGGCGACCACGGTCAGGTTCTTCTTGGCCGCAGCGTCCAGCAATTCGGGGTTCTGGGCGGGCCAGAAGAAGCTGACCAGCGTCTGCCCTTCGGCAAGGGTTGCCAGTTCGGCAGCCTCAGGCCCGCGCACCTTGACGATCACGTCAGCGGCGGCAATCACCTCAGCCGCGGTTGGCAGCACGGTCACCCCGGCGGCGGTGTAAAGGGCGTCGGCAAAGCCTGCCTTGATCCCCGCTCCGGACTGGATGCAGGCGCTATGGCCCAGCTTGACCAGTTGAATGGCCGAATCCGGCGTCATCGCCACCCGGTTCTCGCCCGGAAAAACCTCTGTCAGTGCCCCGATCTTCACCGTATTCCCCCGCTTCTGCCGCCAGCGCCACACTCCGGCCCGCTGCACTTATCATTGCGCAACTATATTTCAAACCCCAGTTTGATGCACAAGGACGCTCTCATTTCGCCAAACCGGCTGCGGGGGCGACGCCAAGGTCGCAACGAAGCCCCTTGATGCGGCAGCAGGCGACACCAGCGCAGTTGCATCTTGGCTTTGCCCACCGTTCCCCCGATAAAGCCCGCGAAGGAGACCGTCCATGCCCATTGATTTCGCCGCCAAGAAGGCCCAGTTCCACCTGCCTGAAGGGGTGGTCTATCTTGACGGCAATTCACTTGGCCCGATGGTCAAGACGGCTCCTGCGGCGGTGGACCGGGTGGTGCAGGCGGAATGGGGTGAAATGCTGATCCGCGGCTGGAACAAGGCCGGCTGGATGGCGCAGCCGGCAGCCTTGGGCAACCGGGTGGGTCGGCTGATCGGCGCGGAACCGGGGACGGTGGTGCTGGGCGACACGCTGTCGATCAAGGTCTATCAGGCCCTCGCCTCAGCGCTTGAGATGAACCCAAAGCGCCGCGTGATCCTGTCCGATACCGGCAATTTCCCGTCCGACCTTTACATGGCCGAAGGCCTGTGTCGCACGCTGGGCGGGCAATACCGCCTGAAGACCGTCGCCCCGGAAGAGGCGATGGCCGCGATTGATGACACCGTCGCCGTCGTCATGCTGACCGAGGTGGACTATCGCACGGGCCGCCGTCACCACATGGCCGACATCACCGCCCGCGCGCATGAGATGGGGGCGATCACGGTCTGGGATCTGGCCCATTCCGCCGGTGCGCTGCCGGTGGATCTGGCCCGCGCGCGCGCTGATTTCGCGGTGGGTTGCACCTACAAGTACCTCAACTCCGGCCCCGGTGGCCCGGCCTTCATCTATGTGGCCCCCCGCCATGCCGAAACCGCGCGCCCTGCCCTGTCGGGCTGGCTGGGTCATGCCTCACCCTTCGCCTTTGATCTGGACTACCGCCCCGGTCAGGGGATCGAACGAATGCGG
>JANPJU010000023.1:0-3064 GCA_031425675.1 Paracoccaceae bacterium | reverse complement strand
GGCCAGCCGTGCCGACCACTCCCGGTCAAACCGCCCCGCCAGCCGCGCCTGAAACGCCAGGTTCGCCCCCACCGTCAGCGAAGGGATCAGGTTGAACTGCTGGAACACCAGGCCGATCCGGTCCCGCCGCAGCGCCGCGCGGCCCCGGTCATCCAGCCCCTCCAGCGCCACACCCGCCACGCTGATCCGGCCCCCGTCCACCGCGTCCAACCCCGCCACCAGATGCAGCAGCGTGCTTTTCCCGCTGCCAGACTCGCCCGTCAGCGCAAGGCTTTCCCCCTGCCCAAGCGCCAGACTGACGCCTTGCAGCACCATGACCGGCCCTTCCGCCGTCTGGTAGGATTTGCGGACCTCATGGACGTGGAGCACGGGGTATCTTCCTGTTCTGGTCTATGATGGTATCTAGTGCCAGACTGTCAGGCTCAACCCGTCTTCCTGCCGCAGGGGGCACGGTCTGGCTATAGCGGGGGGCGGGTTCTGGTCCTAAGGGCCAGCGGCGCGATCCCCGATGATGCACGCTGATCGAACGTGAAAGGACGCCCGATGGACGACTACGCAGGACTGAACGACATCGCCAGCGTGGTCGAGGCCGACCGCACCCATGTCTGGCACCATCTTTCCCAGCACAAAGCTTACGAAACCGTCGACCCCCGCGTCATCGTCGAGGGCAAGGGGATGCGCGTCTGGGATGCCAAGGGCAAGGAACACCTCGACGCCGTCTCCGGCGGCGTCTGGACGGTGAACGTCGGCTACGGTCGCGAAAGCATCGCCAACGCCGTGCGCGATCAGCTGGTCAAGATGAACTACTTCGCCGGCGCCGCAGGCTCGATCCCCGGCGCGCTTTTTGCCAAGAAGCTGATCGAAAAGATGCCCGGCCTCTCCCGCGTCTACTACTCCAACTCGGGGAGTGAGGCGAACGAGAAGGTCTACAAGATGGTCCGCCAGATCTCCCACCGCCACCACGGCGGCAAGAAGTGGAAGATCCTGTACCGGGAGCGTGACTACCACGGCACCACCATCGCCGCCCTCGCCAGCGGCGGCCAACAGCAGCGCAACGCCCAGTACGGGCCCTTCCCCGACGGCTTTGTCGAGGTCCCGCATTGCCTGGAATACCGCAAGCAGTGGGACGTCGAGAACTACGGGGAACGCGCCGCCGACGCCATCGAGGAAGTCATCCTCCGCGAAGGCCCCGACACCATCGGCTGCCTCGTCCTGGAACCCGTCACCGCCGGCGGCGGCGTCATCGTCCCGCCCGAGGGCTACTGGCAGCGCGTGCAAGAGATCTGCCGCAAGCACAACATCCTCCTCCACATCGACGAAGTCGTCTGCGGCGTGGGGCGCACCGGCACCTGGTTCGGCTACCAGCACTACGGTGTCCAGCCCGACTTCGTGACCATGGCCAAGGGCGTCGCCTCCGGCTACGCGGCGATCTCCTGCACCGTAACGACCGAAGCCGTCTTCAACCTGTTCAAGGACGACGCCTCGGACCCGATGAGCTACTTCCGCGACATCTCCACCTTCGGCGGCTGCACCGCGGGCCCGGCAGCGGCCTTGGAGAACATGCGGATTATCGAGGATGAAGGCCTTCTCGCCAACACCCTGGCGATGGGCGACTATGCGTTGAACAGCCTCGCGGCCCTGATGGACCAGCACAAGGTCATCGGTCAGGTCCGCGGCAAGGGCCTGTTCCTGGGGGCCGAACTGGTGGCCGACCGGACCACGCGTGAGCCTGCCGACGAGAAGAAGGTCCAGGCCGTCGTCGCCGACTGCATGGCGCAAGGCGTCATCATCGGTGCGACGAACCGGAGCGTCCCGGGGTTCAACAACACGCTGTGCCTGTCCCCGGCGCTGATCGCGACGAAGGATGATATTGACGAGATCACCGGGGCGATTGGCGCGGCGTTGGGAAGGGTGTTCGGGTAGGGGGAGAGGCAGCGCCTAAGCGCAAACTCGGGTCTGCCTATCGCTTCGTGTAAAGTAGCGAGTCCAGCATTGCCTGGACTGCTCCGGCCTTAATTAACATAAGACGAGTCCGCCCTCCTCTAACTGTAACGCCAGAGAAGTGCGCACTGAACTCAAGCGGACTGTCCATAGTAATGCAGAATGTTGGTCCGCCGCTCATTCCATCTGGGTCAAATCCAAGTGGGGTAATCGGTTCGATTACGTGTAGTGCATCGTCTGAAGATGGCGCTGCAAAGCGACTTAGCACTCGTCCTCGAGTTTGTTTAACTGCGCGCTCGTCAAAGTTGAAATCAGCCTGACAAGTTGGATATCCATAAGTAATAAAGGCAGCAATTTGTTCAGCTGGCATATCCGAATGCTGGCCTCGGAAGTCAAAGAACATTGGCCTAAGTTCCGGAATCTCTTCACATGGCTCTGTATAGTCGAAGGCAACAATCTCTTGATGGTCACCATCTCCGCTTCGGTCAAACCAGCGCGCACCTCCAGACGTGATGCACCTCGTTTGACCCGGGCCGCCAGAAAGAAGCAAGCAAACCGCATCCCAAGTTTCCGTTTGCGCTAGCTGGTGCTTAGTGCAAATCATGTAATATCTGCCCCTATAGCTTAGCAAAGTGGCAGAACCTGGAACGTAGATTGGAAACTCTTCAATCCCCGTCCAGATGCCCAAGCTAGTACAATACTGCGCTAAGTGATCTTCGACTAGCTTTCCCGGTATGAAGACATCGTTGATCCGCACGGATAGACCATAAAGCTCGCCCATCAAAGTATGCTGTTTCAATGAGTACACCTTCTTGATGCCATGTGCCTGCGCGACTGAACTGTATTTACACCTGTCCCGGAATCAAGGCGCTTTAGCGCCGCCGGGCAGCGCCCGACCGCCCCCTCGGGCGGGCGCTTTGCAGCGTCACCAGCAGAACTTCGGGGGGAGGGGTTGCACCATAAAGCGCCCAAGACAGCCGTTGCTCGCCCACCCGGCGGTCGGGCGCTGCCCTGTGTTGCGCGGGGAACGGTGGGTTGGCACCCACCCTACGGGACACAAGGGGTGACGCCTCAGCCGTGTAGGTCGGGGTTCACCCCGACTCCTCGTAGGGTGGGTGCCAAC
>JANPJU010000022.1:0-18446 GCA_031425675.1 Paracoccaceae bacterium | reverse complement strand
CCCGCAGCGCCATTGGTGGGCGCGGTCACAACCTGGCCACCGGCGGCGTTTTCTTCGTTCACCGCCATCGCGTAAAGCGACATCCAGTCGTTGATCGTATGCGGCGGCGTCTGGTTCAGCCCGCGTTCGGCCATCAGCGCGTCATGGATGCCCTTGGCGCGCCTGCGCACCTTGAGGCCCCCGGGCAGGATGCCGGTGCCCTTCATCCCCCGGTCGATGCAATCGTTCATCACCTGCCATAGGCGCGCGATGCCGGCGTCAATGTCAGCGCTGGTGCGAAAGCGCGCCTCGTTCTGGCGTTTCATCTGGGCGATGGTCAGGCCCGAGGCATGGGCCATCTGCAGCATCTCGGCCGCCGTTTCAAACGGGAAGGGTACATCGGCGCGGGCACGCGACTTGGTGCCGCCAGACTCAACCAATTCACCTGCCGTCAGCACGAACCCGCCGCCGATCGAGTAGTAGGTTTCCTGCAAGATCACGTCGCCCTGCGGGTCGGTGGCTTTCAGGATCAGCCCGTTTGCATGGCCGGGCAGGGCAGGGCCAAAGTCGAAATGCAGATCTTTCAGCGGGTCAAAGCCCAAGGGCGGCAGGCCCGGCACCTCGATCAGCCTGGTATCGCGGATGCGGGCAAAGGCGGCATCTGCCTTTTCAGCGTCGTAAGTGTCGGGCGCAAATCCGGCCAGGCCCAGGATCGTGGCACGGTCGGTCGCATGGCCCACCCCGGTAAAGGCCAGCGAGCCGTGGAGCGAGGCACGCAGACCCCGGAAATGAAACGGCGAGGCACGCAACGTGTCAAGAAAGCGCGCGGCGGCGACCATCGGACCCATGGTGTGGCTGGAGGACGGGCCGATACCCACCTTGAACATGTCGAAGACGGAAAGGAACATCAGACTCTCGGGTTGGTGAAGGGGGTGGGGCCAAAGCCATCGGCATCGGCCACGCGCAGGGCAGCCGGGCGGGTTTCATGCGCGGCAAGGACGGCGCGCAAATACGGAAAGTCGGCCAGGTCAAGGCCATAGGGCGCCGGGGGCAGCAGGATCAGCCAGCGGACAAGAACCCCGATATAGTAGCCCAGCACACCGGGTTGGTCCACTGACAGCCAACGCGGCTGACGCGTGGTGATCAGGCCTTCGATCAGTCCAAGACGGGCGACGATCTGGTCGTGGGCGGCAGCTTGGGCGGCGTCGCCGTTGGCGTCACCCGCCGGTCGGTGCGGGTAAAACATCGCCAGTGCTGCCTGGTGCAATGCGTTGGATGTAAAGAACAGCCAGGAAAGGAAGGCCCCCCTGTCCGGGTCGTCTGGACCGGGGCCAAGGCGACCGGTCCGGTCGACCAGCCACAGCAGGATTGCGGCGGTTTCAAACATCGGGCCATCGGGGGTTTCCAGCGCCGGGATCAGGCCGACCGGGTTAATTTGTCGGTAATCCGGGCTGGCCAGAGCCCCGCCCTCGATGTCGGCAAGGGCAATGGTGTGGGGCAACTCCATCTCCTCCAGCGCGAACCTGACGATGGTCGAGGCGAAATCGGGCGCGTGGTGCAAGGTCAGGGTCATTTGGAGGCCTCTGGAGCGGTGTAGGGGTGGGTTCCAAGGGCATCCTCCAGCGCCACACGACGGGCGGCGGGGGTCCCCTCATGCGCGGCCAGCACGGCATGCAGGGCCGGGAAAGGAGCCAGGGTGAAACGCAGGGCCGGGTCTTGGGGCAGGGAGTTGGCCCACCGCAAAAGGATGCCGATGTAATGCCCCAGCGCCGGCTGCGCCGGGGTCAGCCAGCGCGGGGACCGCGTGCTGATCAGCGTCTCCAGATGCGCCATTTGCTGCATAAGGCGGTGTAAAGCCAGACGGGCCACTTCCTCCGCCGCGTCGGAGCCGGCGGGGCGGTCTGGGTGGATCAGCGCCATCACCGTGGGGTGGACAGTGTTCGCGGTGAACATCAGCCAGGACAGAAAGGCCGCACGGGCCGGATCGGTCGGCGCCGGGGCAAGGCCGCCATGACGCGCGTTCAGCCACAAAAGGATGGCCGCCGTTTCAAAGATCGGTCCATCAGGGGTTTCCAGCGCCGGAATCAGGCCCAGCCGGTTCACCGTGCGGAAGGCGGGGGCGTCAAAATCGCCAGCGTCCCAGTCCATCAGGCGCAACTGGTAGGGCTGGCCCTGTTCCTCCAGCGCAAGCCGGATGATCGAGGACGCCCAGTCGGGAATATGCCAAAGCGTCAGGGTCAAAACACGCTGCCTTCAGGCGGATTGGGCTGTTCGGGCCGGGTAAAGGGGGAAGCACCCAAGCCTTCGGCCCGCGCGATGACCGGGGTTTCAACCCGCGCCTCTTGCGCATGGGCAAGCGCCAGAAGGGCAGGGTAGGCAGCCAGATCAAACCAGCGCGGGGCCCCTGCGGGGTAAAGCGCACTCCACCGTGTGAGGGTAAGGGTGTAGACGCCCAAGGGCTTGCCTGCAGCGAAAAGGGCGGGGTTTTGCCGGGCCGCAGTGTCCAGAAGGGCAAAGTGCGCCTGCATCCGCGCGGTCAGGATGGCGCGGTGGCCGGGATGGGCATCAGCCGGGCAATACTGGTGCGGATAGAAGATCTGGCGCATGTCGGCATGGGCGCTGTTGGACAAAAAGAACACCCATTTGAGGAACACCGTCCGGTCTGGCGCCTGTGGTCCCGGGCCAAGCTGGTGCATGTCGGTCAACCATAGCAGGATTGCCCCGGTTTCCGAAATGGGCCCTTGCGGTGTCTCCAGCGTGGGGATCAGACCGGTGGGGTTCAGCGCGCGGTAGGCAGGGCCGTGATGCTGGCGCAATGCGCGATCAACCAGCACCGTCTGATACGGGATGCCCGCCCCGTCCAGCACAAGGCGGACCACAAGCGAGGCATTGTCCGGGGCATAGTGCAGTCTGTACATCGGCCACCCTTGGGGGTCAGGCGCAAACCCTTGCGCAAACCTTGCCCGCTTGCAGGGCGAAAAGCGACCCCCTGCCGCCATTTGCGTGCATCCTGACAGGTGTGGATGACTGGCGTTCGCTACAAGCTGATGACTTCGGGACGCTCATGCCAGGGTTAACTGAATATCAACCATGGTCACGGCATGGTCGACCCCGTCAGGTTGGCGCGGTCGCACGAGGATCAAGGCAGAGGAGTCGGAAATGCTGGTCAGAAAAATGACGGCGGCGGTGCTGATGATCGTGCTGCTGGTGCAGGCGGCTGTTGCTGACAACCTCACCCCGCTGGAAGACGCCATGCGCCAGAACCCGGACCGATTTCGTGCCATGGCCGAAGACGTGATTGCAGGCTTTGGCGGCCCCTCAGGTCTGACGCCGCGCGGGATAGAAGACCACGTCGCGCTGGACCGTGCCGCAGCACGCGCCTCCTCCATGCGGCGGCTGCTGGCGATGGATCTCGACAACGATGGCGCGGTCACGCGGGATGAGCTTGCAGTCACCCTGCGCGCCGCCAGCGCCACCGCGCGTGGCCGGCTTGAACGGCAGTTCACCGCCGCTGACAGCACCCCTGACAACCGGATCGACAGCGCCGAAATCCGGGCAGAAGGCCAGGCCGCCGCCTTGCGCGCCCTGACCGAGGAAGAGGCGAATGTTCTGCGTGCGCTCATGTCGCTGGATGCAGATCGGGACGGCGCCCTTACCTTGGTGGAATTGCGCCGGGCCATGCTTCGGCTGGATGATGTGACGTAAGCTCATGCCCCGCCCCGTTTAGCGAAGAATCCCTGTTTCTCTTGGACTCGGGGGCACGAACCCTCTCGCCCTTCGGGACCCTTTGCGCTATTCGATGTGCCAAAGAACGGGAGTGCTGCCATGACCGCCGAGCTTTCGCCCATCGACAAGGCCAAATATGCGGCCGCCCGCAAATCGGTGGATTTTGTTGAAAACGGCATGAAGCTGGGCCTTGGCACAGGGTCGACCGCCGCGTGGATGGTTCGCTGCCTCGCGGAACGTATCCGGGGTGAGGGGCTGAAGGTTACCAGTGTCGCCACGTCGCGCCGAACCGCCGACCTTGCCCGCGATCTTGGCATCCCTGTCGTCGGCATGGATGACGTCAAATGGCTGGACCTCACCATCGACGGCGCGGACGAGTTTGACCCCAACCTAAATCTGATCAAAGGCGGGGGGGCGGCACTTTTGCAGGAAAAGATCGTCGCCACCGCCAGCGACCGGATGATCGTGATCGCCGATGCCGCCAAGGAAGTGGCACAGCTGGGCGCCTTCCCCCTGCCGGTGGAGGTGATCGGCTTTGGCTGGCAGACCACGAAGGCCCTGATCGAAGAGACGCTGTACAGCCTTGATGTGCTGAACCGCGAAGTGACCCTGCGGATGGACAACGGGTCGCCCCTGCGCACGGATGAAGGCAACCTGATCCTTGATCTGAACCTGCGCCGGATCGGCAACCCTCGCCAACTTGCGCTGGTGCTGAACCAGATTCCGGGCGTGGTCGAGAACGGCCTTTTCATCGACATCTGTGACATCGTGGTGATCGGCCATGGCGATGGCCGGGTCACTGTGCGTGACATCAACACCGGCCGGGTCGAGGATGGGTCAGTGGATCTGGCCCAAAGCGCCAACATATTCGCCGACCTTGGGGACTGACCCTTTGACCTTCGACTATGATCTTTTCGTCATCGGCGGCGGGTCCGGCGGGGTGCGCGCGGCGCGCATTGCCAGCGGCGACTACGGGGCGAAGGTCGGTCTGGCCGAAGAAAGCCGCATGGGCGGCACCTGCGTCATCCGCGGTTGCGTGCCGAAAAAGCTGATGGTCTTTGCCAGCGGCTTTCCGGCGGCGTTTGAGGACGCGCGATCTTACGGTTGGGATGTGACGGTCGTCCGCTTTGACTGGACCGCCTTCCGCACCCGCCTGGAATCCGAACTGGACCGGCTTGAGGGCGCGTATCGCAACACCCTGACCAACGCCGGGGTGACTATTCATGACGCCCGCGCCGTGGTGGTTGACGCGCACCGGGTCAGGCTGGCCGACGGGCAGGAATTCTCCGCCCGTCACATCCTGATCGCCACTGGCGGGCGGCCTTTTGTGCCTGATATTCCAGGGGCAGACCTTGCCGTCACCTCGAACGAGATGTTCCACCTGCCGCACTTGCCCAAACGGGCGCTAATCGTGGGCGGCGGCTACATCGCCAGCGAATTCGCCTGCATCCTGCACGGCCTTGGGGTGAAGGTTTGCCAGTATTACCGCGGTGCGCAGATCCTGCGCGGCTTTGATGACGAAGCCCGCGGCCATGTGGCCAACGCAATGCAGGCTGACGGGATCGACATCCATTGCGGCACCGACGTGATGCGGCTGGAAAAGACCCCGACCGGCATCCGCGCTGTGGCGACAGATGGCACCGAGACCGAGTTTGACCTGGTGATGTACGCCACCGGACGCCAGCCGAATACCGACGGCCTTGGGCTGGAGGCCCTGGGTATGGTGCTTGGCCGCCAGGGCCAGATCGTCGTGGACAGGTTCAGCCAGACGCCCGTCCCCTCGATCTTCGCGGTGGGCGATGTGACGGGACGGATCAACCTGACCCCGGTCGCCATCCGCGAAGGCCACGCCTTTGCCGACACGGTGTTTGGGGCCACGCCCACGGCCTTTGACCACGCGCTTGTCGCCTCGGCGGTCTTTACCCAGCCCGAGATGGGCTCGGTCGGTCTGACCGAAGAAGCCGCGCGCGAGCAAGAGGCGATCGAGGTTTATGCCACCGCCTTCCGCCCGATGAAGACCGCGTTTGCCGGCCGGCCCGACCGGGTGATGATGAAGCTGATCGTAAGCCAGACGACCCGCAGGGTGCTGGGTTGCCATATTGTCGCGCCCGAGGCGGGCGAGATGATCCAGCTGGCCGCCATCGCCATCCGCATGGGGGCGACGAAGGAACAGTTTGACCAAACCTGCGCGGTCCATCCGACGATGGCCGAGGAACTTGTGACCATGCGCAAACCGACGAGAAACGCCTGAAGAAACGCAGCTGTGGCATGATGGCCGCTTGATTTTGCGCCCATCGTGACCAGCTAAGGCAAGATGCGAAGAGAGAGGTTCTGATCGATGGCAGGAAGTGGCGGCCCGTGGGGCGGCGGTGGCGGCCCGGGCGGGGACGACCGGAACAAGGGTAACGGCGACGACGATGACCGTCGCGGTGGCCGGCGCGGAGAATCCGGTCCCCAGATCCCGGAAATCGACCAGCTGGTCAAGCGCGGGCAGGAACAGCTGCGCGTGCTTATGGGCGGGCGTGGCCGGGGTGGTCTGAATGGCGGCGGCGGCCCGGGCGGCAGCGGCGGCCAGGGCGGCCCGGTGATCACGCGGCAAGGCATCGCCCTTGGTGCGCTGGCGTTGGTCGCGGCATGGTCGTTCATGTCCTTCTACACCGTGAGGCCGGAAGAACGTTCGGTCGAATTGTTTCTTGGCGAAGCGTCGGGCATCGGCAATCCCGGTCTGAACTTTGCGCCTTGGCCGGTGGTGACCTATGAAAAGGTCCAGGTCACCGGCGAACGCACCACGGAAATCGGCACGGGTGAAGCAGGCAGCGAATCCGGTCTGATGCTGACCCGCGACCAGAACATTGTCGACATCGGGTTCCAGGTGGTCTGGAATATCGCCGACCCCGAGCTTTATCTTTTCAACCTTGCTGACCCCGAGGATACCATCCGCGCGGTCAGCGAAAGTGCCATGCGCGATATCGTGGCACGGTCGGAACTGTCGCCCATCCTGAACCGCGACCGGGGCGTCATTGCCGCCGACGTGCAGTCTCAGGTGCAGGCGACGCTGGACACCTACAATGCCGGCATCAGCGTGATCCGCGTCAACCTGCAGCGCGCCCAGCCCCCGCGAGAGGTGCTTGACGCCTTCCGCGAAGTGCAGGCCGCCCAGCAGCAACGCGATACGCTGGAAAGCGAAGCCGACGCCTACGCCAACCGGGTGACCGCTGGCGCGCGCGGTGCCGCAGCCCAGCTTCTGGAAGAGGCCGAGGCGTATCGCGCCCAGGCCGTCAACGCAGCTCAGGGTGAAGCCGCGCGCTTCATTTCGGTCTATGACGAATACATCAAGGCCCCCGAAGTGACCCGCCGCCGCCTTTATCTTGAAACGATGGAGCGTGTGTTCAGCGGCATGAACAAGGTGATCCTTGATGGCGTTTCAGGGGGTGAGGCGGGGCAAGGCGTCGTGCCGTTCCTGCCGCTGAATGAACTTGGCCGTGCCGCCGCAGCGCCTGCTGCGGGTGCCGCTACCGGGACCGCGACGGGAGGGACCAACTGATGCGCGCGATGTTTGTGATACCGGCCTTGGTGCTGGTGCTGATCGTGGCCATGTCTTCGGTCTTCATCGTCGATGAACGCAAGAAGGCGCTGGTCCTGCAATTCGGTCAGGTCACCCAGGTCAAGGAAGAGCCCGGCCTTGGCTTCAAGCTGCCGCTGATCCAGGAAGTGGTCTATTATGAGGACCGCATCCTTGGCCTGCCGACAACACCTATCGAGGTCACCATGCTGGACGACCGCCGTCTTGTGGTCGATGCCTTCGCCCGCTGGCGGATCACCGATCTTGTCCGCTTCCGTGAAGCGGTGGGCACCGGGGCCGAAGCACAGGCGCTGCGGCGTCTGGAAAGCATCGTGAACCCGGCCATTCAGGAAGTGCTGGGTTCGGTCCCGTCAAACCGGGTGCTATCGGAAGACCGTACCTCGCTCATGAACCAGATCCGCGACATTGCCCGCCGGCAAGCCGCGAACCTGGGGATCGAGGTGGTTGACGTGCGCCTGACCCGCACCGATCTGCCCGAACAGAACCTTGATGCCACCTTCAACCGGATGCGCGCCGAACGTCAGCGTGAGGCTGCCGATGAAATCGCCCGTGGTGGCGAAGCGGCGCAGCGGGTGCGGGCGACGGCAGACCGGACGGTGGTCGAACTGACCTCGGACGCCCGGCGCCAGGCCGAGGTGGTGCGTGGTGAGGCGGACGCCGAACGGAACGGCATCCTTGCCGCGGCTTTCGGTCGGGATCCGGAGTTCTTTTCCTTCATCCGTTCGCTGACCGCCTATGAAACGGCGCTGCGGGGTGACAACTCCAGCATCGTGATGCAGCCGGATAGCGAGTTCTTTGATTACCTGCGGTCAGAACGCGCCCCGGCAGATCGGGAAGCAGACCCCGCGCCGCCCGCTCCATGAGGCTTGGGTAACATGACACTGCTGGTGCTTGGCATCGGACTGGTTCTTGTGGTCGAGGGGCTGGCGCTTGCGCTGGCCCCTCGGCGCATGGAGGACGCGTTGCGCGCTCTTGCGGCGCTCAGCCCGGATCAGCGGCGGGCCATCGGGCTTGGCGCGCTGGCGTTTGGGGTGCTTCTGGTCTGGCTTTCGCGCACGGCATGACAAATACCTTCACATCCCCTTGATGCCCGATGTCGGCATTTGCATTATGCGCAGGCTTGACTAATTGTTCGGCATAACCCGTCGTGACCCGCTGGAAAGTTGACCCAGCCCGCCGCGACCGTTCCCTGAACAGGAGTTCGCATCGTGCCCGACCTTACCCCTTCGATCCGTACCGCGCTCCGCTCCAGCTCGCTTCTGGCGCTGGTTCTGGGCTTTGGGCTGGCCATCGCTCCGGTGCCGCCCGCTCTGGCCTTCGGGGCCCCGGAAAGCTTTGCCGATCTGGCGGACCAGATCAGCCCATCGGTCGTGAACATTACAACCTCGGCGCTGATTGCCGCCCCGACCGACGGGATGCCAATGGTGCCCGAAGGCAGCCCGTTCGAAGATTTCTTCGAAGATTTCAACAATCGTGGCGAAAGCGGCCCGCAGCGTTCCGAGGCGCTGGGGTCAGGTTTCGTGGTCAGTGAGGACGGCTATATCGTCACGAACAACCACGTCATCGAAGGCGCGGACGAAATTACCATCGAGTTCTTTTCCGGCAAGAAACTGCCCGCCAAGCTGGTGGGCACCGACCCCAAGACCGACATTGCGGTTTTGAAGGTCGAGGCGGGCGAACCCCTTCCCTTCGTTACCTTCGGCAATTCCGACCTGATGCGCGTCGGTGACTGGGTGATGGCGATGGGCAACCCGCTCGGCCAGGGTTTTTCGGTCAGCGCAGGTATCGTTTCCGCCCGCGGACGCGAGCTTTCCGGCAGCTATGACGACTTCATCCAGACCGATGCCGCGATCAACCGTGGCAACTCGGGCGGGCCTTTGTTCAACATGGATGGCCAGGTTATCGGGGTGAACACGTCGATCCTGTCACCGACCGGGGGCAGCATCGGGATCGGGTTTTCGATGTCGTCGAACGTGGTGACCAAGGTTGTTGATCAACTGAAGGAGTTTGGCGAAACCCGCCGCGGCTGGCTGGGTGTCCGTATACAGGACGTGACACCGGATGTGGCAGAAGCGATGGGCTTGGCCGAAGCCTCGGGCGCACTGGTCACCGACGTGCCGGAAGGGCCGGCGCTTGAAGCAGGCCTTGCGGCCGGCGACGTGATCACCCGCTTTGATGGCCAACCGGTCAGCGACGCGGGCGATCTGACCCGTCGTGTGGCCGACGCCCCGATCGGTGAGGCGGTGCCGGTGATCATCCAGCGCGAGGGCCGGACTGAAACGCTGCAAGTGACCCTTGGCCGCCGCGAAGAGGCTGAGGCCGTGACGATGCCCGCTTCGGCCCCAGCCCCCGAAGCCCCAAGCGAGATGGAGACGCTGGGCCTGACCCTTGCGCCGCTTGACAGCGATATGCGCGACCGTCTGGGGCTTGATGCCTCGACCGAGGGTCTGATGATCCTGAACGTCGATCAGGCCTCGGAAGCCTTTACCAAGGGCCTGCGCGAAGGGGATCTGATTACCGAAGCCGGTCAGCAAAAAGTTGTGCGTCTGCAGGATCTTGAGGACATGATCGCCGAAGCCAAGGGTGCCGGGCGCGAATCCATCCTGCTGTTGATCCGCCGGGGCGGCGACCCGCGCTTTGTGGCGCTGTCGATCGAGTAGACCCCCGGTTTCAAGGGATGAATGATGGCGGCAGGTCCCCCCTGCCGCCATTTTCTGCGGGCGGGCGGTGGCCTTCGTGTCGGGGCTGATCGCCCGCCCTGGTGCCGTCATGGCGAAAGCCGGGGTCCAGAAGCCGGTCGAGGAGCGGCGACAGATCCTCGATCAGTTCGGCCACCACATGCACCACCCCCGCCTCACGCTGCAGCTTGCCGGTGACGCGGAGCAGCCGCCCGGCGATGACGGCCCGGCGAAAGCGTTCGTAGATACTGGCCCAGACCACCACGTTGCAGGTGCCGGTCTCATCCTCAAGCGTGACGAAGATCACGCCCTTGGCGGTACCGGGCCGCTGGCGCACCAGCACCAGCCCCGCCACCGTGACCCGCGCGCCCGCAGGCGGTTCGTTCAACCGCCCGGCGGGCAGCGCAAAGGGGGGGCGCGGCCAGTCTGATCCGTATCGGGCCATCGCGGCAGGCGGCGGGGCAGAGGTCATCATGAGAACGAAGATAGAACAAGCTGCGCGAAACGCAAGTCCTTCCGCCGGGCGTCCCCCCCTCTGGCAAAGCCCCGAAAACTCGCCTATGTCATGGGGAAATGACCCTAGCGAGGCAGCGATGGCGAAGATCACTTATGTGGAACACAGCGGCAAGGAACATGTGGTTGACGTGGCCAATGGTCTGACCGTGATGGAAGGCGCGCGCGACAACGGCATTCCCGGGATCGAGGCCGATTGCGGCGGCGCCTGCGCCTGTTCCACCTGCCATGTCTATGTCGATCCGGCCTGGATCGAAAAGCTGCCAAAGAAAGACAGCATGGAAGAGGACATGCTTGATTTCGCGTGGAAGCCTGATCCGGTCCGTTCGCGCTTGACCTGCCAGCTCAAGGTGTCAGACGCGCTGGACGGATTGCGCGTGCAGATGCCGGAAAAGCAGATCTGATGCGGGCGGGGCCGGCGCTTCTGCTGGCCCTGACGCTTGCCCTGCCGGTCACCGCGCGTACGCCCCTGCCGGTTCATGGCGTCGTCGCGGCGGAGTTGATCCTGCCCACGGACCGCTATGCCCACGCCGTCCTTGGTGACGCGCTGGAATGGGGCGGTCTGCGCCTGACCGTTGACACCTGCCCGCCCTGCGCTGACCGGCGGCTGACGGAGCTGACCATCGCGCTGCCACCGTCCCGCGTGTTTGAAGATGTGACCACGCGCGTCGCCGACGTGACCGGCGATGGCTTGGCCGAGGTGGTGGTCGTCGAAACCGACCTGCAGCGCGGCGCCGCCTTGGCCGTCTACGATGCCTACGGTCGCCGCATCGCCACCCCCTACATCGGTCAGGCCAACCGCTGGCTTGCCCCCGCCGGGATCGCCGATTTCGACGGCGATGGCACGGTAGAAATTGCCTATGTCGATCGCCCGCATCTGCTGGCTGATCTGGTCTTTGTCCAGGTAAAAGGCGACCGGCTGGTGGAAACCCTGCGCCTTCCCCGTCTGACCAACCATCGGGTCGGGCAGGATACGATCTTTGGTGGGGTGCGTGAGTGCGGTCAGGGGCCGGAACTGGTGCTGGCGTCCATGGATTGGACCCGGCTGATGCGTGTCCGGGCGGGTGTTGTCACCGATGCAGGCCCGATGCCCGCCGACGGTCAGCCGTTCCCGTCCTGCTGATCAACTGTCGGGCTTGGTCAGCCGGTCAGCCTTCTTGCGGACCAGAACCGTCCGCAGATCATGCATCGCCAGCAAAAGCACGTCAGTCACCGCATCCAGCTGCGCATCGCTGGCCCGCGCCTGCGCCCATTGCGTCGTCAGGTTCATGTGGTCAACGGCCCGCAGGATATCGTCCACCTCACGCGTGGCCAGAAGCGTTTGCCGGTCAACCAGCCAGGCGTTGATCGCCGCCAGATCGGCGGGCGACAGGGCCACCTCGCCATGCGGCTTGATGTTGCCGTTCTTGACGTTGAGGGTGGCAATCTCGTCCATCTCGATCCGGCGCTGACGATTTTCCGTGCTGAGGCGGAAGACCACGGCCCCGTTTTCGCGCACCCGGAAATAGTAGTCGGGAAGGTCAGCCGTCATCGTCCCTGTCACCTGTCATGTCGTGCGGAACCGCGGGTAAAACTTTCCCGCGCCTCTATTCCTTCAGGAGAGTGCAGCCCCCGTCAACCACCATCACGGCAGACCGGGCTACACCCGATGTCGCGCACCTAGACCAGTGTCGCACAGAACCGCTGGATACGGCTGCACGCCTCACGGAGGGTCTCGTCGCTGGTGGCATAGCTGATGCGAAAGTTCGGCGACAGGCCGAAGGCGGCACCGAAGACCACAGCAACGCCGGTTTCCTCCAGAAGGGCGGTCGCAAACACTTCGTCATTGGTGATGATCGTGCCGGCGGGTGTTGCCTTGCCGATGCAGCCCGCGATGTCGGGATAGACGTAGAACGCCCCCTCGGGCCTGGGGCAGCGGATGCCCTTGGCCTGGTTCAACATCCCCACCACCAGATCGCGCCGCCGCTGGAACACCAGGCGGTTCGGGGCCAGAAAATCCTGCGGTCCGCTCAAAGCTTCAAGTGCGGCATACTGGCTTACCGAACAGGGGTTTGAGGTGGACTGGCTTTGAATCGTCCCCATCGCCTTGATCAACGCCACCGGTCCCGCCGCATAGCCAATCCGCCAGCCGGTCATCGCATAGGACTTGGACACGCCGTTGCAGGTCAGCGTACGGTCGTAAAGGGCGGGCTCAACTTCCGCGGGGGTGCAGAATTCGAAGTCGTCAAACACAAGGTGTTCATACATGTCATCGGTCATCACCCAGACATGCGGGTGACGCATCAGCACGTCAGTCAGGGCCTTCAGTTCTGCCCGCGTGTAGCCCGCGCCGGTGGGGTTCGACGGGCTGTTGAAGATGAACCACTTGGTCTTAGGCGTGATTGCCGCCTCAAGCTGCTCTGGCGTCAGTTTGAAATCGGTGTCGATGCCGCATTCCACGGGCACCGGGGTGCCGCCGGCCAGCAGCACCATGTCGGGATAAGATACCCAGTAGGGCGCAGGGATGATCACCTCATCCCCCGGATTGCAAGTCGCCATCAGCGCGTTGTACAGGATCTGCTTGCCGCCCGTCCCCACGCTGACCTGCGCGGGCGTGTAGGTCAGACCGTTTTCCCGCAAGAACTTGGCGCAGATCGCGGCCTTCAGTTCAGGTATCCCGTCCACCGCCGTATACCGGGTCTTGCCTGCATCAATCGCGCGCTTGGCAGCCTCGCGGATGTTTGGGGGCGTGTCGAAATCAGGCTCACCGGCGCCAAGGCCGATCACATCGCGCCCCTCGGCCTTGAGGGCCTGCGCCTTTGTGGTGACCGCGATGGTGGGCGAGGGTTTGACCCGCGCCAGGGTGTCGGACAGAAAGGCCATCGGCAGCCCCTTTCCAGAGGGTGGAGTTATCAACCCGCATGTCTTAGGGTCCCCCTCGCAGCGGTTCAAGCCGGAAAGGGCCAGCACATGCCACAGAGCGGGCAAGAGACCGCCGAAGCGCGCCTCAAGCGGATGCGGATGCGGTCCTGGCGGCGCGGCACGAAGGAGATGGACCTGGTCCTTGGTCCTTGGGCCGACGAGCATCTGGCAACCCTGGATGATGCCACCCTGGCGATCTACGACGTGCTTTTGGAAGAGAATGACCAGGACCTGATGGCCTGGATCCTGGGCCAGTCCGCCGCGCCTGACCAGATTGCCGGGCTGTTGGCGCGGATTGCCGGGCATGCCAGCACGCGGTTGCGCACGGTCGGGTAACCCGATCCGAAGAAATCGTCACGAGTTTACGGAATGTTTGCGCTTTGTGCTGATTCTGTCCCCCGATGAAACGGTGGAGGAACAGCATGACTCACCAAGACCCGCTGCTGGATGGATCGCTGCGCGCGTTCCTGTCCTGCTACCTTGACAACCTGGCTCTGGTGGAACGCCTGCACCGTTTGCTGCTGGATGTCATCAAGGATGAATTCGAACGGCTTGGTATTCTCGAGATCAACTCCGTCCAGGCGCTTTTGCTGTTCAATATCGGTGAGAATGAGGTCACCGCGGGCGAGCTTAAGTCCCGCGGCTATTACCAGGGGTCAAACGTCAGCTATAACCTGAAAAAGCTGGTCGAACTGGGCTACATGCATCACCAGCGGTCCGAGATTGACCGTCGCTCCGTTCGCGTGCGGCTGACCGAAAAGGGCCGCCATGTCCGCGCCATGCTGTCGGACCTTTTCGCGCGCCACGCCGAAGGCATGGAACGGCGCGGTCTGATTGACGCGTCCGGCATGGACGACATCAACACCTCTCTGCGCCGGATGGAACGCTTCTGGACCGAGCAGATCCGCTATATCTACTGACGCAAGCCGCGGTCAGTTGACCTTGCGACGCGGCAGAAAAGGCAGGGGTGCAACGGGCAACCCGTCCTCCATCATCTTGCGGGCGTCTTCGGGCGCGGCTTCACCATGGATCGCGCGTTCCGGGGCGTCACCGTCGTGGATGGCCCGCGCTTCGGTGGCAAAGTTCATGCCCACATATTCCGAGTTTTCGGAAATCTGCCTGCGCAAGGCGGCAATTGCGGCCTCCAGATCGCTGGACGGCTGGCGCAGATTTGGCGCCCTGGCCTGCGGGGCGGGCGTTCCGTGTGGCGCAGCCTTTTCGGAAGGACGGGGCTGGTGCAGGGTGGGGGCCATCAGATCCTTTTCCACCGACGTTGCGCCGCAGACCACGCAGGCCAGTTTTCCACCGTCCTGCAGCGTCGCAAAGGCGGCCGCGTTCTGAAACCAGCTGTCAAAGCGGTGCCCGTCAGTGCATTTCAAGGTGTAGCGGATCATCGGTCCGTCCTGTCAATCTGCCCGGCCATCCATCGCCGTCAAACCCGTCATGGCGAAAAAGGCTGGCGCACGACCCTAAGCACCATGGCCCCAAGGTCAATGCCGCACGTGGTGCCTTAGCGTTTCCTGCGGGTCGGTCTGCGCGTGGTCGCCTCATCGCCATCGCCCGCAATCGGCGCCGGACGGCCCTGAGTCGACGGCACAAAGCCTGCGATCAGCGCGCCAAGGTCAGGCTCATTCACCATGGAGGCGGCGATGCTCTGGGGCACCCATTGCCGGGTGCGCTCCTTCGCCTCGGGGAACTTGGTCGCCTCACGCTGCACCCGCAGCCCATAGACCGCAACTGCGCAGGGCACCTGTGCCGAGACGGTCAGGCACTTCTGATAGCCATAGCGTCCAAGGCAGACCGGCCCCATCGCGCCTTCGACACCCGCTTCTTCCCACGCTTCCTGCGCGGCGGCGGCTTCCGGCGCAAGGCCGGGTATTGGCCAGCCTTTCGGGATCACCCAGCGCCCGGTATCGCGGCTGGTGATCAACAAGACTTCCACCCCATCCGGCCCGCTGCGCCAGCACAAGGCACCGTATTGCATCCGCGCCCCAGAAGGGTCGGTCGCCAAAGCCGCGATCTTGTCTTGCGATCCCATGTTTCTGCCCATTCGGCCGCCCGGTTCCGGGTCTGGCCCCTGCTTTGCTACCTCACCATCAATATGGCATGGATTGACCATGAATCACAGGGATGTGGCGGATATTTGACTGAAAAACATCGCGGATTACCTTACCATCACACAAAATGCGGAAAGGTCGGGCAAATGCGGGCGCTTCTGGTCGGGTCGATGGTGGCAATGGCGGGTTTCGCAGCGGCGGGGCAGGTAGCCAAGGCGGCTGACCGCTTCACCTTCGCCTCGATCGATGGCGGCGAAATTGACCTTGCCGACTTTGCGGGCAAGCCGGTGCTGGTGGTCAACACCGCCTCGCTTTGCGGCTACTCCGGGCAGTTTGACGGGTTGCAGGCGCTGCACGAACGGTTTGGGCCGCAAGGCGTCCTTGTGCTGGCCGTGCCTTCCGATGACTTCAACCAGGAACTGGGGGATGAGGCTGCGGTAAAGGAATACTGCGCGGTCACGTTTGACCTGACCTTGCCCATGACCGAAATCACCCCCGTTCTCGGCGGCAGCGCCCACCCGTTCTACGCCTGGGTCCGCGCGGAAACCGGCTTCGCCCCGCGCTGGAACTTCAACAAGGTCCTTCTTGCGCCCGACGGCAGCATTGACGCCACCTTTGGGGCAGGCGTGGAGCCGGAAAGCGACCAGATCGCTGGCCGGATCGAGGCGCTGTTGCAGTGAACGCCGCCCCCCCGCCTGCGCAATCGCGCGCAGGTGCGGCACCGCTTTTCATCGGGTCTGAGATCTATCGCGGCTCGTCCTACGGGCCGACGCACCCGTTGCGGGTGCCCCGCGTGTCCACGGTGATGGACCTGTCCCGTGCGCTGGGCTGGTTGCCGCCCGACCGGTTCCGCACCAGCCCCTGCGCCAAGCCGGCAGCGCTGCATCTTTGGCATGACGCCGACTACATCGCCGCCCTGCAACAGGCCGAGGCGACGGGCCATGCCACGCCCGAAATGCGCGCACGGTTCGATCTTGGCACGCTGTCGAACCCGGTCTTTCCCCAGGTCTTTCGCCGCCCGGCCACCGGCGCGGGTGGCGTTATGCTGGCTGCCGAGCTTGTGGCCACCTCTCCCGGCACGATCCATGTTCCCGGCGGCGGCACTCATCATGGGATGCCGGGCCGGGCCAACGGATTTTGCTACCTCAACGATGTGGTGCTTGGCATCAAGGTGCTGCAGCGCGCGGGCCTGACCCGCATCGTTTACATCGACCTTGATGCCCATCACTGTGACGGGGTCGAACATGCCTTTGCGGGTGATCCGACCGTCCGCATGATCTCGGTCCATGAGGAGGGGCGCTGGCCCTTCTCTGGCGCGCTTGGGGACGACGCGCGGGGCAATGCCTTCAACCTGCCGGTCCCGAAAGGCTATAACGACACCGAAGCCCGCGCTGTGCTGCAGGAGTTGATCCTGCCTCGCACCGCCGATTTTGCGCCCGAGGTGATCGTTCTGCAATGTGGCGCCGACAGCCTGACGGAAGACCCGCTGTCGCGCCTTGCCCTGTCCAACCGCGCCTATGTCGAGGCGCTGCTTGCCATTGCGCCCCTTGCTCCGCGGCTGCTGGTTCTGGGCGGTGGGGGCTATAATCCCTGGTCGGTCGGCCGCCTCTGGACGCTGATCTGGGGCACCCTGTCGGGTCAGCCGGTCCCGGACATGCTGCCCGCTCCGGCTCAGGCGGTTTTACGGGCACTTGGCTGGCATGGCGGTGGGCGTCCCCCGCCTGATCCGGCACTTCTGACCACGCTGGTCGATCCGCCGCGCGAAGGGTCGATCCGCCCGGAAATCCGTGACCGGCTTGCCACCTTGCGCCGGCGCTAGGCTGCCTCCGCGCATCTGCTGCAAGTGTTACGGGGCATCGCTACGCTGTCTTGCCATCCCTTCCCCAGAACCGGCATAGCTTTGCCGTATCATATGCGCGCCAAGGTCCGATGGCTTGACAGCCCCCTCGCAACCATGGTGCAGGTGCCCGATCATAAGGAGAGCAGACCGTGAAGATTGCCCACCGTGAGATCGGCCCCGGCCACCCGCCGCTGGTCATCGCCGAAATCGGCATCAACCACGGTGGCGACCTCGCCGTTGCTAAGGAGATGGTGCGTCTTGCGGCCGGTGCGGGGTGCGAGATGGTAAAGCACCAGACCCACATCATCGAAGACGAGATGACGGAGGAGGCCAAGTCGATCTTCCCGCCCAACGCAGACGTGTCGATCTGGCATGTGATGGAACGCTGCGCCCTGAAGCTGGACGATGAGGCGGAACTGAAGCGCTACACCGAAAGCCTGGGGATGATCTGGATCTCAACCCCCTTCAGCCGTGCCGCCGCCGATTGGCTGGAAACCCAGAATGTGCCCGCCTACAAGATCGGCTCGGGTGAGGCTGACAACCTGCCCCTCATCCGCCATATCGCCCGCAAGGGCAAACCGGTGATCCTGTCCACCGGCATGCAAACGATTGAAACCATTCGCGCTTCAGTCGATATTCTGGACAAGGCAGGCATCGAATATGCCCTGCTGGAATGTACCAACCTGTACCCGTCGCCACCAGAAATTGTTTCCTTGCGCGGCGTGACCGATCTGCGCAACGCATTCCCCAAAGCGGTTGTCGGCTTCTCTGACCACTCCATCGGCCCGGAAATGGCCCTTGCCAGCGTCGCACTTGGGGCCTGTATTCTTGAGCGTCACTACACCGACACCCGCTATCGCAAGGGTCCTGACATCATCAACTCGATGGACCCGGCCGAGTTGCGCTTTCTGATCGACCGCTCCCGCGAGATATGGATTGCGGCCAACAACCCCAAACAGCGCACCGCACCCGAGGAAGACGTCTACCGCTTCGCCCGCGGCTCTGTGGTGGCCGATGCCGACCTGCCCGCAGGCCACGTGATCCGCGAAGAAGACATCTGGGCCCGCCGCCCCGGTTCGGGAGAGATCGCGGCCTACGACTTCGACAAGGTCGTCGGCAAACGCCTGACCCGCGCCGTGACGCGGAACACGCAGCTGAAGTGGGGGGAT
>JANPJU010000021.1:0-54427 GCA_031425675.1 Paracoccaceae bacterium | reverse complement strand
TCAAAAGTGAGCGGGTCAGAATGCGAAAGTCGGACCGCACCAGGTTGACCATCTCGGCCAAGACCATGCCATCCACCAGACCCGACGGGTGGTTCGACACCACGACCAGGGGGCCGGTCGCCGGGATGCGGGCAATCTCTTCCGGCGGGGTCCCGATCCTTATGCCCATGTGACGGATCGCCTTGGGCCAGAACGGCGCGCCATGCGGGGCGCCTGATTTTTCAAAGCTGCGGATCAGACGAAGAAGCTGCACCTTCGCAGTCAGCCATTCCAGCGTGCGAATCGTGCCGGCCTTGAACGGGTTCTTGAACGTTCCGGCATAAGAAAGCCGGCGCATGTCATAGACGGGCTCTGCCTGGGCGACTGGCGCCAGACCCTCCAGCGGTTCGCCCGCTTTCCCGATGTGCGACTGTTCCGTCACGAAGCGACTGCCTTCATCCCCAGCGTGCTTCAATACTCCTCACCGAAGCGCGCTGCAACCAGCGCCTCAAGCGCATCGGCGAGCTTCCCCGCTTCTGTCCCAGAGGTCTGAACTTCAATTGTGGTTCCGCGTGAGGCTGCCAGCATCAAAAGCCCCATGATGCTGTCACCCGAAACGGACAGGCCGTCCTTCTGCACACTGGCCCTTGCATCATGCGCCTCGACCACCTCGACGAACTTTGCGCTTGCCCGCGCGTGCAGGCCCTTTTCATTGATGATGCGCAAAGTCCGGCTGGTCATGTCAGGCCCCGCTGCCCAAATCGAGGGCGTTGATGTATTTGCGACCGGCATCAAGGGCCGCAGCCACGGCATCCGGCACGGTCATTTCGCGGGATTTGGCCAGCTTGATAAGCATTGGCAGGTTCGCGCCATACAGGATGCGACGACCACTGGTCGCGCAGGCGGGCAAGGACAGGTTCGATGGAGAACCACCGAACATGTCGGTCACCAGCACCACGCCCTGCCCGGTATCGACCGCGTCGGCGGCCACGCAGATTTCCTGCTGCTTGGCGTTGCGGTCATGGTCATCCTCAATGGCGATGGCCCGGACACCGTCCTGCTTGCCCACCACATGCTCGACCGCCGAGAGATATTCCCGCGCCAGCCCGCCATGCGCCACGATCACGATACCGATCAAGCGAGTGCCACCTTCGTTGCGTCCGGCTGCCCTGTGGCCGCCTTGCGTTCAAGTTCCCGGTGTCGTTTTGACACCGGCCAGCCGGCATCTGCAAGCGCGTTCCCTACCAGTTCCGCTACGGCGACTGACCTGTGTTGCCCTCCGGTACAGCCAAAGCCGATTGCAAGGTGGGCCTTGCCCTCCTCAACATTGGCTGGAAGCAGAAACAGGATCAAATCCTGCAACTTCTGGAAGAACTCGGCAAAGCGGGGGTCGCTGCGCACGAAGGCCTCAACCGAAGGATCACGGCCGTCCAGCGCGCGCAAGGCAGGTTGCCAATGTGGGTTGGTCAAAAAGCGGCAGTCAAAGATCATGTCCACCCCGCGCGGCACGCCCCGCTTGTAGCTGAACGATTGCACCGAGACGGACAGCCGCCCGGTGGCACCGGTGTCAAACAGCACCGCAACCTCGGCCTTCAGGTCATGCTGTGTCAGGTCAGTGGTGTCGATCAGGTGGTCGGCCCGCACGCGGATCGGAGTCAGAAGATCAATCTCACGCTCAACCCCTTGCGCGGGCGTTTCGGCGGGGGCCAGCGGGTGGCGGCGGCGGGTCTCCGAGAATCGCCGGATCAGGACCGACGGCGCGCAATCCAGATAGAGCACATCAAGGGCAACGCGGGGGTCACGGGTCAGGCTGTCGATCAGCTCGATCAGGGCCGTTGCGTTGAAGTCGCGGTTGCGGACATCCAGGCCAAGCGCAATGGGGTGACCAAGCGGTGCGCCATCAATCAGACGTGGCACCAGGGACAGCGGGATATTGTCGATGCCTTCATAGCCCAGATCCTCCAACACGCGAATCGCGGTTGTCCTCCCGGCACCCGAGGGGCCAGTGACAAAGACGATGCGGTGGTCAGGGTCCGGGCTACCGGTCATCGGGTGTATGTCCTGCAGGGATCACGCCTGCCTGCCATGACGTAGGTAGAGCATCAACGCATCGGGAAAATAGGGACCCGGCGTGTTCAGCACAAGATCAGCGCTGCATCCCAGGATCGTGAAGCGACGTGGCGGCGGCAGGCGCTGATCTTCGGCCTTACCAAGGTCAACTACCAGCGCAATCGTGGCAGCCTTGACGGTCGGCGCGCGCAGAAGGCCGAGACCACGCACTTCGATCAGGCTGCGGATCGGGCTGGGGCAGCGGGCAACCAGACGGCCGGTTTCCACGGTCAGAGTGGTCTGGTCATCCGCGACCAACGCCGCACCAAGCGAGATCAGCCGAAGCGCCAGTGACGACTTGCCTGCCCCCGATGGCCCCAATATCAAAAGCCCGCGATCCCCGATCGCGACACAAGTGGCGTGCAGCGTCTGGCGGACGACTTCTGTCACCGTCCCGCCGTCACACGGGAAGGCCGACGACAAAGCGCGCGCCCAACGGTTCGGACATCGGGTCTGCAGCGGTGGGGCGGATGTTTTCGGCCCAGATCACCCCGCCATGCGCCTCGACGATCTGCTTCGAGATGGCAAGACCAAGACCGGAATGTTGGCCAAACTCAGCCTGCGGGCGTTCCGAATAGAACCGCTTGAAGACCTTGGCGAGGGCTTGTTCCGGGATGCCCGGGCCGGTGTCTTCTACCACCACGAGCACGCGGTTTTCGCGGCGGCGAGCCCAAACGCGGACGGCGTCGCCGTCATCACAGAAGGAAATCGCGTTGGTCACCAGGTTCACGAACACCTGCGCCAGCCGCGCCTCAAGCCCATGGATGCTGATCGGGTCCGAGGGCAGGTCGATGATGAAATCCACGCCCTTTTCTCCGGCCTGCTGGCTTAGGTATTGGCACAGATTGGACAAGGTCTTGAGAAGATTAAACTCTTCCTCGTCCTCCTTCACCAGCTCACTATCCAGGCGTGAGGCGTTGGAGATGTCGCTGACCAGACGGTCAAGGCGCCGCACGTCATGCTCGATCACGTCCAGCAGCTTTTCGCGCTGCTCTTCCTTCTTGACAAACCGCAACGACCCCACGGCCGAACGTAGGCTGGCAAGGGGGTTCTTGATCTCATGCGCCACGTCGGCAGCAAATTGTTCGTTGGCGTCGATCCGGTCATACAGGGCCGACACCATGCCACGCATGGCCACGGACAGACGGCCAATCTCATCCGGGCGGGCGGCAAGGTCGGGGATGCGCACGCGGCTTGGTGCCACACGGCGGGCGTCGCGGTCGCGCCCCAGTTCCGCCGCCGCCGCAAGGTCGGACAATGGATTGGAAATGGTCGAGGCCAGCATCAGGCTAAGTCCGATGGACACCGCCACGGCCAGCAGGAACATCTGCAGGATCTGCTCACGCTCATAGCGCACCAGACGGTCAATCTCGACCGAGGTTGAGGTCAGGACAACCACGCCAACAATTTCATCCTGCACGGTGATCGGCGTGCCGACTGAAAACAGCAGGCTGCCCTCACTGTCCCGGGCCAGACGCGACACCGTCTCACCGCCGCGCGCAGCCTCGAATGCGAAAGTGGCCTGCTGGGCTGCGTCGATGGTTTCGGTTGTGACCGCCTTCCCCTGACGCAGGATTGCGGTGACCCAGGTCCACACACCTTCAAGAAAATCGGTCAGGATGGTTGGCTGGCCCCGGTTGGTCAGCAGGCTGTCAGTCCCCTGCCCCACCTTCGAGGCGATGATGCGGCCCGTCGGATCAAACAGGAAAACCTCGACCACGGGATCGACATTGATGCTGGACAGAGGCTCGCGAAAGTCGAATCCTGCACTGCCGGGGCGCAGTTGTGACTGGTAGATGGTGGCAATCAATTCGGCCTGCCGTGCCATGCCTTGCTGGCGCTGCAACGCAAGACTGTCGCGAAACGGGTTCATGAACAGCACGCCCACAACCAGCATGACCAGTGCCATCAGGTTGAACACAATGATCTTTCGGGCCAGCGGCGACCGGTTCAGCGCGACGATGCTGCGCCCGCCGCGACCGTCCTTCAGGCGTTCTACGGTGGCTTCCGGGGATACCCAGTCTTCGCCCAGCAGAACGTCACCGGACCGTTTTGGCCGGGGGTCTTCAAGTCCGATCCGGGGTGCCGCGGTCATGCCTTTTGGCCGTTACTCTTCGTTGTAGCGGTAACCGATCCCGTACAGGGTCTCGATGGCCGAAAAGGTGTCATCGACCGACCGCATCTTTTTGCGCAGCCGCTTGATGTGGCTGTCGATGGTGCGGTCATCGACATACACCTGATCGTCATAGGCCACGTCCATCAGCTGATCGCGCGATTTCACGAAACCGGGCCGCTGGGCCAGCGCCTGTAACAGAAGGAATTCGGTCACCGTCAGGCTGACCTCCATCCCTTTCCAGGTGACCGAATGGCGCAACGGGTCCATCCGCAGGGCACCGCGTTCCATCATCCGGGTTTCTTCGGTGGCCGCCGCCTCACCGGTGTTGATCGCTTCCTGACGGCGCAGAAGCGCCCGGATCCGTTCGACCAGCAGGCGCTGACTGAAAGGCTTCTTGACGTAATCGTCAGCCCCCATCCGCAGGCCCAGGACCTCATCAATCTCATCGTCCTTGGACGTGAGGAAGATCACCGGGATCGAGGTTTTTTGCCGCATGCGTTGCAGCAGATCCATGCCATCCATCCGGGGCATCTTGATATCCAGAACGGCCATGTCGGGCATACGGCGGTTGAAAGCTTCAAGCGCGGACTGACCGTCATTGTAGGTCTCGACCTCAAAGCCTTCCGCCTCAAGCGTCATGGCGACCGAGGTAAGAATGTTCCTGTCATCATCAACCAAAGCGATGCGTGACATCTGCAAGCCTCCCTGTAACTTCTACTGCCACAAGCATATTTTTTCTCAGTGTCTGCGTTTGCCCCCCGATAATCAACATAAAACCGAATCAGCCCGGAACGAGGCCCGCAAAGGGTGGCAATTTCGCCGACCAGGGTGGCGTTGTGCGCGCTGGACGGCATTTGCTGGCCGATGGTGGCGCTAACGGGGGAATGATTGCGCTAACGCTTTGAAAACATGCTATTCTGCACCAGAATCGCCATGCTATAGGCCGCGTGTGGCTTGACACGAAAAGTCGTGTCACGGCAGCCAATGGGCCAACCACCGCCCGGATGCCCATTGTCAGGAACCGCTGCGCCGGCAGGCGTGGCCAGGGGAGCTTGCAGGATGATTGATCGACCCACCCAAGGACGCGTGAACCCCAGCCACCGGCTGGAGCATCAGGGCATTTCGGGTGTGGCCGCAGCGCATTACAACTATGTCGAGGCTGCATTGGTCGAAGCGGCGGTCGCCCGCGGCGAAGGGCGGCTGGGTCGGGGGGGCGCGTTTCTGTGCAGCACCGGCCAGTTCACCGGCCGTTCGCCCAAGGACAAGTTTGTCGTTCGCACCCCCGCGACCGAAGGCACGATCTGGTGGGACAACAACGCTGCGATGACGCCCGATGCCTTTGCGCGGCTCAAATCCGACATGCTGGCGCATCTGCAGGGGCGTGAGGTCTTCGTGCAGGACTTGTACGCCGGGGCTGACCCGCTTCACCGGCTGGACGTGCGTGTGGTGACGGAACTGGCCTGGCACGGCCTTTTCATTCGCCACCTGCTGCGCCGCCCCGCACGGGAGGAGTTGGCCGGCTTCACGCCGGACTGGACAATCATCAATCTGCCCAGCTTCAAGGCAGACCCCGCGCGCCACGGCTGCCGGAGTGAAACGGTAATCGCGCTGAATTTTGACGAACGAACCGTGTTGATCGCCAACACCGCCTATGCGGGCGAAAACAAAAAGGCTGTCTTCACGGTCCTGAACTACCTGCTGCCGGAAAAGGGCGTGATGCCGATGCATTGCAGCGCCAACCACGCTGTTGGCAATCCGGTGGATTCGGCGGTGTTTTTCGGCCTGTCCGGCACCGGCAAGACAACGCTTTCTGCCGCCCCAGACCGGACGCTGATTGGCGATGACGAACATGGCTGGTCCGACCGGGGCATCTTCAACTTTGAAGGTGGCTGTTACGCCAAGACTATCAACCTTGACCCCAAGGCCGAACCCGAGATTCACGCCACCACCCACCGCTTTGCGACCGTGGTGGAAAACATGGTCTATGACCCTGAAACGCTGGAACTGGATTTCGCCGACAACTCGCTGACCGACAACACCCGCTGCGCCTATCCGCTTGAGGCGATCTCCAACGCATCAGCCACCGGGCTTGGCGGCAATCCACGCCATGTGGTGATGCTGACATGTGATGCGTTTGGCGTGTTGCCCCCGATTGCCCGGCTGACCCCGGCGCAGGCGATGTATCACTTCCTGTCCGGTTTCACCTCGAAGGTCGCGGGCACCGAACGCGGCGTGACCGAACCGCAGCCGACATTCTCCACCTGCTTTGGCGCACCGTTCATGCCGCGCCGGCCCGAGGTTTATGGCAAGCTTCTGCAAGCCAAGATCAACCGGCAAGGCGCATCCTGCTGGCTGGTCAACACTGGCTGGACGGGCGGCGCGTATGGTGTGGGCAAACGGATGCCGATCAAGGCCACGCGGGCACTGTTGACTGCGGCACTGGACGGGTCGCTGAACACTGGCACGTTCCGGCGTGATCCGGTCTTCGGATTTGACGTGCCGGTGTCGGTTGAGGGCGTCGGCAACGGCCTTCTGGACCCGCGCAGCACCTGGTCGGATGCCAACGCTTATGACGCGCAGGCAGCAAAGCTGGTCGGGATGTTCCAGAAGAACTTTGCGCAATATGTGCCCTTTATCGACGCCGACGTGAAGGCCGCCGCCATAGGTTAAGCGCCAACAAGCGCCAGTCGCACCATGTTCAGGCCAGTCAGCACCAGTAAACCTTGGGTCCAGCGGCGGAACCGCTGCTGGTCCAGCCGGTCTTGCACAGCATAGCCAAGGTAAAGCCCCGCCAGCGCCGGGACGGACAACGCCGCAGAAAATGCCAGTGTCTGCGCATTGGCCAAACCGGTGCCCAGATGCGCCGCCAGCAGGGCTATTGCCCCGATCAGGAAGACCACACCCTGCGCGCGGATTGCCTGCATCTTGTCCGCCCCGGTGGACAGCAGGAATATCAGCAAGGGTGGACCCCAGATGCCTGAAATTCCACCGTAAAGACCGCCAATCACGCCCAACCCCCATTCAGCCCGGTCTCGGTGCTGCAGCTTGATCGCAAGGCTGACACCCGCCAGCTGCAACGCCGCAAACAGGGTGATCGGTACCCCAAGGAGAAGTAGGTAAAGCCCGCGCGGAATCACCTCGGCAAACGGAGCAGAGATCGCGATGCAGATCACCGTGCCGATCAGGAATCGTCGGTAGGTCAGCGCCGTTTCGCGCGCGGCGGGCACGCCCTGCCGGAACGCCTGGGACAAGTTGGTGGTCAAGGTCGGCAGGATCAGCCCGGCCAGCACAAGGTGGGTCGGCAGAAACACCGCGAATGCCGAGACAAGGATCAGCGGCATGGCAAAACCCACCGCGCCTTTCACGATCCCCGCCAGAAACGTGACCACTAGCGCCGCAACGAATGCCTCGGTCGCCAGACCAGCACTGAAGACGTCAATCATCCGACCGCCCCTTTGCAGCCCTTTTGGCCCAGCCGCCGGGCCGGGGGAAGGGCAGTCAGGCCCAAGAGTGGCAGAATCGGCTGCGACATTTTCAGTCGCCTGCCGGGCTATCCGTGAAATCTAATTGCTCTGCACTTGCGAAGGCGCTAGGTCTTCGCAGGTGCAGAATCCAGCAGTGACCGGAGGGCAAAGATGCCGCATGATGGACAAACCATGACCCAGACTTCGACCCTGGCCGATATGCTGGACCTGACCGCCGCCGCCCTGCCCGAGGTTGAGGCGCTGTTCGCTGCCGCGCGTGAAGCGTTGCGGGCTGAGGTGACGGTGGGCGGACGGCTTTCGTCGCAAGCGCTGGAAGATCGCCAGCATCAGGCCCATGCCGTCGCCTGGCTTGCAACCTATGTCGAAGGCCTGCGCCAGCTGCGCGCCTGGGCAGGCCGCGTATCGGACGCAGGCAATTTCGGCCAGATGGAGGCGCTGATCCTGCAGATCGGCTTTGGCGAATACCTGGCCCAGATCGCCGGCGGCATTCCGATGAGCCAGCTTGAATCCGCCCGCCTGTCGGACATGGAGGTCAGCTGGACCCCATCGGACGCCGCCGCCCGGCTGATCGCGCTTGGCAACACCCAAGCCGCGCGCACGGCGCTGGTCGCCCTGATGCAGGACAACCACGGTCGCGCGACCTTTGGCACCCCCGGTCTGGATGATGAGCTGGAGATGATCCGCGACCAGTTCCGCCGTTACGCGGATGAAAAGGTTATCCCCGTCGCGCAGAGCTGGCACCTGAAGGATGAGCTTATCCCGATGGAGGTCATCCAGGAACTTGCCGAAATGGGCGTCTTCGGGCTGACGATTCCCGAAGAATACGGCGGGTTTGGCCTGTCCAAAGCCGCGATGGTCGTGGTGAGTGAAGAACTGTCGCGCGGCTATATCGGGGTGGGGTCGCTGGGCACACGGACCGAGATTGCGGCTGAACTTATCCTTTGCGGTGGAACGGAGGAGCAGAAGGCCCATTGGCTGCCAAAGCTTTCCAGCGGGGAAATCCTGCCGACGGCAGTGTTCACCGAACCCAACACCGGGTCAGACCTTGGCGCGCTCCGCACCCGCGCCGCCCGCGATGGCGACGATTGGACGATCACCGGCAACAAGACCTGGATCACCCATGCCGCCCGGACGCATGTGATGACACTCCTTGCCCGGACCGACCCCGACAGCACCGACTATCGCGGGTTGTCCATGTTCCTCGCCGAGAAAACCCCCGGCACCGATGACGCCCCCTTCCCCACCCCCGGCATGACCGGCGGCGAGATCGAGGTGCTGGGTTACCGCGGAATGAAGGAATACGAACTGGCCTTCGATGGCTTTGCCGTGAAGGGCGCGAACCTGCTGGGCGGGGTTGAGGGGCAGGGTTTCAAGCAACTGATGCAGACGTTTGAGAGCGCCCGCATCCAGACCGGCGCGCGGGCTGTGGGGGTGGCGCAATCGGCGCTGGAAACCGGCATGCAATACGCCCTGGACCGCAAGCAGTTCGGAAAGCCCCTGATCGCTTTCCCCCGCATTGCAGGGAAGCTCGCGATGATGGCGGTGGAAATCATGATCGCCCGCCAGCTGACCTACTTTTCCGCTTGGCAAAAGGATCACGGCCACCGCTGCGATCTTGAGGCGGGGATGGCCAAACTGCTGGGCGCGCGCGTGGCCTGGTCGGCAGCAGACAATGCTCTGCAGATCCATGGCGGCAACGGCTTTGCGCTGGAATACCGGATCAGCCGCATCCTGTGCGATGCCCGCATCCTGAACATATTCGAAGGGGCGGCCGAGATTCAGGCCACTGTGATCGCCCGGCGACTGCTGGATTGACCGCTTGACTTACTCTCCCTCCGTCTATCTTTTCAATGGAAAGATAGACGGGAGGTCGGGATGAACGTGGTTCTGCTCACAGGCTGCTCGGGCTTTATTGCAAAGCAGGTCGCGCTCAGATTGCTGACCGCAGGGTACAATGTGCGCGGCACGCTGCGCCGTCTGGACCGTGCGGCTGAGGTGCGCGCCGCCGTGGCCCCGCACCTTCCGCCGCAAGCTGGAACCCTGACGTTTGTGCAGGCCGATCTTGAGGCTGATGCCGGCTGGGCCGAAGCAATGTCTGGTGTCGTGGCGGTCGTCCACACCGCGTCACCCTTCCCGATCGTGCAGCCGAAGGACCCCGCCGTGCTGATCCGCCCGGCAGTCGAAGGCACCAGCCGCGTCCTGAAAGCAGCGGCGGCGGCAGGTGTGACGCGGGTGGTGCTGACCTCCTCCATCGTGGCGATCATGAACGACAGCAAGCCCGGCGCGCTGCATGATGAAAGCGACTGGTGCGATGTCACCCGGCCCTCTACCACGGCCTACGCGAAGTCAAAGACCCTCGCAGAACGTGCCGCCTGGGACCTTGCCAGGTCACTTGGCCTGCAATTGACCACGGTAAACCCGGGGCTGGTAGTTGGCCCGCCGCTGGACGAACACTACGGATCGTCCCTTGGCTTGGTCGAGCGCTTTCTGAAGGGCAAGGACCCGATGCTTCCCGGTATCGGTTTTCCCACGGTCGATGTCCGCGATGTGGCCGAGATGCACCTTCGCGCGCTACAGCGGCCTGAAACCGCAGGCAGGCGCTACATTGCATCGGCAGGGACAATGGCGATGGTCGACATGGGCCGCACGCTGAAAGCCGCCTACCCCGTCCGGCGTATTCCCACGCGGAAGCGCCAGCTTTCCTGTTGCGAATGCTGGCACTGTTTGATCCGCAGATCAGGGCGATCTTGCCGAAGATCGGCACGCTGGACCGGGTGTCAAACGCCCGCGCGGTTCAGGACATGGGGATGGAGTTTACCGCCCCCAAGGCCGCGCTACTCGCCTCAGCTGACTGGCTCGTCAAGCACGGCAAGATCTGGGCTTGACCCCCCACCACGTGACGGGCGCAGGCTGCCCAGCCGGGGATGCAGCCGCCCCGCCACCGCCCATGATGCAAGAAGCCCAACCCCGGCGGCAATGAATATCCCCGGCAGCGGGGCCACCCACAAGACAAGCCAAGCCGCCCCGGGCGTAAGAATACCCGACACATCGCGAAAGCTGGAATAGACGGCTGACATCTCTGTCCGCTCGCTGGGTTTGACTGACATCAGGAAGGGCAAGCCGCCCACCACATCCAGCATCACCAGGAAAAGCGAGGCGGTCATGACAAGGGCCACTGTCGCCCAGGGCAGAAAGGCCAAAAGCCCGGCCACACAGAACAGCGCCCCACAAAGACCAAAGGCGGTGCGCACCGACCGGCGCACCGACAAGCGGCGGCCCAGCCGGTTCAGCGCGGGTGCGGCAAACAGCAGCGCGTTGGTGATCGACAGCGCGATGCCGCCAACCTTGTCACCAAGCCCTGCCTCGATGCAGAAGATCGGCAGATAGACGACGTAGACCCACCAGCCACAGCTTCGCATCACCGCGAACATCCAGCCGGCAATCAGGCGAGGCTGGGTGAAGAACCGGCCAAGGTAGCCCAAGGGATTTACCGCAGGGCGCTTGGCCCGGGTGATCTGCTTGCCGTTGCCCAAGCGTAGCACCCAGAACGACACCAGCAGGATCAGCGCAAATGACCCTGCCACAAGAAACGGCGCCGGGGACCAATAGTGGTAAAGCCAGACGCCACTCATCGGGCCCAGGGTCCAGGCGGTGGCGGCATAGGCCATCTGCGTTGACTGACTGCGCCCCAGATTCGCTCGGTCGACGTAATCCAGCACATAGGCGTTCAGGCAGATGAAGATCGTCACCGTTGCCATCGCGTTCGACATCAGGGCCATCGGCACCGACCACCACGTCCCGATCGCCCCCAGCGTGTTGCCGATCAGGTACAGGCTCACACCTGCAGTATAGGCCCAGCGGCGCGGCACGCGGCGGGTGGCCCACGGGACCATCAATCCCCAGATCAACGCTACGATTCCTGCCGCAAAATACATGACCGAAGTCGACTGCGCATCGCCAAGCGCATCATAGACCACCAGCGGCATGGTGGAGATCAGGATGCCCCGGATCGCGGCATCAAGACCGGACAGAAGGGCGAAATGCTCGATCCTTGGGGTCGGGCTGTGCGTCAGCGCCAGCGGAAGATAACGGGTAGCCATACACCAATCTTGGCCTGAACCGCCGCCCGACCGCTGTCACAGGTGCGACATATTGCGTCGTTTCAGGCCGGACGCCCGCCGGGACCGCCCGTGATCAGATCGACCAGCCGCGCGCGCGCTTCGGGCAGCGGCCGACCCTGCAGGATGGGCGCCAGTCCCCGGTCAAGAAAGAACCCCGTCAGACGCAAGCCCTGGCTCAGCGCAGCCTCGGTCATCGGCGAAAGGCGATGAAGCCCTTCCGGCAATGGCAGCAGCCTGTCGGCCCAGTCGCCCGCCCCTTTGGCCGAAACTGCCCGACCGGATTTCGGGCTGACATAGACCAGCCCCTCGGTCGCCCCTGTCACGGCGCAGGCGGTCAGATCAAGGCCAAAGCCCAGTTCCTCCAGCAGGCGCATCTCCCAGCGCAGATAGGTGGAGGTCCAGCCCGCCACGCCCAGCGCGTCCAGAAGGGGCAGCGTTTCGGCCCACAAGGCGGTGTGCGGCTCTCGTTCCGGCAGGGCCGCGCGCAACAGGGCACAGATCGACATCAGCCCGGCAAGCGCCAACCGGTCTGACAGAACATGCGCCCGGCTGCGCAGGGGTTCCACGGTGTAGGTGCCGATGTGGTCATCCAGCCGTGCCCGCCAGACCAGTTGCAACTGTGTTCCCGGCTGCAACGTGGCCGCCATCTTGCGGGACGCACCGCCGCGTACGACACCGGCATGACGGCCATGCTCCGCCGTCAGCACCTCGATGATTGCCGAGGTCTCGCCATGCGGTCGCATGGACAAAAGCACCCCCTCGTCGCGCCATTCCATCGCCCAACTATCAAGGTCAGCGGCAAGGGCCGCAAGAGGTGGTTGCAGCAGGCCGGTCCAACAGGCAGATTGCAAGGATGTTCCTGTTCGCCCGCCTTGCCGCAGCCGCGATCCTTGCCGTGGCGTTGGTTTCGCTGGCCATGCAGTTTGATGCGAGCCACGCAGTGTTGGATCGCCGGTCGGTGCCAGCGACGGTGTGGCTTATGGCAGGCTATTTCACCATCCTGACGAATGCCGCAGTGGCCGCGATGATGTTGGGGGCGGCAACAGGCTTTCCGCCCGGCCCGCGTCTTGCTGCAGCGATGACCTTGGCGATGGTGGTGGTCGGACTGGTCTATCACACGCTGCTTGCCGGGCTGCGCCAGCTGGAAGGGTGGCCATGGTGGGCAGATCAGGGGTTGCACAGCGCGATGCCGCTTTTGACCCTTGCCTGGTGGCTGGCCTTTGCGCCCAGATCATTGGCTCGGGAAGATCTGCCGGCTCTCCTGATCTGGCCGGCGGTCTATGCGGCTTATGCACTGGTGCGCGGGGCAATGACCGGCTTCTGGGCCTACCCGTTTCTTGATGCAGACGATCTTGGATGGGGCCGAGTGGGTTTGAACGTCACGTTCATGGTCGCAGGTTTTGCCGCAGGGGGATTGGGGATCGTCCAGCTGGCGCGGGCCTCACGACGATAGCCCATCCTCGTCCAAAAGCGTGCGGCCGTGGCGATCCTCAAGCTCGATCACCCAAAGGTCGGGGTCGCGGCCACGCGCCCGCGCCAACAGACCGTCCACCTCAACCTCCGGTCCTTCCGCCAAAAGCATCCAGGCGCGCGCACCGGACATCAGGTCTGACCGTCTCTCCCAGGCCCGCGCGGTGCCGTCCAGAAGCGCTACCTTGACGACCACCGCCCCCGCAGTGCCATCACCCTTTGCAGTGACATAGGCCGGAATATTCGCCAGCCGCAGCCGGGTCAGATAGGCCGAAACCCACACGCTCGTAGCCAGACGCACGCTCAATGGAATTGCTCTTTTTCCAAATACTCCCGCCGGAGGCTCCACCGCCCCCGCAAGACCGAACCCGTCAGATGCTCACGCATCGCCGTCCTTGAAATCCAGCCCCATCTCTGAATAGCGCTCTGGCTCCTCCAGCCAGTTCGGCCGGACCTTCACTTGCAGGAAAAGATGGACCGTCCGCCCCAGAAACTCGCTGATCTCTGCCCGCGCCGACTGGCCCACGCCCTTGATCGTCTCGCCCTTGTTGCCAAGGACAATGCCCTTGTGACCATCACGGGCGACGTAAACGATCTGGTCGATCCGGGTCGTGCCGTCCGTCTTGTCTTCCCATTTTTCGGTCTCGACCGTCAACTGGTAGGGCAATTCCTCATGCAGGCGCAGGGTGAGCTTCTCGCGGGTCATTTCCGCCGCAATCATCCGCATCGGCAGGTCGGCGATCTGGTCCTCCGGGTAGAACCAGGGCCCCTGTGGCACTTCCCCCGCAAGCCATTCCTTGAGATCGGCGACGCCATACCCCTTTTCGGCGCTGATCATGAAGGTCTTCTTGAACGGATAGGCCGCGTTCACATCTTCGGCCAGTGCCAACAGGGTTTCTGCCTTGACCCGGTCGATCTTGTTGATCGCCAACGCCACGGGTTGACCCTTTGGCATCTCGTCGGCCAGCCGATTGATGATCAGCTTCACCCCCTCGGTCAGACCGCGTGTCGCTTCGATCAGCAGCACGATCACATCGGCGTCCGAGGCCCCGCCCCAGGCAGCCTTGACCATCGACCGGTCAAGCCGTCTCCGGGGCCGGAAGATGCCGGGCGTGTCCACAAAGACAATTTGCGCGACCCCCTCCATCGCAATGCCCCGGATTCGGGTGCGCGTCGTCTGCACCTTGTGCGTGACGATGGACACCTTCGCCCCCACCATCCGGTTCAGAAGCGTCGATTTCCCGGCGTTCGGTTCACCAATCAGGGCAACAAAGCCCGCGCGTGTGTCAGTCATCAGGGTTCTCCAGCCGGGCCAGCAGCGCCCTTGCGGCTTGCTGTTCGGCGATGCGTTTCGATCCGGCTTGTGCGTCAGCGGTTTCGCCAGTCTCGATCTGGACAGCGACGGTAAAGAGGGGCTGGTGGTCCGGCCCGGTGCGGGCTGCTTCAACATAACTGGGTGGTGGCATGCCCCGGGCCTGCGCCCATTCCTGCAGGGCGGTCTTGGGATCGCGGGCGTCGGTTGCCACTTCGGCGATCCGGGCACCCCAATGGCGCAGGATCACCGCGCGGGCGGCCTCAAAACCGGCATCAAGATGGACGGCGGCAATCACCGCCTCCATCGCGTCCCCCAGCAGCGCCTCTTTGCGGCGACCACCCGTCAGCATTTCGGACCGGCCCAGCTTGAGCACGTCACCAAGACCAATGTCGCGCGCGACGGCGGCGCAGGTTTCCTTGCGGACCAGTGCGTTGAACCGGGGGGCCAGCTGACCTTCGCGTGCGCCGGTATCGGCGGTCAGAAGGGCTTCGGCCATCACAAGGCCCAGGACCCGGTCGCCCAGAAACTCCAGCCGCTGGTTGTCAGGCCGTGTAGCGGTGCCGATTGATGCATGGGTGACCGCGCGCATCAGCAGTTCGGGCTTGGCGAAAGGGTGCCCGAGGCGGCCTTCAAAGGCCTTGAGCTCGGCCGAAAGCCTCACTCGATCGCCTGGAAATAGCGGTCCGACCGCCAGGTCCAGAAGTAAAGCATCCGGCTGCCAGCCGAGGAGAACACGATACGGTCCGCGCGACCGATCAGATACTCAGCCGGCACGAAACCCACACCGCCAGCCGCCTGGGCATATCGGCTGTCCTGGCTGTTGTCGCGGTTGTCGCCCATGAAGAAGTAGTGCCCGGCGGGCACGGTGAACACCTCGGTGTTGTCACCAAAGCCGTCTGCATCAATGTTCAGGATGTTGTGCTTTTGGCCTTCGGGCAGCGTCTCTATCGACCGGCTTTTGGTACAGATCCCACCTGCGCCGACAGCGCCATTCTCGCAGCGCGGCAGGTTGCGCATCGGGCCCTGCGGCTCATAAGTTTCCTCAAACACCCCGGCCGCTTCCTGTGGGGCGGCCACGCCGTTGATATACAGCACCCCGGCCTGCATCTGGATGCGGTCACCCGGCAGGCCGATCAGGCGTTTGATGAAGTCCGACCCGTTCACCGGATGGCGGAAGACGACGACATCGCCACGCTCCGGCTCGGTGGCCAGAAGGCGGCCCTCAAAGGGGCACATCGCGAAGGGGCAGGAATATTTGGAATAGCCATAGGCCATCTTGTTGACGAACAGGAAGTCGCCGACCAGAAGCGTGTCCTTCATCGACTCCGACGGGATCCAGAAGGGCTGGAAGAACAGGGTGCGAAACACCCCGGCGATCAGCAGTGCCCAGAAGACGGTCTTGATCGTCTCGACGATGCCGCCTTCGGCCTTGTCCTTCGCCATGATATCTGCTCGCCCTTTGTCTTTTGCCCGCGCTTCTTGCGGGCAAGCCGCAGACGGAGTCAAGGCGGCGCAGGTTCGGGGGCGGCGGGCCGCTGCCGGGGCGTGTCTGTCAATTTGGCGAGCGGAAACGCAGGTCAGGGGTAAACTGGCGGTCAGCGCTGATGCGGGATTGGCCGCGCCTCGATCACCACGAAGGCCTGCGCCCAGGGGTGGTCGTCGGTCAGGGTGACGTGGATCACCGCTTCATGCCCCTCAGGCGTCATTGCGCGGAGACGTTCGGCAGCCCAGCCGGTGACGTGCATTACGGGCTGGCCCGAGCGCAGGTTCGTCACCGCCATGTCCTTCCACGAAATCCCCATGCGCAACCCGGTGCCCAGCGCCTTTGAGCATGCCTCTTTAGCCGCCCAGCGTTTCGCAAAGGTCGCGGCCACGGCCCGCGGGCGACTTTCGGCCTTGCGCTGTTCCCGGTCGGTGAACACCCGGTTGCGAAAACGGTCACCAAAGCGGGCAAGCGTCGCCTCGATCCGTTCGATATTGGCAAGGTCGCTGCCGATGCCCAGGATCACGGGACGCGCCTCATCCGACAGGGCCGCGCGCCATGTCCATCCGGCGGCGCATCTCCTCGATTGCCGGGCCCAAGCCACGGAAGATCGCCTCGCCAATCAGGAAATGGCCGATGTTCAGTTCCATCACCTCGGGGATCGCGGCGATGGGTTCGACATTGTCATAGGTCAGGCCGTGCCCGGCATGCACTTCCAGCCCAAGACTGGCGGCAAACACAGCGCCCTTCTGCAGCGCGGCAAGTTCGCGGTCGGCAAGTTCCGCATGACCATCTGCCAGAAGGTCTGAATAAAGCCCCGTGTGCAATTCGACCACTGCTGCGCCGATCCGGGCGCTGGCTTCGATCTGACGGGCGTCGTGGCTGATGAACATGCTGACGCGGGCCCCCGCCTCACGCAGGGGGGCGATAAAGTCGGCCAGGCGGTTTTGGTCGGCTGCGACGTCAAGACCGCCTTCGGTGGTCCGCTCCTCCCGCTTTTCGGGGACAAGGCAGACGGCATGGGGACGATGACGCAGCGCCAGCGCCTGCATTTCCGCCGTTGCGGCACATTCAAAATTGAGCGGAATGCTGATGGTGGCCATCAGCGCCTCGATGTCGCCATCGCGGATGTGGCGGCGGTCTTCGCGAAGGTGCGCGGTGATGCCGTCGGCACCCGAGGCTTCGGCCAGCAAAGCCGCGCGAAGGGGGTCGGGCCAGGCCGACCCGCGCGCATTACGCACGGTGGCCACGTGGTCGATGTTCACGCCAAGGCGGAGGCTACGGTCAGTGCGGGTTTGGTGTGTCATGCTGCGTGCCTTGTTCATGTTGCCGTCCGCCCCGCACGGAAATGCCCGTCAGGGTGTGCCGGGGCCGTCATCCCCGGCCTCATCGCTGCCATCTTCGCCGCGCCGTTTCAGTTTCGCCGCCGCTTCGGCCAGCTTGGCCCGCATCCGGCTGCGCCGTTCGCCGCGTTCCTGCGCGGTGGCGGCCCGGGCCTTCTGGTAAGCCTCGACCAGCGGGATCGTGACGTAATAGGCGATCCCGCTGATCAGAAGCGCCGGACCAAGCGCGCCAATGAAGTAAGGCAGATAGATCTCATGCCAGAACTGGACAAGGCCATCCCATCGCGCGCTTTCCGGACCAAACAGCGCCATGAAGTTGAACCACAGGTCACGCCCGGCATGGCCAAAGGCCTTGCCGATGTATTCGGGGTTCAACGGGGCCTCGATCCCAAGGATCCAGTGACCCAAGGTCATGGCCAGCACGGCGAAGAAGGGGGTGGTCAGCGGGTTGGTGTTGAACGTCCCCAGCAGAGCGGCCAGAACATTGCCGCGGATCAACCGCGCAGCCCCCCAGGCGGCGAGGAACTGCAAGCCCGGCAAAGGCATGAATCCGACAAGTGAGCCCGCAAAGACCCCGCGCGCCACCCGGTGCGGTTGGTCCGGCAGGCGGCGCATCCGGTGGATGACGTAGCGGATGGCGCGCTTGAATCCACCGCGCGGGTAGATCTGTTCGCGCAGCCATGCGCCCCAGCCCAACCTGTCCCTGCGCTTGAAAACCACCTTGCCGCCTCTCTGCCCGAGCCATTGCCCGATGTTCCACCTTACGGCCGCTTGGTCAAATCCCGGTGACGCGCGAGTTGCGCCACGTCCGTCTCGGCCTCAAGCGCGGTCATGACCTTGTGCAGATGTTCAACATCGCGCAGGTCCACGTCAATGATAAGGCGGTAGAAATCCGGTTTGCGATCCGTAAACAGCAAGTCCGAGATATTGGCCTTCTGTTCGCCGATCAAGGTAGTGATGCGTCCAAGGACGCCCGCATCATTGGAAATCGTCACATCCAGCGAGATCGTGAAGACCGGAGCATGGCGGCCGGAATGCCAGTGCAGATCAACCCAGCGCTGGGTCTGATCCTCAAACTCCTCAAGCGCGGGGCAATCGATGGCGTGGACCACGACGCCCTGCCCCCGGTAGGTGATGCCGACGATGCGTTCGCCCGGCACCGGCTGACAGCATTGCGCGCGCTTGAAGCTCTGGTCGGCGGTCAGGCCTACCACGGGGCGCTTGGCGTCCACCTCTTCTGCCGTCGCTTGGGCCAGGTCAGGATACAGCGTTTCCACCACCCGCCGCGCGGGCATCTCGGCTGATCCGATGCGGGCAAGAAGGTCATTCTCATCCGCCAGCCCCAGCATCTTGGCGGCGGTGCGCAGGGCCTTGTCGGTGGCCTTCTTGCCAACATGGTCAAACGCGGCGCGGGCAAGTTCCTGCCCAAGCTTCACAAAGCGCCCCCGGTCTTCTTCACGCAAGGACCGCCGGATTGCCGCCTTGGCCCGACCTGTGGTCACGATGTCGATCCAGCTGGATTGCGGACGCTGACCTTCCGCGGTGATGATCTCGACCGATTGGCCGTTCTTCAGGCGGGTCCACAAAGGCACCCGGATGCCGTCAATCTTGGCCGACACGCAGGAATTACCGATCCGCGTATGGATGGCATAGGCATAGTCCAGTGGCGTCGCGCCACGCGGCAACTGCACCACATCGCCCTTGGGCGTGAAGCAGAAGACCTGGTCGGAATACATCTCAAGCTTGACGTTTTCCAAAAACTCGTCGGTGTCGCCTTCGTCCAACCGTTCGGTCAGTGTGGCAATCCACTTGGCGGGGTCGACGGCGAAGGGGTTCTTCGCGCGCACGCCTTCGCGGTAAGACCAATGCGCCGCAACGCCCGCTTCGGCAACTTCGTGCATCTCGCGCGTGCGGATCTGGATTTCCACGCGCTTGCCGTCACGGCCCGATACCGTGGTGTGGATCGACCGGTAGCCGTTCGATTTCGGCTGGCTGATGTAATCCTTGAACCGCCCCGGCACCGCGCGCCAGCGTTGGTGGATGACGCCAAGAATGCGGTAGCAGTCCTGCACCGACCCGCAGATGACGCGAAACCCGTAGATGTCGGACAGACGGCTGAACGCCAGATCCTTTTCCTGCATCTTGCGCCAGATGGAGTAAGGCTTTTTCGCACGGCCATAAACATCCGCCTCGATCTGGGCCTTTTCCAGTTCATGCCGGATGTCGGCAGTGATCTTGTGGACCACATCGCCGGATTCCTTTTGCAGCGTCACGAACCGCCGCATGATGGAATTGCGCGCCTCGGGGTTGAGTACCTTGAAACTCAGGTCCTCCAATTCCTCACGCATCCACTGCATGCCCATGCGCCCGGCCAATGGAGCGAAGATCTCCATCGTCTCACGCGCTTTCTGGGCCTGCTTTTCCACCTTCATGCTTTTGATCGTCCGCATGTTGTGGAGACGGTCGCCAAGCTTGACCAATATCACCCGTAGGTCCTTGGACATCGCCATGAAAAGCTTGCGGAAGTTTTCGGCCTGCTGGCTTTCGGTGGACGACAGCTGCAGGTTGGTCAGCTTGGTCACGCCATCGACCAGTTCCGCCACCTCATTGCCGAAAAGCGAGGCGACCTCGGTATAGGTTGACCGCGTATCTTCGATCGTGTCGTGCAAGAGGGCGGTGACGATCGTCGCGTCATCCAGCCGCTGTTCGGTCAGGATCGCGGCCACCGCCACCGGGTGGGTGAAATACGGCTCACCCGATTTGCGCATCTGGCCGTCGTGCATCTTGAAGCCGTAGGCATAGGCCTTGCGGATCATCTCGGCATTGCAGCGCGGATTGTAATTGCGAACCAGGGCGATGAGGTCTTCGACGTCGATCATCACCGCCCCGCTTGCGGGTTGACTGCCTTAAAGCTCGCCCTGGGCTTCCATCAGCGCGCGGAGCAGCTTTTCTTCCGACATGTCATCGACCATCGGCCGATCCATGTCACCGCCCATAAGCAGGGCCATCTGGTCATCTTCCGGCTCATCAACCTCAATCTGGGTTTGATGACTTTCGATCATCCGCTCACGCAGAACCTCGGCGGACTGGGTTTCATCAGCAATTTCACGCAGAGCCACGACGGGGTTCTTGTCGTTGTCGCGGTCGATCGTGATGGGCGAGCCGGACTGGATTTCCCGCGCCCGGTGGGCAGCAAGCATCACCAGTTCGAACCGGTTCGGAACCTTGTCAACGCAATCTTCGACCGTTACGCGGGCCATGAGGGAACTCCAATCCGGAAGTTTCGCTGGAAGTGGCCTATTTAGGCGCTTGGGCCGACGGTGACAAGCGCTGAATCGCTGCAAATCAAAGCGGTTTCACAGCGTCGCGGTCCGCTTGGGGCAAGGCATCCAGCATCTGCCAGACCGTCAGGCCGTTGCGGGGATGTACCCAGTCCGGGGCCACATCGGCCAAGGGCACCAACACGAATGCCCGGTCCTGCAGCCGAGGATGCGGCAGGATCAGCCGGTCAGGCGTGGTCCGGATCTGCGCCTCGGGCGGCAGATTACGCCATAGGTCCTGCGTTGCGGCATCCGGAAGCACCGAATCGCCGCGGGCCAGAAGGTCGATGTCCAGCGTGCGCATCCCCCAGCGCTGCGCGCGCTCACGGCCAAAGCGGGCTTCAACCCGGTGCAGCCGCGCAAGAATTGACGCTAGGTCAATGGCCTCGCTACAATCAACGACCGCCGCCGCGTTCACATAATCCGGGCCTGCCCCTGCCGGAAAGCAGGGTGTGGCGTAAAGGCGGCTAAACGACATAACCGGAAGGCCTTCGTTACCCAGGGCCACGGCAGCGGCGCGCAGGGTTTCCGCTGGACCTTGTCCGTCGAACGGCAGATTTGCGCCGAACGCAACCAACGCCTGTTCAGATTTCGCCATTTGCACGCGAATTTTCCCATACTTGACTTGAATGGCGAGGATTCCAGTTGATATTCATGTGATGTTGGCTGACGGGCTTACCTACAACACGTGCTCAAGACACGAAAGTTTGTTTAGCGCAGCATTTTTCGAGGGGACCCGAACGATGTTTTACAAGGACGAACGGCTTGCGCTGTTCATTGATGGATCGAACCTGTACGCAGCCGCAAAGGCGCTTGGTTTCGACATCGACTACAAACTATTGCGGATGGAATTTCTGCGGCGGGGAAAGCTCTTGCGGGCTTTCTACTACACAGCGCTGCTGGAAAATGACGAATATTCGCCCATTCGTCCGTTGGTGGACTGGTTGCATTACAACGGTTTCACCATGCGCACGAAGCCCGCGAAGGAATATACCGACAGCCAGGGACGGCGGAAGGTGAAGGGCAACATGGATATCGAACTTTGCGTCGATGCCATGGAACTGGCCAACCGCGTTGACCATGTGGTGCTGTTTTCCGGCGACGGCGATTTCCGTCCGCTGGTCGAAAGCCTGCAGCGTCAGGGGGTTCGGGTGTCTGTGGTGTCAACCATCCGCAGCCAGCCGCCAATGATTGCGGACGAACTGCGTCGTCAGGCCGATAACTTCATCGAGCTTGATGAACTCCGGGAGGTGATCGGCAGGCCGCCCCGCGAACCGCGTCCGATGATGGACGAAACCGCCGCGGTCGAGGCGAAGTAACGGGGCCAAGGTGACCCCGACAGGCCATTTCGGGTGCTAGTTTTGCTTGGACTGTTCGTCGCGGCCCTGTTGGCCGCGACGCCGGTGCCATTCAACTCGGAGGTGCCGTTCATCGCCTTGCAGATGGCGGATTGGCCTGTACTGACGTTGGTTTTTGTCGCCACAAGTGGCAATGTGCTGGGATCGTGCGTGACCTACGGGATCGGGCGCGGTCTTGGCCATTACCGTGAACATCCGCGCTTTCCGATCAGCCCGGCCCAGATGGCACGGGCTGAAGGGTGGTTTCGCCGCTGGGGGCTGTGGTCGCTTCTTCTTGCCTGGGCGCCCGGGGGCGATGTTCTGGTCGCGGTGGCGGGTTTGCTGCGCGTGCCTCTCCCGGTTTTCCTGCTGCTGGTCACCGTCGCCAAAACCGCCAGATACGTCGTGCTGGCCTGGGTTACAGGCGCAGCTTTGGCCTGAAGCTGGCAGTCCACACTGGACCTTGGCCGTCCAAACCCTTAGCTCTGGCGCAACGCAATCCGGTGTCCCATGTCCATTCGTCCACCCCTGACCCTGTACCTTGCTGCCCCGCGTGGTTTTTGTGCCGGCGTTGACCGCGCGATAAAGATCGTCGAGATGGCGATCCAGAAATGGGGTGCGCCGGTCTATGTCCGGCATGAGATTGTGCACAACAAGTTCGTCGTCGACGCCCTGCGCGCCCAAGGCGCGGTGTTTGTCGAGGAATTGTCCGATTGCCCCGATGACCGCCCTGTGGTGTTCTCGGCCCATGGTGTGCCGAAATCCGTCCCGGCCGAGGCCGCCAATCGTCAGATGATCGCCGTCGATGCCACCTGCCCTCTGGTCACCAAGGTCCACAATGAGGCCGCCCGCCACCATGAAGCTGGCACCCAGATGATCTATATCGGACATGAGGGCCACCCCGAGACGGTTGGCACGATGGGCCAGTTGCCACCGGGTGAGGTGCTGCTGGTCGAAACCGTCACAGATGTGGCCCGCCTTCAGGTGCGCGATCCGGGAAAGCTTGCCTTCATCACCCAGACCACGCTTTCAGTCGATGATACAGCCGACATCGCCGCTGCGTTGAAGGCACGCTTTCCGCTGATCAATGCGCCTGCGCATGACGATATCTGCTACGCCACCACCAACCGGCAGGCCGCGGTCAAGGCGGTGGCACCCAAGATCGACGCGCTTCTGGTCATCGGCGCGCCCAACTCGTCCAATTCCAAACGGCTGGTCGAGGTGGGGTTGGCAGCGGGCTGCGCCTATTCCATGCTGATCCAGCGCGCGACGGATATCGACTGGCGGGCGCTGGAAACCGCCCGTGCAATTGGTCTGACTGCCGGAGCATCTGCACCCGAAGTGCTGGTGAATGAAGTGATCGACGCCTTCCGTGCCCGGTTTGATGTAAGGGTCGAATTGGTGGAAACGGCGGTTGAGGATATTGAGTTCAAGGTCCCCCGCATCCTGCGGCAAGAGGTGGTGTAAGATGGTGCGTGCGTTGGTTATTGCTCTTTGTCTTTTTCCACTGCCCGCTTTGGCGCAAGATGCCCCAGTTCTGGCGATCTATTACGCCGATTCCGGCAGTCTGCCCCCCGAAATTGCCTGGGAAACCAACGTCACGATCTATGAGGATGGCCGCCTGACCCTGCGTCGCTGCACGGGATATGAAACCGAAGGCCCGGCCTGCAAGGACCGCAAGGCAAAGGTTCCTCCCGCCGCGCTGGACGCGATCCGCAAGGCGGCCCTTGCCAGCGGTCTGGCCGACACGCCTGCGACACAGACCGACGACCCCCAGGTCGGCGGCGGTGTGACGGGGGGTGCGGTTTATGTCGAGGGTGTCAAACTTTCGCTGCCGTCCGAACCCATCAGCGCCGACGCCCCGCGCGTGGCCGAAGTGTTGCGGGCCGTTCAGGCGGCAATTCCCCAGCGATTTGACCGCTTCTTTTTGAACAATTGACCCGGAAAGACCGCGCCACCCGGGCTGGCAACGCCGGACCTGCTGCGCTAAGTCCGGCGGATGACAGGTTGCATCATCCTCGGTTCAGAACGATCGGCGGCATCGGTCCCGGGCAGCGGTCACGGTGCTTGCCTGCAGTATCTTGATGCCCGACGCGGCTGCGCCAACGCGGGCGGTTTGCAAACACCTTTTCCTGTGAAGACGGTGACCGAATGACGCAGATCCCCCGCCCCGCCCTTTTTCTTGGTCTTGCCGGGCTACTGCCGTTCCTATGGTCCGCAGCCACCCAGCTTTCGCCCGCGCTTGCCGGGTGGGCCGGGCAATTCCTGTCGCCGATGTTCATGGGTGCTGTGGTCGGGCTAAGTTACGGCACGGTGATCCTGTCGTTCATGTCCGGCGTCCTTTGGGGCTTTGCGACCAAGGCCGAAGGGAAGCAGGCTGCCATCGCCTATGGCCTTTCGGTGATCCCGGCGTTGTGGGTCTTTGTCATGGTCACCGACGCCTCTGCCAACTCGACCATCTTCCTTGCCGCTGGGTTTGTGGGGCTGCTGCTTCTTGACATGATGTATTCCGCCTGGGGCCTTGCCCCCGGCTGGTGGCTGCGGCTGCGGGTCATGCTGACCGTCGTCGTTCTTGGCTGCCTTGCCATTTCCTTGCAGGCATGGACCCGATGACCGACCTTTTCGCCTATACCGATGGTGCCTGCTCGGGCAATCCCGGCCCCGGTGGCTGGGGCGTCCTTATGCTGGCGCGGGAGGGTGGGGCGGTGGTCAAGGAGCGCACCCTGCAAGGTGGTGAGGCAATGACCACCAACAACCGGATGGAGTTGATGGCCGCGATTTCCGCCTTGGAGGCTTTGGCGCGGCCGTCCAAGATTACCATCGTCACCGACAGCGCCTATGTGAAGAACGGCATCACCGAATGGATCAGTGGCTGGAAACGGAAGGGCTGGCGCACGGCTGGCGGCCCGCCGGTCAAGAATGTGGAACTTTGGCAACGGCTTGACTCAGCACAAGCGCGCCACACCGTCACCTGGCGCTGGATCAAGGGCCACGCCGGCCACGCCGAGAATGAGCGTGCCGATGAACTGGCCCGCGCCGGGATGGCACCGTTCAAACCCGCTGGCCGGGCGGCGGGATGACCGGCTTTCCCGCCCTCACCCTTCTGATCGGCCTCGACTATGCCTCGGTCCTGGTGTTCGCGCTGACCGGGGCGTTGGCAGCCAGTCGGTCGCAGTTGGACATTGTCGGCTTCATCTTCATCGCCTGCCTGACGGCTGTTGGCGGCGGCACCGTCCGCGACGCCATCCTGAACCGTGAGGTGTTCTGGGTCGCCAATCCGATAATCCTAGGGGTGGCCACGTTGGCGGCAATCACCGTGTTCTTCACCGCGCATCTTCTGGAAAGCCGCTACCGAGCTCTTTTGTGGTTTGACGCCTTCGCTTTGGCCGTTGCCGTGCCCGCGGGGGTGGCCGTGGCGCTGGCCGAAGGGGAGGGCTGGCCCGTGGTGCTGGTGATGGGCATGATCACCGGCTGCATGGGCGGCCTCATGCGCGACGTGGTCTGCAACGAGGTGCCGCTGGTCCTCAAACAGGGGGAGCTTTACGTCACCTGCGCCTTCGCCGGGGCCTTGGGCGCGGTGTTGGCCGGAGTGGCCGGCCTTCCAACCAGTGCCGCGCTGATGGTCTGTGCGTTCCTTGTCTTCATCCTGCGGGCGGGCAGCATGATCCTTGGCTGGCGGTTGCCGGTCTACCGGTCACAACCGCCCAGCCCGGACTCGCCGAAACGCTAAAGCTGCATCAGCCACGGAAAACGCGCGGCGATATCGGCATTTTCACGCCAACTTGGCACCGGGGTCCAGCCGTTGCGCACCTTGGCACGGGAATCGTTCCGCTCATGGATCGTGCGCACCCACATCGGCCTTTCCTTGCGCACCAGATTGGGGTGCAAAAGCGGCGTGCGCTGGTGCGCGATTCCGTAGATGTTGATGCCCCCCGCCTGCGAGGACAGCGCCAGCCCCAGATTGATGAACCGTGACCGCAAGGGATAAAGCTCGATCGCCGAGCTTTCCAGATCTGTCACATCCAGCCCGAAGCCCTGCGAATGGGACAGGAATCGAACCGCACTGATCGATTCAGGCGGTGCCATCTGCGCCATCTCACCCCGCAAGCTGGCCAGGAAATCGGTTGACAGCCCGTCATCGTCATCCAGCACCACCTGCAGCGTGCGTGAGTTGCCATGCTTTTCGTTCAGGTAGTTGCGGTATTGTGAGGCGGCAAGGCTCCACCGTCTGGGGTCAACCGTGAACTGGTCCGGGGTCAGCGCCTCCTCCAACGCTTCGCGCAGGGCGGTCTTGGCCCAGGCTGGCAAACCCCATGACGTCAGGACATGCAGGTGGAAGTGCTGATCAGTCTGCGCGGCCAGCGACGGCAGCGCCACCGATTGCAACAAGGACAGGCGCAAAAGCAGCCTTTCGGTTTCAAACAGCAGGTCGCGGTCCTTTGACGATGCGCTTTGCCATCCCGATTTTCCCCAGTAGGAAAACCGCATCGCCACCACAATCTCGGTCTGCGCAACATGGGTTGCCCAGTCTTCGGGCGTCATCTGGCCAGTTGGTGCGCCATCCGTCATGCCGTTTCAGGCCCACACTGACAAAGGCCGCCAGTCGCCATGCGGCGGCGTCCTTAGGGGCTGGCGGGGGGTCATGCAGGCTCCTTCAACGACGTGGGTGACACTATGATGGCCGAGGCTGGCGGGGCTGTCCAGTCAGGGGGGGGCGTGACTGCAGCGCTTGATTACGAACGACCATTCGCTTTATGCTGACCCAATGCCGCGCCAGAAAACCATTCCGGACACCGCCATCTTCGCATCCGTCTGCCAAATGCTGGCTTCGGGCGGCGACAGGGCGGTGTCTTTTGCAAGCGTTGCCGCAGCCACCGGCCTTGCCGCGCCAACCTTGGTTCAGCGTTTTGGCAGTCGGGACGGCATGCTGCGCGCCGCGCGCCTTGCCGCGTGGGAGGCGGTTGAGGCGCGAACCAGCGATGCCATCGCCCGGACCGCCGACAAAGGCCCGCAGGCGCTGCTCAAGGCCATGGTGCCACCGGACACCGCCGCCCTGGTGTTTGACCTGCGCGACCCGGACCTTGCCCAGCGCGCGGCTGTCTGGCGGGCGACGGTGGAATCGGCGCTTTCGTTGCGGCTTGGCACCGGGGGCAAGGCGCGCGAATCTGCAGCGCTTCTGTTCGCGGCATGGCAGGGTCAGGCGCTGTGGTCCGCCACCGGCGAAGGCGCGTTTCGCCTGAAGGATGCAATCAAGCGGCTGACCTGAGGCGTCACTTTCCCCAGGTTTTCCAAGCCCAGATCAGCACCAGGGCGCCAACCAGCGCGCCAACAAAGCCTGCTCCGATCCCTGCCATCATCACCAATCCACGCAAGACCAATCCACCGATCAGCGCGCCCAGCACCCCAAGCGCGATGGTTGTTGGTGTGTCGAGGTTTACCCGCAGAATGCGCGTTGCCAGAAACCCGACCGCCACGCCCACGATCAGAAGCCAGATGAACGGCATGTCATCCCTCCAATCCCTTGTTCGGTAAACATGGGGGGCCTTGGTGCCCTGCACCAGAAGTGCGGGGGCAATGGGGCCAAATATTCCGTCACAACCGCTTTGGCAGCACCAGCCCGCGCAGCACCTCAGCCGCTGGCATCGGACGCTTGCCTTCGCGCTGCGCCTCGGTCACCTCAACCGCGCCACTGCCGCAGGCCATGGTGAACCCGCCCAGCACCTGCCCCGGCACACCCTCGCCTTTGGAAAGACGGGAACGGACGAGTTTCACCCGCTCTCCCCCCACTTGCACCCAGGCTCCCGGAAAGGGCGACAGTCCACGGATCAGCCGATCCACCTCAACGGCGGGCATGGTGAAATCGACCCGCGCCTCGGCCTTGTCGATCTTGGCGGCATAGGTCACGCCTTCGACTGGTTGCGGAACGGCGGGCAGCGGCATCCGCTCCAGCACAGCGCAGATCATCCGCGCACCGATGGCGGATAAACGGTCGTGCAGGTCAGCGGTCGTCTCTTCGCCCCCAATTGTGGTCACCTCACGCAACAGGACTGGCCCGGTATCCAGCCCCGCCTCCATCTGCATGATGCAGACGCCGGTTTCCCGGTCACCGGCCATGATCGCCCGATGGATCGGGGCCGCGCCGCGCCAACGGGGCAGCAGACTGGCGTGGATATTCAGGCAGCCAAGACGCGGCGCATCCAGAACTGCTTGTGGCAGTATAAGGCCGTAAGCCACGACCACAGCCACATCAGCACCCAACGCGGCAAAGTCCTTCGCTGCAGCTTCGCTGCGCAGCGAAACCGGATGCCGCACCTGCAAACCAAGCCCCTCAGCCCGCGCTTGAACCGGGCTGGGCCGATCCGCCTTGCCGCGCCCGGCGGGGCGGGGTGGTTGGCAATATACGGCAACAATTTCATGCGCTTGATGCAGCGCCTCCAGCACGGGAACCGAAAACTCGGGCGTGCCCATGAAAACTATTTTCATTTTGTCCGACGCAGCTTTCCCGCCCGTGCGATCAGCATATTCCGCTTCAGGGGCGACAGGTGGTCGAAGTACATTTTCCCGGCCAGATGGTCGATCTGATGCTGCGCGCTGGTGGCCCACAGGCCGACGAAATCACGATCCTCCATCACGTCCTGATCGTTCAGAAAGCGTACCGTCACCGCCCGCGGCCGCCGGATCACGGCTGACACGCCAGGCAGGTTGGGGCTGGCTTCCTCATGCTCCCTGAACTGACCGCTGGCGTGCAGAACCTGCGGGTTGGCCATCCGCACCGCCTGGCCCCGCGCGTCCGAACAATCGACGACCGCGAGCCGCAGCGCGACCCCGATCTGAACCGCCGCCAGACCGTAGCCCGGCATCGCGTCCATCGTGTCGATCATGTCGGCCCAAAGCGCGCGGATGGCATCCGTCACCTCGGCCACATCGGCGGCGGGTTGGCGGAGCACCGGGTCCGGCCAATGCACGCAGCGCCGTACGGTCACGCCAGCACCGCCGCTTCGGCCAAGGCGCGCGCTTCTGGTCCCAGACGATCCAGCGTCAGGATACCGTCGAGGTGGTCATATTCATGCTGGGCGCAGATCGCGGCAAAGTCTGTCAGCGTTTCGTGGTGCAACTGCCCTGCAAGATCGGTCCAGCGCAGCTGCACCGTTTCAGCCCGCGCAATCTGGGTCACCGGGCCGGGGATCGACAGGCAGCCTTCCGGCCCGGTCACCTGATCGCTGGACAGGGACAACACTTCAGGGTTCACAAATACCAGCGGGCTGGGCGTGCCGTCTTTCCACGTCACATCCATGACGAACATCCGCAACAGCCGCCCGACTTGGGGTGCCGCCAGCCCACGGCCCGGTGCTGCATACATCGTCTCCAGCATATCCGCTGCCAGTGCGCGCAGGCTGTCGTCCAGCACCGCCGGGGCGCAGGGCTGCGACAGGCGCGGGTCAGGCCAACGCAGGATGGGCAGCAGCATGGGAACGGCCTTTCGCTATGGGGTCGCCAGAAACAGCCCTCAGCCGAACCGCGCGCGTTCCCGTTTCAGCTTTTCCATCTTGCGGGTGATCATCTGCCGCTTGAGGGGGCCAAGGTAGTCGATGAACAGCTTGCCATCCAGATGGTCAATCTCATGCTGGACACAGGTTGCCCAGATGCCGGCAAACTGGCGTTCCTGCCCGGCCCCATCCAACCCCATCCAGCGCACCGTCACCTCGGAAGGGCGCTTGACGTCGGCATACTGGTCGGGGATCGAAAGACACCCTTCCTCATAGGTCGACACATCTTCTGACGACCAGAGCACTTCGGGATTAAGCAGGACCATCGGCTCTGCCGGGCCCTCCTTGATGCAATCCATCACGATCAGCCTCTTCATGACCCCGACCTGGGGTGCGGCCAGTCCGATGCCCGGTGCCTCATACATCGTTTCCAGCATGTCATCAGCCAACTGGCGCAGATCACGCGTAATTTCCCCAACAGGCTCGCAGAGCTTCTTGAGGCGCGGATCAGGATGGATCAGGATAGAGCGTATCATGTGCGGGATTTACGAAAGCCGGGCGGGCATGGCAAGGGGAAGGCAGCGGGATACGCAGGCAGGGATCAGCGGTATCTTTGTTCCAAAATACAACATGCGCATGGAACGCATTGCCGCACAACCGAGATAAATCAGGATGACTTCCTGACAATCTTCGATTAATCGGATGAAAATCCCTATCCAAGGACTGAACGCATGACCTTCGACACGCCCATTAACCGGATTGGTTCGCATTGCGTCAAATGGGACATGATGCAAAGCCTGTATGGCCTGTCGCCGGATGAGGGTCTTGCGATGTGGGTCGCCGACATGGAGTTTCGCCCGCCGCACGTCGTTCAACAGGCGGTTGAGCGGCTGGTGGCCCATGGCGTCTATGGATACTTCGGGGACGACAGCGCCTACCTTGCGGCGATCCGCTGGTGGATGAACACCCGCCACGGCTGGGACGTGGCACCCGACAGCATCTTCACCACCCATGGGTTGGTGAACGGCACGGCGCTGTGCATCGACGCCTTCACCGCGCCGGGGGATGGGGTGATCCTGATGACCCCGGTCTATCACGCCTTTTCCCGCATCATCAAAGCCGCAGGCCGGGAAGTGGTGGAATGTCCGTTGCTCCTGCAAGACGGCGTGGCGCAACTGGACATTGCACCCTGGGACGCAAAGATGACCGGACGCGAGAAGATGCTGATCCTGTGTTCCCCCCACAACCCTGGTGGCCGGGTGTGGAGTGTGGACGAGTTGCGCTCCGTCGCCGACTTCTGCCAGCGTCATGATCTGATCCTGGTTTCGGATGAGATTCACCACGATCTGGTGTTTCCTGGCCAGATCCACACCGTCATGGCCAACGCGGCACCCGAGGTGGCCGACCGTCTGGTGATGATGACTGCCACCACGAAGACCTTCAACATCGCCGGCGCGCATATCGGCAACGTCATCATCGCCGATCCCGCCCTGCGCAAGGTCTTTGCCAACAAGATCAATGCCATGGGCATCTCCCCGAACTCCTTCGGGATGCATATGGCGACAGCGGCCTATTCGCCGGAAGGGGCGGTCTGGGTTGATGATCTGATGCGCTACCTGGACGGCAACCGCCGCCTGTTTGACGACGGGATCGCCCGCATCCCCGGCCTGCGGTCCACCCCGCTTGAGGCGACCTATCTGGCATGGGTCGACTTTTCGGCCACCGGCATGACGCAGGCTGAGTTTGTTGATCGCGTCCAGAAAGTGGCCAAGATCGCCACCAACCATGGCACCGCCTTCGGCACGGGCGGGGAGACGTACCTGCGCTTCAACCTTGCCTGCCCCCGCGTCCAGGTGGTTGAGGCTGTGGATCGCCTGACCAGGGCCTTCGCCGACCTGCAATGAAACGGCTTGTCCGCCTGCTGGCCTATCTTGCCTTGGTGGCGGTGCTGGGGCTGCTCGCGGCGTCGCTTTTCATGTCACCCGAGCGGGTGCCGACCCTGCCGCCTCCCCCGCTGACAGGGCAAGTGGACCGGATCATCATTGAAAAATCCGCCCGGCGCATGCAGTTGATGCAGGACGGGAACGTGGTGCGGACGTACCAGATCGCCCTTGGCTTTGCGCCGGACGGCGACAAGGACCGCCAGGGCGACGGTCGCACCCCCGAGGGTGAATTTACCATCGATCGCCGCAATGACCGCAGCGCCTTTCATCTGTCGGTTGGCCTTGATTACCCCCGGCCCAGCGACCGTGCCCGCGCGGCGGCCGGCGGCTACAGCCCGGGCGGTGACATTTTCATCCACGGCCAGCCCAATGCCTTGCCGGAAGGCTTCAAACTGAAAGGGGACTGGACGGCGGGCTGTGTTGCCGTGACCAATGTTGAAATGCGCGAAATCTGGGCCGTCACGCCGATTGGCACCACGGTGGAGATCCGGCCATAGGGGACCATCCGTCGCCAAAGTCCGACGAGAAGACGAAGTTGCACGAAAAGCGGCCCGGAAAGTGCCGGCGTCAGGCCTTGGTCAGATAGCCAACCGGCGCATTTTCATCACGCCAGAAATCCAGTGCCGCGCGGTCCGCCACCGCCGTAGCGCGCTTGAAATCACAGACAAGTTCACCATCCTCGATGCTGCTGGCCATGATCAGGCACTGAAAGATGTGTCTTGATCCGTCAAAAACATCGACCAGACCGCGCAATTTGGCTGGCGAGAAATCAGCGTCCAGGGCAAAACCGTCATGCCAGAAGCGAAGCACCGGATAGACGGCATCGCCCACCTGCACCCGCAGACGCGTTTTGCGTTTCAGGTCTTTCTTGCGGGCGGCTTCAAGGCCATCCCGCACTTCTTTCGGCAGAAACTCAAGCATGGCAGCCCTCGTACGCACAGGAGTCAAAGTTTGTAGCCTAATTGCTAAAAATCAAGCTGCCACAAAGATATTGCCAATATGTAAAGCAAACATGTCCGGAAAGTCGCAGAGTCCGGCAACTCGGGGTTGATCGGCCAGAAAAAAACGGGTCTGCGGCAGTGACCCACACCCCCACGCGAACGCCCCCGCTTGCGAATCAGCGCTGGCATAGGGATAGCGGCGGGATGATCCTCGTTAGCGCACTGATCCTTGACGCCCTCTTGGGTGAGCCCCGCATCCTGTGGGACCGCCTGCCTCATCCGGCAGTGCTGATGGGCCGTCTGGTCGGCTGGTGTGACCGGCGCTTTAACCGCGGTCAGTCGCTGCGGCTGCGCGGTGTCACCGTTGCAATGGCGCTGGTGGTCACAGGGCTGGGCTTCGGTTGGCTGATCCACGCGCTGCCAGATCATGGGGTGGTCGAGGCTATCACCCTTGCAATCCTTCTGGCCCAGAAAAGCCTGGTCGAGCATGTCCGTGCCGTGGCCACAGCCCTGCGACGGTCGGTGCCGGAGGGACGCGCTGCTGTGGCGATGATCGTCGGGCGTGACACGACAGACATGACTGGCCCCGACATTGCCCGCGCTGCCATTGAAAGCGGGGCTGAAAATCTGTCGGACGGCGTGGTGGCGCCGGTCTTCTGGTATCTGGTCCTCGGCCTGCCGGGCATCATTGCCTACAAGCTGATCAACACTGCCGACAGCATGATCGGTCACATGACCCCGCGCTACCTGCACTTCGGCTGGGCCGCAGCGCGCCTTGATGACGTACTGAACCTGATCCCCGCGCGACTGACCGCGCTTCTGATCGCCCTGACCCACGGCTGGGTTGACCCCGCCCCCATCCTGCGCGACGCGCCAAAGCATCGCAGCCCAAACGCCGGCTGGCCGGAAAGCGCTATGGCCCCGGTGCTGAACGTCGCCCTGTCCGGTCCGCGCAGCTATCACGGCGAGCGGAAGGATTACCCTTGGGTCTGGCCCGAAGGCCGCCGCGACCCCGGGCCAGATGACATTGACGCCGCTGCAAACGCCTTGTGGCGTGTCTGGGCCGTCCTCCTTGCCTTTGCTGCGCTAATCGCGCTTTTCTGACGGCGAGGGAGACTCCATGCGCCAGATCCTGATCGCACTAGGCCTGACAGTTGCCCTGCCCGCCGCCGCTGCACCTTGCGGTGGTGACTTTGGCGCCTTCCTGCAAGCGATGGAGGCTGAGGCGGTCGCCGCCGGCACCCCATCCGAGGCGGCGGCTGAGTTTTTCAGTGGCGCGCGGCAGGACCCGGCCGTGCTGAAGGCGGACCGCAGCCAAGGCGTGTTCCGCAAGACCTTCCTCGATTTCTCGCAGTCGCTGATCTCGACAGGTCGCCTGAACACCGCCCGCGCCAAATCCACCGAACTGGACAGCATCTTTGCCCGGGCCGAGGCAGATTATGGCGTGTCGCGCGGCGTCCTCCTTGCCTTCTGGGCGTTCGAGACCGACTTTGGCCAGGTGCAGGGCGATTTCAATACCCGCAACGCCCTTATGACCCTCGCCCATGATTGCAGGCGGCCGGAGCTGTTCCAGCCCCAGGTCCTCGCCGCCGCGCAGTTGCACGCGCTGGATGATTTTGATCTGAACACCACCGGTGCCTGGGCGGGCGAAATCGGCATGGTCCAGATGCTGCCGAAGGATATTCTGGAACGTGGCGTTGATGGCGATGGCGATGGGCTGATCTTGCTGAAAACCTCGCCGGCCGATGCCATCCTTTCCGGCGCACGGATGCTGCAACACCACGGCTGGCGTGCCGGTGAACCCTGGATGACCGAGATTGCGCTGCCTCAAACCTTTGACTGGGCGCTGACCGGGCTTGAGACAGAGCGGACGACCCAAGACTGGGCCGCCCTTGGCGTCAGCCCGCGCACGGGGGCACTTGCGCCCGGCCTGCAAGCTTCGATCCTTCTCCCACAAGGGCGGAACGGTCCGGCGTTTCTGGTCTACCCGAACTATCGGGTGTTCTTTGAATGGAACAAAAGCTTCATCTACGTTACCACCGCCGCTTATTTCGCCATCCGCATCGAAGGGGCCGAACCCTACGCCGCAGGCAATCCTGACCCAGCGTTAAGCCTGGATGACATGATGGCTTTGCAGGAAAGGCTGGCCGCCCTCGGCCACGATGTGGGCAAGATCGACGGTATCCTTGGCGCGGGCACCCGGGCAGCGGTGCAGAAGGAACAGCTGCGCCTTGGTCAACCTGCTGATGGCTGGCCGACGCAAGCCCTTCTGAAGTCGCTATGATCCCGACCTGGGGACTTGTCGCCACGGTGAAGGCACCGGTTGAGAAGGTCCTCGCCTTCGCCGCGCATCACCTGACGCTTGGGGCCACGCACCTTTGGCTTTACTTCGATGCACCAGACGACCCCGCACATGCTGCGGTTGCCGACCATCCACAGATTACCGCAACCCTTTGCGATGAGAGTTACTGGAACGGCAAGACCCGGCACGACCGGCACCAGAATCGCCAGGCCCGCAATGCCCGCGATGCTTATGGCCGCTGCACGGTCGATTGGCTTGGCCACCTTGACGTGGACGAATTCCTCCACCTCGACCGCTCGTTGGCAGAAATCCTGTCGAAGCTTCCCGCCAACCAGATGGTCATGAAACTTGAGCCGTTCGAGGCGATGCATGACCCGCGTCTGCCCGACGATATCTACGCAGCGCGCGCGTTCCGGGGTGCGTTGCGCCAAGAGGTCTCGCTGTATCGCGACCAGGCGCTGGCAAACTACCAAACGGTGATCCGCGACGGACTGCTTAGCCATTCGGTTGGCAAAGTCTTCTTCCGGCGCGGCATCCGTGGCCTGTCACCCCGTCTGCACAGTGTCATGCTGAACGGCACGCGTCTGCCTGCCCCCGTCTGGTGCGCCGGGGCGCGGTTGCTGCATTTCCATGCGCAGGACCGGCAGGCGTGGCGTGATGCATTGCCCTTTCGCATGACTCGCGGGGCGTACCAGTATCAGCCACCGCTGCAAGCCTTTCTGGAAAAGGCCACGGCCGCCGAAATTGATGATTTCTACCTGACGACGCAAGTCCTGGCACCCGATCTGTCCGAAGAACTGCAAGCGATCGGCAGGGTGATCGTCGCCGATCTTGGCCTTCGCAAAAAGGTCCAGGCGATCTTCGGGCCGCAAGCATGACAAGCTGGGGCGTCGTTGCGACCGTCAAAGCGCCGGAAGAGCAGCTTCTTGCCTTTGTTGCGCATCACCTTGCCCTTGGTGCTGCGCATCTGTGGATCTACTTCGACGACCCCGAGGACCCGGCCTTCGACTGCATCGCCCGCCTTCCTTTGGTGACGGCAAGGCGTTGCACAGACTGGTATTGGGTCTTGCGCGGCGGCAGAAGCCGGGTGATCGACAATCGTCAGAAGGCCAACGCCCGCCACGTCCAACGCAAGTGCAAGCTGGACTGGCTGTGCCATATTGACGCTGATGAATTTCTGCACGCCCCCCGCCCCATAGCCGACATCCTGGCCGAGGTTCCGGCCTCGGAAACCACGGTCCGGATGGATGCATTCGAGGCGCTGCATGACCCCGCTCTTGCGGATGACATCTTTACCGCCCGCCACTTCCGAAGCGCGCTTCAGGACGGCGACGAGCATCTGATCCCCGCCATCTTCGGTCCCTATGCCGGGCTTCTGGCCAAGGGAAGCCTGGCGCACGGATTGGGGAAAAGCTTCGTCCGGCCTCGCACGCGCGGTCTGGTCATCGACCTGCACCTGGCCCGCCACAATGACATATGGCTGAAACCGCCATTTCACCCGGCACTCCGCCTTTTGCACTTCCACGCACAGGAACCGGTCGCGTGGAAGCGGTCGCTGCCCGAGCGGATCAGCAGCGGTGCTTACCGCCATCCGGTCGAACGCGACCTGAGGCCGTTCCTCGCCAGTGCCAGCGACGAGGCGCTGCAGGATTTTTACCGAAACGTCATGATGCTGACGCCCGAGAAGGCGGAGATCCTTGTGGCCCATGGCCATCTTGTCACCGCAGACCTTGGCCTGCGCGCCAAGGTGGCAGCGTTGCTGGACGCCCGGCTTTAGGGTGCGTTGACCAGCATCAGCGCCGCCCGCTGGAAGGTCACCATGATCTCTGCCCGTTCCGCGGACGCTATCCCCGTTTCCAGCATCGCGCGTTTCATCACAGCCAACCAATCCTCGGCGTCTTGCTGGCGAATTTCGAGATGCGCGTGGATGTCCCGCAGGTTCATGTGACCATGCTGTTCGTGGTAGTGGCGCCGCCCGCCAAAGAAGCCGCTGAGAAAGTTGAACTGTTCGGCCCGGACATGCGCCAGACCGTTCCCGCGCTGGTGCATCGCCATGATGGCAGCGCCCTCCGGCAAGGTTTCGATCAGATCGTAAAACCGGTCCACCAGCTGATGAACCTGCCCCTCACCGCCGATTCGGTCGATCATCACCATCGTCTTGGGGGGCACGGGGTTCATGGGGTCAGCTTTGCGGCCGGGTCTTCTTCGGGTCGTAGTGCGACAAAGGCACGATTATCGCCGGAAGCCGTTTTTGCTGGCCGTCCAGCTTGCCGACCTCCAGCGCCGTGCCAACCTCGGCATGTGCCACATCCACCCGTGCCAACGCGATGTTCTTGCCCAACAGCGGCGACCGCATCGACGAGGTCACCTCGCCCACCTGCGCGCGCCCGATGTGCAGGCTGTCGCCGTGGCCCACGTCAACCGCGGCATCAATCTCCAGCCCGACGAACTTGCGGCTGGGGTGTTCTTTCCGCCGGATCAGCGCCTCACGACCGATGAAATCATCGGTCTTGCCCTTCAACGGGACGGTAAAGCCGATTCCGGCCTCGAAAGGGTCAGTTTGGTCGCTGAAGTCATAGCCCGCGAAGATCAGTCCCGCCTCGATCCGCACCATGTCGAGAGCGGCAAGCCCCATGGGGCGCAGGCCAAGGTCAGCGCCGTGCTGCCAAACCGCGTCATAGACAGCCGTGCCGTCTTTCGGGTGGCAAAACACCTCAAACCCCAACTCGCCGGTATAGCCGGTGCGCGACACCACGACCGGAGCACCCATCGGTCCGCCAACGCGGCCAACTGTGAAGCGGAACCAGCCCAATTCCTCGATCGCGGGCTGGTGCGGCGCGGTCCAGATCATCCGCCGCATGATCTCGCGGCTGTTCGGCCCCTGCACGGCAAGGTTATGCAGCTGATCGGTCGAAGACCGCACCATCGCCTGCATTCCCAGCTTTTCCGCCTGCTCACGAATCCAGACCCCGCAGTAATCATCCCCGCCGATCCAGCGGAACTGGTCACGGCCAAGACGGAAAAGCGTGCCGTCGTCGATCATCCCGCCATGGTCGTAGCACATGGCGGAATAGACGACCTGGCCCTGGCTAAGCTTCTTGACGTCCCGCGTCAGCACCCATTGCATCAGGGCTTCAGCATCCGGCCCCGTCACCTCGAACTTGCGGAGCGGGGACAGGTCCAGCACCACCGCTGCCTGACGGCAGGCCCAGTATTCCTCAAGTGCGCCGTTGGAAGAATAGGTCTGAGGCAACCAGTAGCCTTTGTATTCAACATGATGACGGGTCTTCGCACTGATCCGGTCGTGAAAGGCGGTTTCCTTGGTCATCTTCGGCTCCGCATCAGGCGTGGGGCGATAGGCAATGGAACGGCTGAACGACTGGGCGCCCGAATAGGTGCGCACATGGATGTCCGACAGATACCAACCATTCGCGGGTGAGGTGTCGTCAGGACAGGCCGAGTTGACGCAGACAAGGTCGGTCAGCGCGCGGAAAAGCACAAAGTCGCCGGGGCGGGACCACGGCTCATCACTGATCAGCTGGCCATGTGAATCAATGTTCGTATTGAAAAACAGGTTCACCGCCATCCAGCCGGGCCGCGGGTCTACCCCATGCCGGGCAAGCGCTGTGTTGAAGTTGTCCGAGCAGTTGACATGCCCCGGATAGCCGATGTCGTCGTAATACTTTGACGCGCAGGCCATGGCGAAAGCGTCATGGCGGCCGACGGTGTCCTGCACCACCTCCACCAGTGGCACCCAGTCCTGATCGTAGTATTTCGAATGGAGGCCCGGCATGGAATAGTCGCGCCCCATGAACGTCCGGCTGGTTGTCACGTCAAGCGGATGCTGAAGGCCCCGGTCCAGCTTGCGGGCGTCAAAGCACTGAAAATCGGTGCACTGTCGGCCGTCCACGTCAAGGATCTGGATGTAATCCCCCGCCTTGACGAAGTAGCTTTCGGCTGTCGCCGACTTCACCCGCAGGTCAAGGATCGGATCGGCCAACGGGTCCGGCAGGTCATAGTTCCCGACAAGCCGAGGCTGGGCGCGGTGGATCAGCACCGTCAGCGAAGTGGCGGCGTCCTGCGCGTCCGGAGCCATCGGCAGGCCGGGGGCCGCGACGATCAGCCAACCCGCCTCTTGCGCCACCAGATCAGCCCTTGTGCCCGCCGGGGTGTCCGGCCCGAAAATCCGCATCCCCCCCGCCTTGGCCAGATCGATCCCGCGCTGGACCAACCCCTTGCGCAGTCGCGCAAGGCTTGGCTCACCCTGCGCCAGCATCGCCTTCAGCCCCTCGGCGGTTGAAGAACCAACCTGCCCCAGAACGCCTGCATCAATTCGCCCGTCTGTGGTGGTGGCGATCAGTTCGCAAGGCTGTCCGCCCTCATCATTGACCAGCACAAGCCGGTCACCCGGCATGACCTGCAAGAGAACGGAACCGCCACCTGGTACGACATGCCGTTCCTGCCCGTGATGGCGGGAAAAGCCCTGTGGTGTCAGAATACGGCTGGGCCGCGGCGGGCCGGGTGTGACCATCGGATAGGGTAAGTCCAGCATCGGCACCTGCTTTCAACTTGACCGTTAGACAACGAATTTTAACTACAGGAATATCGCGGCTTGTTCTTCATCGCAAGCAACTTGCATGATACGCCCGCATGCGTTGCGGTGCGAGAGGTGAAGATGGAGTCCCTTTTTCTGGGTCTGACAGCGGCCATTGTCTGGGGCCTGCACGACTTTTCCGTGCGGCGCGTCTCGGCTGCCGGTGATGCGGGGGCGCTTTATCTGCTGGTCCTCGGCTTTGGTGTGCTGTGGATCCTACCCTTCGCGCTGGCCACTCCGGGCTGGGCAGAGCTCACTGCCGGGCTGGTTGGCTTTACCGCGCTTGCAGGCCTGATTTACGCCTTGGGGGTCTATGCCTTGTATCGTGCCTTTGCCATCGGGCCGGTCCGGCTGGTCGCACCGATCTGCGGCGCCTATCCGCTGCTGTCGGTCGGCCTTGCCATGGTGCAGGGCCAAGAGATAACGGCGCTGGTCTGGCTGGCCGCAGCGGCGGTTGTTGGCGGAGTTGCGCTTGTCGCGCGGGGAGAAGGTGCTGGCGGCGAAGGCCCCAGCCGCAAGGCAATTGCATGGGCCGTGGCCGCTGCCATCGGGTTCTTTGCCAGCCTTGGCATGCTTCATTCGGCGGCCGAAGCAGCTGCGGACCTGCCCATTGCCATGATCGCCCGAATCGCCGGTTTCGCGGGTATTCTGGCACTTGTTGTGGTGCAACGTGTGCCGATCCGCCCCGCGTTCTCGGTCTGGCCAATGCTTGGGCTGATGGCTGCCCTTGACCTTGGCGGCATGTTCGCCGTCACGGCCGCTGGCAGCTTTGCAAGGCCCGAGTTTGCGTCGGTCACCTCGTCCTGTTTCGGGCTGGTCACAGTCCTTCTGGCCTGGCGTTTTCTGGCAGAGCCGGTTCGTGCGGTGCAATGGGCGGGAATCGCCATTGTCTTTGCGGGCGTGGCTGTCCTGTCATCGCAAGGCTGAATTATTCTGCCGCTTCTGCAGACACCGCGCGCCGGACGGATTGCGTCAGCCGGCGTTCATCGCGGGGGCTGACGCCAAAGAACTGGGTGTAGTGCCGGATCATCGGACTGGAGGTCATGTAGCCGACCGAGGCGGCAATCTCGCGAAACGTGTCGTTGGAATAAAGAACCCGCTGTCGCGCCTTCATCAACCGCAGGTGGTGGTAATACCGGAGCGGGCTTTGCCCAGTCTCACGTTTGAAAGTCCGCTCAAAATGCCGCCCCGAAAGGCCGACCGCCGCTGCCACGTCCGGGATTCGCAGGGGGTCTTCGACATGGGTTTCAAACAGGCGTATGGCCTCCCGGATTGCTGCGGGAAGGGCATCGGTCGTGCCACCACCGCGGGCCACCGGCACCTTCTGGCTGGCATCGGCATCGCGCACGAACGGGTGCTGGAACCAGCAGGCCACTTCCGTCATGCAATCGCGGCCAAGGCGTTCCTCGATCAACCGCAGCATCAGGTCGAACACCGCCCCCGCACCTGATACCGTGATTCGCCGTCCTTCCCGCAGAATGGCAGCCTCACGCGCCTCAACCCCCGGAAAATCCGCACGGAACGCCGCCTCATAGCACCAGTGAACCGAACAGGGCCGCCCCTCCATCAGCCCGGCACGCGCCAAGGGGAAAATCCCACCGGAGAACGCCCCCAAGGTGACACCCGTCCGGTCGAGCCAGCGCAGCCGCGCAGGGCTGCGGCGTGGATCGGCGAAGGTGGCGATGGGCGGAGCCAGCAGATACAAATGGTCAAGCCCATCGGCCTCCTGCAGGGTTGTGTCAGGCTCAAACCCGATCTCGGCCGACGACCGCACCGCGCCCGTCGCCTCCGAGATCAGCGTCCAGACAAATTCCCGGCGCCCGGTAATTTCATTCGCCGCGCGCAAGGGTTCGATGGCCGAGGTAAGGCAGGCCATCGGAAACCCCGGAAACATCAGGAACCCAAGCGCGAGCGGCCCACGATCAGTCATCCGGCCACCACCCGGGCAAAGTCGGGGCCCCGTCATCGTGTTTTGACAGCCACTCAACCATGGCCGGCCGGTTCCGGATGAAGCCTTTGTAGGTCGCCAACTCTTCCGGCAAGTCGCGCACCACGCGGTGAAGGCGGCGCGCCCATTTCGGGACGGTGGCAATCTCGTCAAAGCTGGCAAGGTAGCAGCGAATGTCAAAGGCAATCGCGTTGGATCTGGGCAGGCGGTACAGCGATTGCAATTCCACCCGCAGGTGCTGTTTTCTCCCAAGGTTCTCTGGCGTCAGGCTCGCTTTTGTCGGTCCCCAGACCGGATAGGTCTCAGGCGCGGTGTCGAGCAGAGGGTTGACCGTCATTGTCCAGTTGAATCGCCGCACCGGCGCACCATGCTGGAGCTTGAGCAGGAATTTGAGCGCCCGATCGAACACGCCCTTCTCATGGGCAAGCGGAACGGGGGCGTGCCATTCCATAAAGCTCATGCCGATGTCGAAATCTAGCGACCAGTCCGCCTGACTGGTAATCATCCCGGCATCCATCCACAGGTCATTGTCACGCTCGTCCTGCAGACTGAAATCGCCTTGGGTCTGGCGGGTGATGTATTCGAACGGACCATAAGGCAGCGTACTTTCGTCCAGGAATGTGAACGTTTGTTCAATACCCAGCGGTCGGTTTACCCAGTGCCAGCGGTTGCCGTTCTTGGTCAGCGAAAACCAATGCGGATAATCCCGCGCTTTTGCCTCCATGATCAGTTCCAGCAGGTCCCAGCCAGCCAAAGTCATGTGTGGCAGCGATTGGCAGCGCAGAGGATCATCGTCCAGCACCTTGGCGCGGTCCAGCATTTCCGCCACATAGTGCTCATCCACGTCCAGGATGTGTTCAAACGCGGTCCCTTTGCGGCCCGGAACATGCGGCTCCATGTTGACCGAGTACATATAGTCGTCGCGGTCAAAGGGGAACGGAAAACGCCGGATGTTCTGGGGCGAGTTGCGGTAGGTAAAGTCGTTTCGGAACGTCTCATCGCGGAAGAAGTCGTTGAAGGCGCCGGGACTGAAGTCAGGTTTGAAATCAAGGCTCATGGTCGTCTCCTATCGGTCGATGACAAGGGTCTTGCCTTCAAAGCGGCTGACGCAGGGCATGATCTTCCTACCCTCGGCATGCTCTTCCGGGGATAGCCAGTGGTCCCGATGGAGGATCGTGCCATCACATTTCTGAACGTTTGTTTCGCATTGCCCGCAGGCCCCGCCACGGCAAAGGTACGGGGCATCTACCCCCGCCGCCTCCATAGCCTCCAAAAGGCTTTGCGTTGTGCCGACAGTGATGGTCTTGCCACTTGCAGCAAGGTGCACGGCAAATGGAAGACCCGTGCCGGGGGCCAGGAATTCCTCATGGTGCAACGCCAGCCTTGGCCAGCCCATAGCTTCGGCGGTGGCGAGGACCCAGTTGATCATCCCCTTCGGCCCACAAACGTAAAGATGTGTGCCAATCGGTTGATTTGACAGGATGCGATTCAGATCAATCGCTTGTTTTTCTTCGTCGAAATAGCAATGGACCCGGTCTGGATGCGCAGATGTCAGCCGGTCCATATAGGCACCAAGCGCGCGATTGCGGGCAGCATAGTGCAGTTCGAACCGCCCGCCGAAATGGGTCAGCTGCGCGATCTGCGCAAGGAAAGGGGTGATGCCAATCCCTCCCGAGATCATCAGATGTTTCTTCGCGCGCGAGTCCAGCGGGAACAGATTGACGGGGTAGGACAGCGTCATTTCCATCCCCGGCTTGACATGCCGATGCATGAAAAGCGAACCGCCCCGCCCCTGATCATCGCGGCGAACCGAAATCTCATAGCCTGACCGATCCTCAGGATCCGACATAAGCGAATAGGGATTCAGCCTGCGGACACCATGATCATCCATCTCGACCACGGTATGCGCCCCACCAGAGAAGGCTGGCAAGGGCGACCCATCACGGCTGACGAACCTGAACCGGGTAATCAGGTCATTGACCGGCACCACCTGATCCACGACGACCTGCAGCTTGGCACCGCCGCTCATGTGAACTTCACCACCGGTTCGGGCACCAAACCGGGGTCTTCGGCATCGATGTTCACCCCCTGAAACGCGGCGATCCGGCGCGAGTAGTGGTCGCGAACAAACAGGTTCAGTCCGCAATGGCTGCATTTGAAGGGGTCGGTCGCCACACTTTCCGTGATCCCCTTGCAGTGCACGCATTGCACCCGCCGCACCGTCGATCCGCGATGCTCCTTCTGTATCGCGCCGACCGGAAAACCCGTCGCCATGATCTCACGCTCTGTCTGGCCGATCAGACCCTCGGTTCCGGCAAGGTAGAACTGCGTCCCCATATACGCGTCAGCCAGAACCTTGATCAGCCGAGGCAGAAGCGCGGGGATCGTCGGCGCACGGAAGAACTGCGCCACGCCCAACGCCTTCAGCGCATCGCTTCGGTCGGTACCGTTCGGCCCCGGCGTATACATCACATGCGCCAACGCAAGCATTTGCGAACGATCGTTCACTTTTCCAAGCAAGTCAATCAAGGCATCCGCCCCTTCGCCATCAGCAACCATCAAGTGAAGCCGCCCGGGTTTTGGCTCAAGCGGGGCGTAGACCGGGCGGCTGCGGATCGTGGGGGTGACGGGGGTCAGCATGTCAGTCCTTCGCGGTGCGGCGTTCTTTCTTGATGTCGTAGAACGGCATCGAGTGGGTCGTGGCTGCAAGCGGCCCATGCGTCCCGCAGCGGACCTCCAGCTTGGTGCCGTTGTTGGCGCAATCCACTGGCAGGCGGGCGATGGCGACGGTCCAGTTGTTCAGCGGCGAATGCATTGCCTGCGTCACCAGCCCGACCGGAACCCCATCACGGAACACCGGCGCGCCGTTGCCGGGGACGTTCTTCCCCTCAAGCTTCAGGCCCCAGATCTTGAACCGCTCGCGGCCCTTCAGCCGGTAATGCTCCTCGGCCCCGCGAAAGCCGGTTTTCCCGGGCGAGACTGTGAAATCCAGGCCGAGTTCCCACAGCGTATCTCCGGGGCCTTCATCTTCAAATGGATACATCTCGGAATTGTCAAAGGGGAAGAACAGAAGGTAGCTTTCGGTACGCAGCATATCCAGCGTGGTAAAGCGGCACGGGATGATACCCATCGCCTTTCCTTCCTCAAGGATCCGGTCCCAGATCATCGGCGCATCCTGCCCACGGACGAACAGCTCATACCCGCGCTCACCCGTGTAGCCGGTGCGCGAGATCATCGCGGGCTTGCCGAACAGCGAGGTCTGCATATGGGCGAAATACGGCAGCGCCCGGATCCCCGGCACATGCTTTTCCAGGTACTCCACCGCCAGCGGCCCCTGCAGCGACAGGTCATGAAGGTTGTCATCGAACCGGATCGACACATCCCGTCCTGTCGCGGCCATCGTCAGCTGCTCATGCGCGCCGCCCGAGCCGTGGACAACCATGAAGGCGTTCGGCGCCAGGCGGTAGATCACGCAGTCATCGACGAACTTGCCCGCGTCGTTCAGCATCGTCGCATAGACCGACCGGCCCGGCATCAGCTTTTCCATGTTCCGCGTCGTGGCCCGTTCGATCACATGGCTGGCCGCTGGCCCGGTGATATGCACCTTCTTCAGGCCCGACACATCCATCAGCCCGGCCTTGGTGCGGATCGCCATGTATTCAGCGTCCGGGTCACCCTTGGAATAGGACCAGGCCGTGCCCATCCCGCTCCAGTCTTCAAGGTCTGACCCCAAAGCGCGGTGGCGGTCGATCAACGTCGAGAAGCGCCAGGAATTGGTCATCTACTGTCTCCCTGCAGATTATCTGTTTTCCGCCAGTGTCAGTCGATTCCCGCCAGAAAGCAATAATTCAGTGCAACATTCTTTCTTGCCAGAAAACATGCGCACTGCAGGAAAGGCCGCCGCAAGGACGGCCTTTCCGTACTTTCAAGCAGGCAGGACGAAGAACCAGTTGGCCCACAAGACCACCCCAGCGCCAAGGATAAGGGCCAGATAGGGCAGCATCCCTGCCTTCCGCTCGCCCAGTTCGCCATACGGCAGGCCCAGGTCTTCATAGGCTTCCTTGGGAAACTTGCCCTGATCCACAATGTAATGGCGATACCAGAACACCGGGAAGATCAGCGCGGCGAAAGCAAGGCCCGACCACAGCGCGTTTTCATAGCCCCAGACCTTGGCCCCGGCGCCCAGAAAAAGGGCATTCACGAAGGCCAGCACCGTGTTGACCCCGATCAGCCAGGTTGGCGCTTTCCACGGACGCTCCATGTGCGCCGAATCGATCCGGTGAATCCACCCCGCGTTCAGGTTGAGGAAGTTGAACAGGATGTAGCCGACGTTCGAAATCGCCAGAACGTAGAAATAGCCGGTGATGTCCGAGGCAAGCGCCAGCAGCACCACGTTGAAGGCCACATCCGTCCACATGGCCCGGTCCGGCGCGCCGTTCTTGTTCACATGGCCCAGATACTTGGGCAGCCAGCCATCGCGCGATCCCTGGTACAGCGTGCGCGACGATCCGGCCATCGCCGTCATGATCGCCAGAAACAGCGCCATGATCATCAGGATCACGAAGATCTGCGTGACCACCGGCCCGCCGCCGATGGTGTTGCCCAGGGCCTCACCCACACCGGTGCCGTCAACGATGCCGGGGGCCAGCATCCCCTCTTGTCCCAAGACGCCCTGGAACGAGAACGGGATCAGGAAGAAGAACACCGCGCACAGGAGGCCGGAATAGAAGATCGCGCGGAAGGTGTCGGTCTTGGGGTCCTTCAACTCTCGCGTATAGCAGACGGCGGTTTCAAAGCCGTAGGTCGACCAGGCCGCAATGTATAGACCACCGAGGAACAGCGTCCAACCGCCGATGTTCCATTCGCCGTCCACACCGGAATAGGCGGCGGTGGGTGGCACCAGGTTGGTGACGTTCATCCAGTCGATCGAGCCGTTGAAGATCGGCACAAGGCCGACCAGCAACAGTGGCACCAGCACGATCACCGCCAGCCATTTCTGCGCCATAGCGGTCTGTGCCACGCCGCGATGTTGGATCGCCAGGATCACAAGCATCAACGCGACACCGATCAGGAAGGTCGAGTTGAAGTGCAGCGTCCCAAGGCCCGGAACGCTGATGGTGAACGCTTCCCAGACCCGGAACGCCGGGGTCAGCGCAGTCACCGCATCTGCCGCCGCCACCGCCTGTATGGCATCCGCGGCCGACACGCTGTTCGAAGCCATATAGTCGATGACAGTTTGCGTTTCTGCGGTGTAGGTGGCGAGGTTGGCGGCAATCCAGTCAAGCACCGGCTGACTGTCAGTCAGCGGGATCGGGAACAGCGCATTCAGGATATAGCCCGCAGCTATGGCGCAGCCAAGCGAAAGAACCGGCGACCAGGCAAACCAGTTGCACCACACCGAAAGGGGCGCAATCAGCTTGCCATAGCGCAGCCAGGCCGTCGCCCCGTAGACGCTGGTGCCGCCTGACTTGTTACCGAACATCCCGGTCATTTCGGCATAGGTAAAACTCTGCAGAAACCCCATGATCATCGAGATGATCCAGACCACAAAGGCCAGCTTGCCCGTGGTCCCGGCGATTCCGCCGATGGAAAACAACACCAGTGGCGGCACGCCGGCGGCGACCCAGAAGGCCCCCTTCCAGCTAAGTGCCCGGACCATCTGGCCCGATCCCGTTTCAGTCGTCATGTCCTCACTCCTGTTGGATGTCTGGCCGGTGCGATTGCCGGGGCTGGCGCCCTGCTCTCTGCCCTGCCGTCTTGTTCTTGTTGTGCCGGCCCGCCGTACTGTGAAGTCCACAGCCAGACGTCCTGCGCCCGCGATGCAAATGTCTCCCTCTGCCGCGTGGTTTCGGGTCAGGCCGGGGCAAGCATGTCTTGCGACCTGATGTCGCGAAACTAAGCATGTGACGATTGGGTTGGCGAGAAGTAATTTTATTGGTGCGAAACATTGTTTCATGTGGCCGGGCAAAGCGATCGGTGCCGGGCGCCAGGGTTGGTCAACAGACCGGACGTGATGAACCCATCGATCGTGTGCCCCTTGTCATGCCACACCGGCGCACAACAAACGGGCAAAAGCAAAAGGCCCCGCACCGGCGGAGCCCCGTTTGTTTCAACCCGGCCGTGGTCAATTCTTCAGATAGCTGTCCATCGAATCTTCCAGCGCGTCCTTCCAGGGGGTGTGGTGCACCGGGGCCATCGTGCCGGTGATCACCGACTTGTAGGCATTGTTGCGGAAGCCCATGATGTCGCCCTTCTTGTGATCTTTCCATTCAAAGAACGCTTCGCAAGCGCCGTCCACGTCGAACGCGGGATAGTCGGTTTCGGCAATCAGTTCTTTCACATAGTCGCCCTGATAATGGATCGCGTCATGCGCATCCTGACCCGCATCTTCATGCGCCACACGGTCCTCAACATCCTTCAGCAAAGCGGCCTTGTCAGTGGGTATGGCAATCCGGCCCATGATCGCATTGCGCACCCACCAGGCCTGCGCGTCGAACATGTTGAAGGTGAACCACTGGTCCTGCATGCCCAGATAGAACAACTTTGGATTATGTACCCAGGCCACGCCCTTATACAGGTCAGCCGCCGCCAGCCGGTTCTTGGTTTTCAGCCGAAGGTCATCCGGCAGGAAGGGGAAGTGGTGCTTATAGCCGGTGCACAGAATGATCGCGTCAATCTTCTTGCTGGTCCCATCTGAGAAGTAGGCCGTCGTCTCATCGACCCTTTCCAGCTTTGGCACTTCTTTCCAGTTGTCCGGCCAGTTATACCCCATCGGCGCATTGCGGAAGGCCACAGTCACCGACTTGGCACCGTATTTCCAGCACTGGCTTCCGACATCCTCAGCCGAATAGCTTGACCCGAGCAAGAGCAGGTCCTTGCCCGTGAATTCGCGCGCGTCGCGGAAGTCATGGGCGTGCAAAACCCGGCCGTTGAACTTGTCAAAGCCGGGGTATTCCGGCACGTTCGGCACCGAGAAGTGGCCGCTTGCGACGATGACGTTGTCAAACTCTTCGTCATACATCCGGTCATTGGCCAGATCATGCGCGGTGACGGTGAAGTTGCCCTTGGCCTCATTGTACTTCACCATGCGGATCGTGGTGGAAAACCGGATCCAGTCGCGCACTCCGGCCTTCTTCACCCTACCCTCGATGTAGTCGAACAGAACGGCGCGGGGCGGATAGCTGGCGATCTGTTTTCCAAAGTGCTCCTCGAACGAATAGTCCGCGAATTCCAAACCCTCCTTTGGCCCGTTCGACCACAGATAGCGGTACATGCTGCAATGCACCGGCTCTCCATACTCATCCAGCCCGGTCCGCCAGGTATAGTTCCACAATCCGCCCCAGTTGGACTGCTTTTCAAAGCACACCACCTCGGGGATCTCGTCGCCCTTCGCCTGCGCCGACTGGAACGCACGCAGCTGCGCCAGGCCGGACGGCCCTGCACCGATCACGGCAACTTTCTTCTTCATCTCAAACCTCCGGCTGTTGGCTTGCCTGCCATTGCTGCAGGCCATGTTGTCGTGAAACGTAGAAGCAGAGTTGCGTAGGTGTCAAATCTTCTTCCTGTTGGTAAACATCTTGGCTGGGACAAATGCCCGCGCGTTGCGCCGAGTCGTGACGTTCGGGTCAAAACTGGCAGATCACACCTGGCCGGGCAACTGTCTGCCTGTCGCGCGCGATCGGCTCATTGACTTTCCAGTCAATGAACAAGCATGGTTGCCGGAACCGTAGTGGAGCCAGCCCATGAAACCCATCGCCTCGACCGACCGCCGCATCGCGAACATCCATCAGGCGCCCTTCACGCCCTTTGTCTATCCGGACGGTCTGGCGCTGGGCGATGCGATCCTGCAGCTGGACGATACGATTGAACTTGGCACCGGGTTTCACGTCTACCGCATGCCCCCCGGCATGACGACGCGCGGCCATCGTCACAACGGTCACGAGCAATTCCTCATCCTGGAAGGCGAGTTGCACGAAAGCGACGGCACGATCCTTCGGGCCGGAGACCTCGTGTTCTACCGCGACGGGACCGAGCACAACTCCCACACCCCGAACGGCTGCCTGCTGGCCGTCCACATCGCCGGGCCGGAAACGCCGGTGGAGTAGACCTTTGATTACCCAAGTTGCAAAAAACACGTGCCTGTGGGCTTCTGTCCCTTCTGACGGTTACTCCGGTGGCCAAGCCCGCATAGGCAGACCCGTCCGCCGCTGGTTTGAATTCTCAGGGACACACTTCTCTTTGCGCAGCTCAGGTCTTTTCGCCACAGCAGTCTTGCTTGCTGCTACAGTGACCGCCATTGCAGAACCGCTGTTCAAGAACTCAGTGGTCTCAAATAACCTCGATTTCATCCGTGAAGATGACCCAGAGGAAAGCTTTTGCCTTCAATACCTGGGTACGACGACCGCAGAAGTGCCCGACAAGCGGTCTGATGTCCTTTTCGTCGATGACGTGCGAATGTTCCGGGCAACGTTTGCGGATGACGAGATCGTCCAGATTTTTGTCCACCCGGATGTCGGGACATCGGAACAAGCAACGGTCTTGGTTGACCCTGTGATCCGTGCGGTCGCCAGGCTTCCGACGCAGATGCGCGCGCGCCTTAGTCACATCGTCATCCATCAAGGCAGCGACGCCGCGTTTTCAGAGGATGTCGGGCGCTTTTTCGTAATGTACTCCGAAAACATCAAATCGCGGGTTTCAACGCGAGATATCTCGGAAACGGTCTTTCATGAATCCGTCCATGCAACGCTGGATGTCCCTCATGCCTCAAGTGCTGCATGGTTGACCGCACAGAAAGCCGATGCCCGCTTCATTACCGAATATGCCGCAGGCAAACCTTCGCAGGAAGACATGGCTGAATCCGCCCTTTTTGCGTGGGCCATCATCAAGCATCCGGGACGCCTTCCCCCGGAAATCGAAGCAAAAACCAAGGCTTTGATGCCCCATCGCCTTGCTTACTTCAAAACGCTGTTCAGCGATTGGGATCTGCCAGCGGCACAACAAGTGGCTTCATCTTGCTAGGGGATTTGTCGATCTTGGATCTTAGTCCAATCTGTAAAAATCCCTGAACCATCGCGGCCAACCCATTGACTTCATATGCGCCAATGGACTGGCCCTGCCGGGGACACCTTAGATATCAAGCGTGTTCTCCGTCTCCCACTTCGAAAAGTGGCTGCAGTAACTGTGCCATTCCTGAGTCTTCAGTTTCAGAAAGGCGGTTGAAAATCCTTCGCCCATCATCGCCTTCAGCGTCTTGTCCTTGTCGTATTCCCGCAGCGCATCCAGCAGGTTCAGCGGCAGCCTCGGTGCGTTCTTCACCGTGTGCCCCATCTGGTACATGTCGATGTCATGGCGCTTGCCCGGATCGGCCTTGGTCCGCACCCCATCCAGCCCTGCCGCGATGATGACAGCTTGAAGCAGATACGGATTCGCAGCCCCATCCGGCAGCCGCAGCTCAAACCGCCCCGGCCCCGGCACGCGGACCATGTGGGTCCGGTTGTTCCCGGTCCAGGTCACCGTATTCGGCGCCCAGGTCGCCCCGCTTGACGTGCGTGGCGCGTTGATCCGCTTGTAGCTGTTCACCGTCGGATTGCAGATCGCGGCCAAGGCCGAGGCGTGCTTCATGATCCCGCCCAGAAACGTCCGCCCTTGGTCGCTCAGCCCCAGCTCCTTCGATTTGTCGGCAAAGGCGTTGGTCTTGCCGTCCAGGCTCCACACCGAGATATGCGCGTGGCAGCCCGAGCCCGTCAGCCCTTTGAACGGTTTCGGCATAAAGGTCGCGCGGAAGCCGTGCTTTTCGGCGACCGACTTGACCATGAATTTGAAGAAGCTGTGCTTGTCGGCGGTTTGCAGGGCGTCGTCATATTTCCAGTTCATCTCGAACTGGCCGATCGCGTCCTCGTGGTCGTTCTGGTAGGCCTCCCAGCCCAACTCCAGCATGTAGTCGCAGACTTCCGAGATCACGTCATAGCGCCGCATCACCGCCTGCTGGTCATAGCAGGGCTTTTCCGCCGTGTCATAGATGTCGGACGGGCCAGAGCCATCGGCGTTCAGGATGAAGAACTCCGGCTCCACCCCCGTCTTCACCCGCAGCCCATCCTTCGCGGCCTCGGCCACCAGCTTTTCCAGCACGTTGCGCGGGGCCTGATCGACGAGTTTTTCCTCCATCGTCGCGCGGGCCGCGACCCAGGCCACGTCCTTCTTCCACGGCAACTGGATTGCCGAGGATGGATCAGGCACCGCCATCAGGTCGGGGTGCGCGGGCGTCAGGTCCAGCCAGGTGGCAAAGCCCGCGAACCCGGCCCCGTCCACCGCCATGTCGTTGATCGCCTGCGTCGGCACCAGCTTGGCCCGCTGCGACCCGAACAGGTCGGTGTAGGAAATCATGAAATACTTGACGCCCTTTTCCTTGGCCCACTTGGCAAGGTCTTTCGCCATCGCTGTAACTCCCTGTCGTCTTTATGTTTTTTCTTGTGAAAACGGCGGCTTCCCTAGAAGCCGCCGTTACGTCCCGGTATCCAGTTGGTGCCCGCCAGCGGAACCCCCGCCATCGCCGCCGCCTCGATGGTGAGAGAGCACAGATCCTCAGGCTCCAGATTATGCAGGTGGTTCTTGCCGCAGGCCCGCGCGATGGTCTGCGCCTCCAGCGTCATGACCTTGAGGTAGTTCTTCAACCGTCGCCCGCCCAGCACCGGGTCAAACCGCGCAGAAAGCTCCGGGTCCTGGGTGGTGATCCCCGCCGGATCACGCCCCTCATGCCAGTCATCATAGGCGTCGGCGGTGGTGCCCAGCTTCTGGTAGTCTTCTTCCCAACGCGGGTCGTTGTCACCCAGCGCAATCAGCGCCGCCGTCCCGATGGAAACCGCATCCGCGCCAAGCGCCATTGCCTTGGCCACGTCGGCACCGGAGCGGATACCGCCCGAGACGATCAGCTGCACGCGTCTGTGCATCCCGAGGTCCTGCAGCGCCTTCACGGCCTGCGGAATGCAGGCCAGAATCGGCATGCCCACATGTTCGATAAACACATCCTGCGTCGCCGCCGTGCCGCCCTGCATGCCGTCAAGGACGACGACATCCGCCCCCGCCTTCACGGCAAGCGCCGTGTCATAATAGGGCCGCGCGCCGCCAATCTTTACATAGATCGGCTTTTCCCAGTTCGTGATTTCGCGCAGTTCAAGGATCTTGATTTCAAGGTCATCCGGGCCCGTCCAGTCCGGGTGCCGGCAGGCAGAGCGTTGGTCGATCCCCTTCGGCAAGTTGCGCATATTGGCCACGCGGTCGCTGATCTTTTGCCCCAGCAACATGCCGCCGCCGCCCGGTTTCGCACCTTGACCCACGACAATCTCGATCGCGTCAGCGCGGCGCAGGTCGTCGGGGTTCATGCCATAGCGGCTGGGCAGGTATTGATAGACCAGCGTTTTGGAATGGCCGCGCTCCTCCTCGGTCATCCCGCCGTCGCCCGTGGTGGTGCTGGTCCCTGCCGACGTCGCACCACGGCCAAGCGCCTCCTTGGCGGGGCCGGACAGCGCGCCAAAGCTCATCCCCGCGATGGTGATGGGGATTTCCAGATGGATCGGGTTCTTCGCATGACGCGTCCCCAACCACACATCCGTCGCGCATTTCTCGCGGTAGCCTTCCAGCGGATAGCGGCTGATCGAGGCACCAAGGAACAGCAGGTCGTCGAAGTGCGGCAGGTGCCGCTTGGTGCCGCCGCCGCGAATGTCATAGATGCCGGTCGCTGCCGCACGGCGGATTTCAGCGTTTATTGCGGGGGTGAAGGTGGCAGAGTAGCGGGGCGGGGTACGGGGGAAATCGCTCATGCCGGTGCCTTAGTACGAGGACGCGTTGTCGATGTTGAAAGTGTAAAGCTTGCGGGCCGAGCCATAGCGCCGGAACTCTTGCGGTCTGGCCTTCGCCTCAGCCTCACCCCTGCGAAGCAGGTCTTCCACCAGCGTGTAGTGTTCATCCCGCATTTCCTTCTCAACGCAGTCGGCGCCGAGGGATTTGACCGAGCCGCGCACGAAGATGCGGGCCTCATACAGGCTGTCGCCCAAAGCCTCGCCCGCGTTGCCAAGGACCAGCACATTGCCAGACTGCGCCATGAAGCAGGACATGTGGCCGATGTTGCCATGCACCACGATGTCGATGCCCTTCATTGAAATCCCGCAGCGGCTGGAGGCATTGCCCTTGATGACCAACAGTCCCCCACGCCCGGTGGCGCCCGCATATTGGCTGGCATCCCCGTCGATGATGACGGTCCCCGACATCATGTTCTCGGCAACCCCTGGCCCGGCAGATCCCTTGATGCGGATCGTCGCCTGCTTGTTCATGCCAGCGCAGTAATAGCCTGTCGATCCGCGCACGGTGATTTCCACCGGCGCATCCACCCCGGCGGCAATGGCATGTGCGCCCTTTGGGTTGACCACTTCCCACGCGGTCATGTTGGTCTGGCCTTTCAAGGCGTGAAGCGAGGAGTTCAGCGCGCGCAACCCCTGCGCGCCAAGGTCGAAGGTCTGCATTCTCTCAACGCTCCCAGAAATACACAGTGGCAGGCTCCGGCTCCCAGATGCGAGCGTTTTCGATGCCCGGCAGGTTGACCAGCGCCCGATATTCCGACCCGAAGGCCACATAGTCATCCGTCTCCGCCATCACGGCGGGCTTGCAGGCGATGGGGTCGCGGACCACGCCGAACCCGTTCTTGGTGCCGACGACGAAGGTGAAGAACCCGTCCAGATCGTCCAGGCCCGACTCCAGCGCGGTGCCCAGATCCTCGCCTTCCTTCAGCTTCTGGCTGACGTAGGCCGCGGCGACCTCGGTGTCGTTTTGGGTCTCGAAGGTCATGCCCTTGCGGATCAGCTCGCGCCGCAACCCGTTGTGGTTGGAAAGGCTGCCGTTGTGGACAAGGCACTGGTCCGGCCCGGTGGAGAACGGATGCGCGCCCATGGTGGTGACGGCGCTTTCGGTCGCCATGCGGGTGTGGCCGATGCCATGGGTGCCGTGCATCTTCGCCACCTCGAAGCGGCGGGCCACGTCCTTCGGCAGGCCGACCTCCTTGAAGATCTCGATGCTGTCGCCCGCGCTCATCACCTTGACCTCGGGGCGCAGGTGGGAAAGGGCGGAACGGGCGGCGTCCATCTG
>JANPJU010000020.1:0-3569 GCA_031425675.1 Paracoccaceae bacterium | reverse complement strand
GACGGCCACCGTCTTGATCCCCATCTTGCGCGCGGTCTTGATGACGCGGCAGGCGATTTCACCCCGGTTGGCGATCAGGATCTTCTTGAACATCGGCTTCCCCCCTCAGGTCGTGAATAGCAAAGGACCACCCGGGCGGTCAGCCCGGATGGTCCTGATTGGTGGCGTCGGCCGCCCGCAGGCGGCCAGATCTAGATGTGGATCAGTAGCCGGAGTTGCAGGGCGGCAGGCCCAGTTCGATACCGCAAGTTGCAGCACCGGCAAGGCCACCGATTGCGGCGCCGGCGATGATGTTTTCATCGAAAGCATCGGCCACAAGGGCGCCCGCAGCGGCACCGGCCAGCCCGCGCGACGCGGGGTCCTGCATGCAGCCAGCGAGCGGAGTGGAAAGTAGGGCGAGAAGGATAAGTGACTTGCGCATGGAAAACTGCCTCGTTGGTTTGTTGTTATTGCAGAAGATTCTACCGCAATATCGCGGATTTCAAAGCAGATTCTGGCCGCACCCATGCGATCGGCACCGTTCCGCCCCGCAGAAGGGGTCGGTCCGGCCTGGGAAGGGCCGGACCGCAGGGAAGGGGTAAGGGAAGGGTCGTCAGTGCGAGCGCCAAAAAAGTTCTGCTTTTGGCCCGCAGGGAAACAATGCCGCAGCACTTGAGACATTGCAAATACGCCGGCAACGACCGCCGAGGGGTTGGCAAAAGGTTGCCAGACTGGGTCGGTGATCGGCGCGTTCATGCCTATTCGTCCTCGTCTTCCCAGTCATCCGCCACGATCAAGGGCGCATCAGGGGCGAAGACGTCCGGGAAAGCCGCCTCGGCGCGGCGGCGGTCGATGCGCAGCAGCGCCTCATAACTGGAGGGGTCGAAGGGGTCTTCTGCCGCCACAACCTCACGCCCGAACAGCCACGACAGCCGGCCCGCATCCAGATTGCCACGCTCGAACGGTTCCTCACCGAACTGCTGCCACAGGGCGGCCATGAAGCCCTGATCGGCCAGCCGGTCCACGTGCTTACGGTCCTTGTAGCGTTCGCGCGCGATCAGCTTGGTCGGGCCATCCTTCTTGTTGGCCCGGCGGATGACGAATTGATAATCAGTCCCGGTAAGCCTGCCGGGAAAACCGCGGTGCTTCAGCATCTGTTCTGTCCTTTGTCTGGGCGACCGGAAGGACGGATAAGCGAAAGCTCCGCATTAGCCCAGAGGCACAACGCGTAAGCAGGATCTGAAGGAATGTGGGACCGGGTGGCAAAGGCCAGCGACCGGGGGCAGTATGGTGCGGGCCCGGTCAGCCGCGACTGACGGGCCCGCGCCGAAAGATCACTTGTATTTGCCGGTTTCGGTCGGCTCAACCGAGATCGGATCAACGACCATGACTTCTTCTTCTTTCTTGGCGCAAGCAGCCATGGCAGCAGCCATAGCGATGACCAGAATGATACGTCCGCTCTTCGACATCCTCGACTCCATCTTTCTTGGGGCGCTTTGTCTGCACCTGCGTGCGCCAGCCCCCGTTCTGCGTTAACGGCCACAACGATCCGGCCCGTGCTAAGTTTACCCGAACCGGGAAACCAAGGACACCGGCTTGGGACCAAGTTCCTGACCTGTGGCGTTCCTACATCACGGGCCAGTCTCTGGCCAGTCAGAAAAACGGGACCCCGCGCGCGCATCAGAATGGCGCCAGAATACAGGTGCCGGTCTCGACGCCGAACGCCTCGAAGAACTGAACCACATCCGGTGCCGCTTCGCCAAACGGCACTTCGGCACTGGAAAGCGAGATGATGATCTGCTGTGGCGAAGGGACCATTCCGTCAATCCGGCCCAGCGCAAAGCTGTCACACAGGGCCTGCATGTCGGCCGCTGAGGATGGAATATCCGCCTCGGTCAGACCAGGTGCCAGAAACCGGAAACGCGCCGTTGCGCCCTCTGGCCCCGGAGCGTTGCTGACGATCTCGATCAGGCGCACGTCACGGCCCGAGGGGACCGCGATTTCATCGCCCGCGGGCGGGCCCTCATCGCAGCCGCCAGCTGCAGCAAGAACCGCGAACAGTGCCGCAAGGGCCAGACGGTGTGTACGGGACATGTGCATCAAAGCGGTATATTGTCGTGCTTTTTCCATGGATTGGTCAGCTTCTTGCCCCGCAGTGAGGCAAAGGCGCGGGCCACCCGGCGGCGCGTGGAATGGGGCATGATCACCTCATCGATAAAGCCCTTTTCGGCGGCGACGAAGGGGTTGGCAAAGCGGTCTTCGTAGTCTTTCACCCGGGCGGATATCTTGGCAGGGTCACCAAGTTCGCTGCGGTACAGGATCTCGACCGCGCCCTTGGCCCCCATCACGGCAACCTCGGCGGTGGGCCAGGCATAGTTGAAATCGCCGCGCAGATGCTTGGACGACATCACGACATAGGCCCCGCCATAGGTCTTGCGGGTCAGGACAGTGACCTTCGGCACCGTCGCTTCGGCATAGGCGAACAGAAGTTTCGCGCCATGCTTGATGACGCCGCCATATTCCTGTGCGGTCCCCGGCAGGAAGCCCGGCACGTCCACCAGCGTCAGGATCGGGATCTCGAAGGCGTCGCAGAACCGCACAAAGCGGGCGGCCTTGCGGCTGGCGTCAATGTCCAGACAGCCGGCAAGCACCATCGGCTGGTTGGCCACCACACCGACCGACTGACCTTCCAGGCGGATAAAGCCGGTGATGATGTTTCCCGCAAAGGCGGCCTGAATTTCGAAGAAATCCCCCTCGTCGGCGACTTTTGCAATCAATTCCTTCATGTCGTAGGGCTGGTTCGGGTTGTCCGGCACCAGCGTGTCCAGGCTGGGCTCAACCCGGGCCGGATCATCAAAGAATGGGCGGACGGGGGCCTTTTCGCGGTTGTTCAGCGGCAAAAAGTCAATCAAACGACGGGTTTCGGCCAAAGCCTCGACGTCGTTTTCATAGGCCGCATCGGCAACACTGGATTTGCGGGTGTGGGTTGCCGCACCGCCCAGTTCTTCAGCCGTAACCTGTTCGTTGGTCACGGTTTTCACCACATCAGGCCCGGTGACGAACATGTAGCTTGAATCTTTCACCATGAATATGAAGTCGGTCATGGCCGGAGAATACACTGCCCCACCGGCACAAGGTCCCATGATCAGGCTGATTTGCGGCACCACACCACTGGCCATCACGTTGCGCTGAAACACCTCGCCATAAGCGGCGAGGGAGCCGACGCCTTCCTGAATCCGTGCGCCGCCGCTGTCATTGATCCCGATCACCGGCGCGCCGTTCTGGATGGCCATGTCCATGATCTTGCAGATCTTCGCGCCATGGGTTTCCGACACCGACCCACCGAACACAGTAAAATCCTGCGCGAAGACATAGACCATGCGCCCGTTGACCGTACCCCAACCCGTGACGACACCATCCCCGGCCGGACGCTCGGCCTCCATGCCAAAGTCGGTGCAGCGGTGGGCCACGAACATGTCGAACTCTTCAAAGCTGCCTTCGTCCAGCAAAAGCTCAATCCGTTCGCGGGCGGTCAGCTTGCCCTTGGCGTGCTGCGCCGCAACCCGCTTTTCCCCGCCACCAGCCCGTGC
>JANPJU010000019.1:0-51322 GCA_031425675.1 Paracoccaceae bacterium | reverse complement strand
AGGTCCGCGCAAGACGCAATACACCAGCGGCGCGATCTACAAGTTCACCAAACTGGTCGGCGGCGCGCGCTGGGGGGCGGTGACGCATCCCGGTGCCAAGGGCGAAAGCCACATCTATATGGACCAATAGGGCCAGCCATGGCCGGACGCCTTACGCAGCTGCTGGATCAATGGCGTCTGCGCAAGGTGCAGGAGCGGTGGTCGAGGGCAGCAGACGACGCACCCGGGATGGAGGCATTTGCTCTCCGTCGCTTGCGGGCCGAGGCGCGGACCATGCGCCGCCAGATCGACCGGGTGATCCATGCGGCTGACTACCGTCTTGGCTTGCCTGCCTTGGGGGCAGGGCTGCCACGGATGCCGCTTGGCACCGACTGGGTCTGGCGGCCGGATGCCTGGCGTGGCGCGCTATCTGCGCCCGGAGCAGTTGCCGCGCCCGGGCGCACAGCGATCAGCGATGATCTTGCGCTGTTTCATGATTGTCCGTTGGCCGAGGTTGCCTTGCGCCAGTCCCGCAACCTGGGGGAGGCGGACCGCGCGCCCTTTGGCCTGTCGCTGGATGTCTTCGGGTTTCAGGGCAGCTTCCTGTCGCTTGCCATCGCTTTCCCGCCCGAGGCTGTTGCAGGCCTGCGTTCGCGCCATATCCTGCGGATTGACACCCTCATGCAAGGGAACAACCCGCTTCAGGCTTTTGCCCGGCTGAACATCAAGCATGGCCCCAACGTCGCCCAACTGGTTCAGGACATTCCGGCGACCGGTCCGGGAAAGCTGGTAGAGTTCGATCTTGCCTATGCCGGGTTGGACGAAACGCGGATCGAACATCTGTGGCTGGATCTGATCTTCAATGCTCCGGCCTTGTCGCGGATCACGCTGCCTGATCTGGTGGCCAGCCGACGCCCCCGCGCCGAATTGTGAGACCCTGATGCCCGACCCTGCCCCCCTGACCTTGACCCAGACCCATATCATCGAAGGGATCTGGGAAGGGGTGCTTGTTGTCAAGGACGGCGCACCCCCGGCGATTGAAGCACGGCATCAAGACCGGGTATTGGAGGGGCTGACGGTGACCGCCATGGAAGGCGCGCCGGGGCGCTTTGCGGTCCGCTTGCCGATCCCTTCGGCGATCCTGGGCGAAGGCGTTCAAACCGTGCTGTTGCTTGGCGGCGGTGCTGTGCTGGCGCAGACCACCTTGATTGTCGGCGTGCCGATGGAAGAGGACCTGCGCGCCGAGATAAGCCTGCTCCGGGCAGAACTTGAGTTGCTGAAGCGGGCTTTCCGGCGCCATTGCGCGGAAACGGCGGGCTAGGGGCCCGGAACGCTCGTCGATGACTTCGTCACTCCTCGCGGCGCCCGCCGACGAGAAGACGCAGTCGAACGACGGGGCATCAAACCCAGGTCGGGTGGAACTTGCCCGCTGGCGAGGCGGTAAAGATCTCACACCCCGTGGCGGTCACGCCCACCGAGTGTTCAAACTGCGCCGACAGGGATTTGTCGCGGGTCACGGCGGTCCAGTCATCGGCCAGCACGCGCGTTTCCGGGCGGCCAAGGTTCACCATCGGCTCGATCGTGAAGAACATGCCTTCTTCCAGCACCGGGCCTGACCCAGGGCGGCCATAGTGCAACACGTTCGGTGGGGCGTGGAACACGCGCCCAAGGCCATGACCGCAGAAATCGCGGACGACCGACATGCCCTTGCCCTCGACATAGGACTGGATGGCATGGCCGATGTCGCCAAAGGTGTTCCCCGGCTTGACCGCCGCGATGCCGCGCATGATTCCCTCATGCGTTTCATTGATCAGGCGGCTGGCCATCGGAGAAATCGTCCCCGCTGCGTACATCCGGCTGTTGTCGCCAAACCAGCCATCCGCGATCACGGTCACGTCGATGTTCAGGATGTCGCCATCCTTCAGGGCATCGTCCTTGCGGCGTTTTTCCAGATCGCGGGAAATCGTTTCGGACTTGCTCATCGGGATTGGCGCGCCTGGGATGCCGTGGCACACCACATGGTTCACCGAAATGCAGGACGCATGGCGATAGCCCTTGTAACCAATGGTGGCCGAGGTGACGCCAAGGCGCTTGATCTCATCGGTGATGAACGCATCAATTTCGGCGGTGGTGGCGCCGGGCACGACCAGCGCGGCCACATCATCAAGGATGCCTGCCGCTATCCGACCGGCGGCACGCATGCCGTCAAAATCCGCATCCTCATAGATGCGGATACCGTCCCGGGTGATCCGTGCGCGAACGTGTTCCAAGGCAAGCCTCCTGTCTGCTCTATTTAGGCGCGCAAAGCGGAATTGGCCAGAGCCACGGGGTTTGAAACCCGCGGCAGCAGGGCTATACCCGCGTCTGTGAACAGTGGCCCGCGACTTTGAACTGGGGAAAGGTGCCAGATGACCAATCCAACCGCCGCAATGCTGGTGATCGGCGATGAAATCCTGTCGGGGCGCACGCGCGATTCGAACATGCACCACCTTGCGCAGGAACTTACGCGGATCGGCATCACCCTGCGTGAGGCGCGGGTGGTGTCTGACACGCATGCTGACATCGTGGCAGCCGTCCGGGCGCTTTCCGCAGCCCATACCCACGTCTTTACCAGTGGCGGCATCGGCCCCACGCATGATGACATCACCGCCGACGCCATTGCCGATGCGATGGAAGCCACGATCACCCACCGCGCCGACGCGATGGCCCTGCTGCAGGCGCATTACGACCGCGTCGGCCTGCCCTTCAACGAGGCGCGCCAGCGCATGGCCCGGATTCCGGAAGGGGCGACGTTGATCGAAAACCCCGTCTCTACCGCGCCCGGCTTTACGCTGGGCAATGTGCACGTAATGGCGGGGGTGCCGAACATCTTTCAGGCGATGGTCGCCAGCGTGCTGCCGAAACTGACCGGAGGCGCGCCGCTTTTGTCGCAAACGCTGCGGGTGAACCGGGGTGAGGGCGAGATTGCCGGCCCCTTCGGCGCTTTGGCGGCGGAGTATCCTGACCTGTCGATGGGGTCTTACCCGTTTTTGCAGAACGGCGCGCATGGCACCAATCTGGTGATCCGGGGCACCAATCCAGGCCTGCTGGACGCAGCCATGGTTCGCCTGAAGCGGCTTTTCGGATGACGCCCGGCGCCCTTGCCTTGGTGATGGAGGCGACATGGCCCCCTGCGCGGCACTGGCAGGAAGGGCCTTTCCTGATGCGTGACGGTGCCGGGGGTGGCAAGCGCGTGTCGGCGGCCAGCCTGCTGGGCCCTTGGGTCGACGCTGATCTTGAGACGCTTGAGGCCATGGCAAAGCCGCTGGTCCTGATCCGGGATGGGGACGAAACGCTAGATGCAGCGCTTGATTCGCGTGGCTGGCAGATCATTGACCCCGTGGTCGCCTATGCCGCCCCGGTTGCCTCCTTGCAGGCCGATCTGCCGCCGCTTTCAGCCTTTCCGCACTGGCCGCCCCTCCACATCGCCCGCAATCTGTGGGAGGCGGGTGACATCGGCCCCACCCGTCTTGCAGTGATGGACCGGGTGACGGCCCCGAAGACCGCGCTGCTGGCCCGGCTTGGCGATCGGCCTGCCGGGGTGGCTTTTGTCGCCCTTCACGGCGATGGAGCCATGTTGCACGCGCTTGAGGTGGCCCCTGCCGCGCGCCGTCAGGGCGTTGGCGAAACCCTGATCCGTGCTGCGGCCAATTGGGCTGCCGCTGAGGGCGCGGCGCAACTGTCGCTGGTGGTGACCGCGCGGAACACTGCCGCCCGCGCGCTCTACACTCGCGTTCAGATGCAAGCTGTGGGAAAGTATCACTACCGAATGAAGTGATCGCGGAAAGCGTCCCCAGGCAGTGCGGCAGACAGGAAGGTGTATGGCAGTGGCGTTCTGGGGTCTTGCGGCCCTGCCTGCGCTTGCGCTGACGTTGGATCTGCCTGCCAGCGTGATCGGTGAGGAACGCCGCAGCGAGGTTCCGGGCAGTTACGCCCTGCCACTCGCCGCGTTTGACGGCACCGCCGTACCTGCGCGGTCGGCAGAAGGGGCGCTGGACCAGCGCGCGTTTCAGCTGGACGCGCCGGGCCAGACGACGCTGGCCGTGATGGCCCCCTTGCGGGATCAGGTGGCGGCGGCGGGCTATACCATCCTTCTGGACTGCGACGCCCGCGCCTGTGGCGGCTTTGACTTCCGCTTCGGGACAGATGTGATGCCCGAACCGGACATGCATGTCGACCTGGGTGATTTTCGGTTTCTGTCGGCCGAACGGGGAGAAGAGGCCGTGTCGATCCTTGTCAGCCGCTCTGCGTCATCGGCGTTTGTGCAGATCACCCGCGTGACGGCTGCACCTTTGGCCGAAGCCACAGTGGTGGCCGCGGTTGATATGGATGACGTGGAAATCCCGCGGGGGCTGGATGCGGGGCCTGGCATCGGCGCGGATCTGGAAAGCCGGGGCAGCGCAGTGCTGGATGATCTGGTCTTTGCCAGTGGCGCGGCGACGCTGACCGACGGCGACTACCCGTCGCTGGTCGCTGTTGCCGCGTGGCTGCAGGCAAATCCCGATGCCACCGTTGCGCTGGTCGGACACACCGATGCCTCGGGCAGCCTTGCCGCCAACATCGCGCTGTCCGAACGCCGGGCCGAGGCGGTGGCGCAGGCTCTTGTCGATGTGCATGGGGCAGATCCGGTGCGGATTGCGGCAGAAGGTGTGGGGTTCTTGTCCCCGCGCGATACGAACCAGACGGACGAGGGCCGTCAGAAAAACCGACGGGTCGAGGTCATCGTGACCTCGACCCGCTGAAGGTGCCGGAAGGGGGAGAACCGGACGCCTTTAGAGCCATGTGATTGAGGGCGGGTCACCAGTTGTCCGGGCCCTTTTCCGTGTAGCGTTTGGCCAGAAAGTCGATGAAGGCGCGCACCTTGGGCTGGGTGAACCGGCCCGGCGGATAGACTGCGTAGATGCCAAGGGTTTCCACCGGCAGACCGGAAATCGCCTCTTCGACCAGCCCTTGCCGCATTGCATCGGCGTAAAGAAAAGACGGCAGATAGGCGATCCCAAGGCCCGAAATCGCGGCGTTCAGAAGGCTTTGCCCGTCATTCACCGTCAGCCAGCCAACCGAGCGGACCTGCCGCTTTTCGCCCGAAGGTGCCGTGATCTTCCAGACGTTGCCGTTGGCCTGGTTGGAGTAGTGCAACAGTTTGTGGTCGTTCAGATCGTCAATCTTCTGCGGCCGTCCGAATTTATGAAAGTAACCCGGCGCCCCGATCATCCGCTTCGTTGTCTCGGTCAGCTTGCGGGCGCGCAGGCTGCTGTCTTCAAGGTCGCCGACCCGGACGGCCATGTCGAAGCCTTCGCTGATCAGTTCGACATAGCGGTTGTTCAGCACCATGTTCACGGTGATGTCGGGGTATTCCAGCAGGAAATCCCCCAGAATGGGCGACAAGAGGTTGACGCCGAAATCGGTCGCAACTGACACCCGCAGCAGGCCGGAAGGCGCAGATTGCATGCTGGTCACCAGTGCGTCCGCCTCGCCTGCGTCATTCAGGACGCGCCGGGCGCGGTCATAATAAGCAAGCCCGATCTCGGTCGGGCTGACACGGCGGGTGGTTCGGTTCAGCAATCGCGCGCCAAGCCTGGCCTCAAGCGCGGACACATGCTTGGACACCGCAGATTTCGAAATACCCATCTTCTTTGCTGCATCGGTGAAGCCGCCTTGATCCACCACGGTGGCAAAGGCCTCCATCTCGGTCAGTCGATCCATAGTTGCCCTCGTTGTGGCATCACGCACGCCTTTATGACGATCAGGTGTCGTGGGGAAATCAGGCAGGATGGCGGCAAACGCGCGTCCTATCCGGGGTATTGTGTGGGATCGTTCATGGCACAGAAACGGCCAGCCCTCGTAACCCTGACCCTGCGGAACCGGCAAAGCCTTGCCGGAGTGGAGCAACGCCGTGGGCGGGAAAAGGACCAAAGGGCCAGCGACGGCGGAAAGACGTTCTGAACGATCGTCAGTTTGTGCGGGTTGTAGTCGCCAGATCGACAGGTTGTTGATCGCTACTGGAACATCCTTCCGATACCCCCCAAGTTGCTGGCAGGGACGACGAAAGTTCGTCCTGCAACTTTGGATAGAAACAGGAGATATCCATGAAACGCTTTGCCCTTGCTTTGGCCCCGCTTGCCCTTGCCACAGCCGCCTTCGCCCAAACCGCGCTCCCCGAGGTGGCAGACACGGATGGCAACGGCACCTGGTCGCTGGTTGAACTTCAGGCGGTCTGGACGGACATGACCGATGAAGGCTTTGCCGCGGTTGACAGCAACACCGACGGCCAGGTTGACACCGTCGAACTGCAGGCCGCGCTGGACAATGCTGTCCTGACACCCCCGGTTTCAGGCAACTAAGGCCAGACCTAAAGTTTAGCAGCCAAGCGCGCGGCCTGATCAATCGCGCGCTTGGCATCCAACTCGGCCGCCACATCCGCTCCGCCGATCAGATGGTGGGGGATGCCAGCCCGGGTCAGCCCGTCTGAAAGCCCTCGTTCGGGGTTCTGCCCTGCGCAGAGCACCACGGCATCAACCGCGAGCAGCTCAGGCCGCTCGCGGTTCGGCCCGTGGCTGATCTGCAATCCGTCTGGCGTGATCCGTTCATAATTCACCCCGCCAAGCATGCGGACACCCTTCATCGCCAGGCTGGCGCGGTGAATCCACCCGGTCGTCTTGCCCAGGCCCCGGCCCGGCTTTTCCGATTTGCGTTGCAGAAGATGCACCTCACGCGCGGGGGGGTGGGGTGCGGGGCCTTCGGGGGCAAGGCCGCCCCGGTTGTCCCACGGGGCCGTTACCCCCCATTCGGCGCGCCACAGCGTCTGGTCCAGCGTGGGGCTGGTCCCCTGATGGACCAGCGTTTCGGCCACGTCAAAGCCGATGCCCCCGGCCCCGATCACCGCCACGCGCGAACCGATGGTCGCGCCGTTCAGCACGTCGATGTAGCTGATGACCTTTGACCCGGGAACGGTCGGGATCCCGGGATCGCGCGGGGTTACGCCGGTGGCGATGATAACTTCGTCAAAGCCGTGCAGGTCAGCCGCGGTTGCCGCAGCACCCAGGGTCAGCGTGATGTTGGGGTGGTTCAGGGACGTGGTGAACCAGTCGACCAGACCGTGAAACTCTTCCTTGCCCGGCACCTGTTTGGCCAGGTTCAGCTGGCCGCCGACTTGGGCCGCCTTGTCAAACAGGGTCACGCTGTGGCCCCGCCCGGCGGCGACGATGGTGGCCATCATGCCCGCAGGACCGGCCCCGACCACGGCGATGCGCTTTGGCGCGGGCGCAGGGGTATAGGTCAATTCCGTCTCATGGCAGGCGCGGGGGTTTACCAGGCAACTGGTCAGCTTGCCGGAAAACGTATGGTCAAGGCAGGCCTGATTGCAGGCGATGCAGGGGGCAATTTCCGCCGCGCGCCCGCTGGCGGCCTTGGTCATGAACGCCTCATCGGCAAGCCAGGGCCGCGCCATCGACACCATGTCCGCTACCCCACGCGCCAGCAGCCCTTCGGCAACCTCGGGCGTGTTGATCCTGTTCGAGGTGATGACGGGAATCGTGACTTCAGGCCGCAACCGGGCCGTCAGGTCAGCGAACGCCGCGCGGGGGACAGAGGTGGCAATGGTCGGCACCCGCGCCTCATGCCAGCCGATGCCGGTGTTCAGCACCGACGCGCCTGCGGCTTCGATGGCGCGGGCAAGCTGGATCACCTCCTCCCAGCTTGACCCGTTCGGCACAAGGTCGATCAGGGAAATGCGGTAGATCAGGATCGCCGCCGGACCCATGGCCGCGCGGACGCGGGTCACCACTTCAACCGGCAGGCGCATCCGGTTGAGGTAATCGCCACCCCACTGGTCGGTGCGGCGGTTGGTGTGGGTGACCAGGAACTGGTTCAGGAAATAACCTTCCGAGCCCATCACCTCCACCCCGTCATAGCCGGCCTGAATGGCGCGGGCGGCGGCGGTGGCAATGTCTGCGATCTGCTTTTCGATGCTGTCCTCGTCCAGCTCACGCGGGGGAAAAGGCGAGATCGGGGATTTCACGGCAGACGGTGCCACGCAATCCTTGGAATAGGCGTAGCGCCCGGCGTGCAGGATCTGCATCACGATATGGCCGCCCTCGGCGTGAACGGCATCGGTCACGCGCCGGTGGTTGGCAATATCCTGATCGGTGAAAAGGCCCGCAGCACCGGGAAAGACCCCGCCTTCACGGTTGGGGGCCATGCCGCCGGTGACAATCAGCCCCGCCCCACCCCGCGCGCGGGCGGCGTAGAAGGCGGCAACACGGTTCCAGTCGCCGGTTTCTTCCAGCCCGGTGTGCATTGACCCCATCAGGGACCGGTTGCGCAGGGTGACTGCGCCAAGCGTGATCGGGGCAAGAAGATGGGGGTAGCTTGACATGGTGGCCTCCGGTTGGATGGCAGAATGTCTGGGTGCGGCCATCCTGTCACCCCCTACGCGGCGTCACGCGCCGGGGGCCAGCCCCCCCAGTCCATTGGTTTGTCGGACCAATGGCGAAGTCAAAGGCCTGCCCCCGGAATATTACTGCAGAAAGGAAGCCGCCGGGCTGGGAAGGGATGGGTGGTGTCAGGTTGGAGCGGTCAGGAAGGTGACCCAGGTGTCGCCGTAGCGGCGCTGGTCAAGCTGGGCAAAACCTGCCGGAAGGGCCGGGGGCGCGGCGTCTTCCCAAACGATGAAAGCGCCGGGGGCCAGCCAGTTGCCCTGCAGGGCGGCCGTCAGGGCAAGTTCGCCAAGGCCTTTCCCATAGGGCGGGTCGAGGAAGACAAGGTTGAAGGCCGCGCCGGGGTTGGGCGGCAGACGGCGGGCATCTTGCCGCAGGAGGCGGGTTTCATCAATCAACCGCAGCTTGGCGATGTTGGCGCGGATCAGGGCCTGCGCCTTGGCCCCGTCATCGACGAAGGTGGCATAGGCCGCACCGCGGCTGATCGCCTCAAGCCCTAGCGCGCCGGTCCCGGCAAAAAGGTCCAGCACCCGCGCGCCGGGCATCGGGTTGCCATGCGTGCCGTTGATCAAGAGGTTGAAGATCGCCTCGCGCACCCGGTCTGAGGTGGGGCGCAGATGTGACGCTGGATCGCCGGCGCCGATGTCGGCCAGAACCGTGCCGCGCCGTGTGCCGCCGATGATCCTCATGCCTTGAGCAGGGCCTTGAGGTCTGGGGTTGTGACGATGATCTGCGGCGCGGGGGATTTGCCGCCTTCGATCAGCCGCTTGCCAACCATGTAGGCGCGGGCATCGTTCATCGCATCGACCGCAAGCAGCGTGTCCCCCCGGTAGTACCAGAAACTGACCGCCTCACCGTCGCCATGGCGCGTTACGATATGGTCATAGCCGGTGTTCAGGCCTGCGATCTGCAGTTTCAGGTCGAACTGATCCGACCAGAACCATGGCTGCGCAACATAGGGCTGGCCTGCCCCAAGGATGTTGGCCGCCACCGCCTCGGCCATATCAATCGCGTTGCCGACCGATTCCAGCCGCAGCCGCCCGCCTTGCCACGGGAAGGACGCGCAATCGCCCGCGGCCCAGATGGCGGGGTCGGACGTGCGGCCATGGGAATCGGTGGCGATACCGTTGTCGATGGTCAGGCCCACCATTTCGGCAAGCCCGGTGTTGGGGGTGACGCCCACACCGACAATCACGAAATCGGCGGGCAGGTGGCGGCCGTCCTTCAGGGTGGCCCCAGTCACGCGGCTGTCGCCAGTCACGCGGCTGTCGCCGGTCAGTCGGTCCAGACCGGTTTCTTCCAGCACCGTCACCCCATTCGACTGATGCAGCGCGCGGACGTGCGCACTTGTTTCGGGCGAAGCGACCCGTTGCAGGATGCGCGGGGCCATTTCCAGCACGGTGACCTCGAGCCCCAGCTTTGAGGCAACCGCCGCCGCCTCAAGCCCGATGTAGCCGCCACCAACGATGATGACGCGGCGACCGGGCAGGAATTCATTCCGCATCGCATCAACATCACCCAAGGTGCGGACGGTGTAGACCCCGCCCAGCCCGCCACCCATCGTCGCGGGCAAACGGCGCGGGGTTGATCCGGTGGTCAGAGCCAGATGGTCATAGGTCAGCGCCTCGCCCCCGACAGTCACACTGCGTGCCGCACGGTCAAGCCCTGTCACGGGTTGGCCAAGCCGCAGATCAACACCATGTTCGGCCCAGAAATCCGGCGCGCGGAGCCAAAGACGCGCTTCCTCCATCTCGCCCATAAGATAGCCTTTGGAGAGCGGCGGGCGCTGATAGGGGGGGGCTGGTTCGTCGCCCAGCATGACAATCTCAACCTCTGGCTCAACCTCGGGCCCCAGCGCGCGAAGTTTGGCGGCAAGTGCTGCCCCCGCTTGCCCGGCACCGACGATCACCACCCGCATTGCGCATCCCTCTGGTATCCCTTGCGGCGGACCCTATAACCCAAGCGGTAACCGGTGCAACGCGCCTAGAACGAAGGGTGAGGAAAATGACAATCGCAATCGGGGCAAGACTGCCGGACGCCACGCTGCTGCAAATGGGCGCAAACGGAGCGGAAGGCGTCAAGCTGGCCGACCGTCTTGCAGGCCGCAAGGTCGTGATCTTCGGGCTGCCAGGGGCTTATACCGGCACCTGTTCGACAGCGCATGTCCCCAGTTTCATCCGCACCGCCCAAGGCTTTGCCGACAAGGGCGTGGACGAGATCATCTGTGTGTCGGTCAACGACCCCTTCGTGATGAAGGCCTGGGGCGAGGCGACGGGGGCCACCGCCGCCGGGATCACCATGCTGGGCGATGCGGATGCTTCGTTCACCAAGGCGATTGGCATGACCTTCGACGTGCCGCCGCTGGGGTTCTTTGACCGGTCCAAACGCTATTCGGCGCTGGTCGAGGATGGGGTGGTGACGCAGTTCAACCCGGAAACCGGGACCGGATGCGAAATATCTGCCGGGGAGCATCTGCTGTCGCAGCTTTAGGGCGGCCCGTTTCGCACCGCCTCCTCGTTCGACTTTGTCTCCTCGTCGGTGTGTGGCCAGCGAGGCGACGAAGTCAGCGACGAGCGGTCGAATGGTTTCAGGCTTTCTGCGCGCGAATTTCGCACAGGGACATCACCGGTTCGCCATGGTTGCGCTGCACTTCGGCCCCGGCGGAGATCCGGTCCAGCGCTTTGGCAAGGTCGATGTCCAGCTGGCTGAGGCCGTGGCAATCATGCGTGGTCAGCGTCACGTCGACCACGTTGTAGACATTGCTCCATTCCGGGTGGTGGTTCAGCTTTTCCGCCGCAAGGGCGGCACGGGTCATGAAGCCCCAGGCTTCCGAGAAGTTCTTGAACTTCAGGATCTTGCGAAGGGCGTCCTTGCCTGGAACCGCCGCCCAGCCGGTTTCGCCAAGGGCGGGAAGCTGCGTTGTGCGGTCTTCGGGTGGCAGCAGGTCAGCCATCGGGTGATTCCCCTTGTCAGGTGTCAGTCGCGCGCCTCATCCCGGCGGAAGGGGCCGTAGGCGGTCAGAACCTCGATCTCCTGATCCACCGCCTTCCGCTCTGCCTCGAGATAGCGCGCGACGGCCTTGCGGAAAGCGGGATCGGCGATCCAGTGCAGGGAATGGGTTTCCACCGGCAGATAACCGCGCGCAAGTTTGTGTTCTCCCTGTGCCCCGGCTTCAACCCGGTGCAGGCCATTGGCGATTGCCCAGTCGATGGCCTGATAATAGCACAGTTCGAAATGCAGGCAGGGGTGATCTTCGACACAGCCCCAATAGCGGCCGAACAGCGTTTCGCGCCCGATGAAGTTCAACGCCCCGGCAACCGGGCGCGCACCGTCGAAGGCAAGGACAAGGAGCATGTCCTGGCGCATCGTGTCATGCAGCCGGGTGAAGGCCTTTCGCGTCAGGTAGGGCGTGCCCCATTTTCGCGCGCCGGTGTCCTGGTAGAATTTCCAGAAGGCATCCCAATGCGAAGGCTCGATCGCATCGCCGGTCAGGGCGCGGATCGTCAGGCCGCGGCTTTGGGCGGTATCCCGTTCCTTGCGGATCATCTTCCGCTTGCGGCTGGAAAGGTCGGCCAGAAAATCGTCAAACGTGCCGTAGTCCCGGTTCAGCCAGTGAAACTGCTGAGTAACGCGGTGCAGCGTGCCGTCGATGCCTGCCAGCGCCAATGCCTCATCTTCCTTGCAGAACGTGGCATGGAGCGAGGACAGCTGGTTCTGCGTCGCCACGCCGATGGCAGCGCGCAGAAGGGTTTCGGCATACTCCGGCGGTCCAAGGAAGCGGCGGCCGGTGGCGGGGGTGAAGGGCACTGCGATCTGCAGCTTGGGGTAGTAGCGCCCGCCCGCCCGGTCCAGCGCCTCGGCCCAGCCGTGGTCAAAGATGTATTCGCCCTGGCTGTGGGTCTTCACGTAAAGTGGTGTTGCGGCAACGACGCGGTCGCCGTCTTGCAGGACAAGCGGCCGGGCCTGCCAGCCTGTTCCGGTGCCGGTGGAGCCCGACGCCTCCAGCGCCGCAAGAAAGCGGTGCGTGGTGAAGGGGTCAAGGGGCCGCCCGCTGACCTGTTCGGGCGCGGCAATGGCATCCCAGCCGGCGGCTGGGATCATGGCCAGGGTCTCGTGCAGGATCAGGTCAGCCATTGGTGCTTTCGCGTCGGACGTCGCGCGGGGGTTTTGCACCCCCGCACCCCCGCAGAGTATTTTTCAAAAGAGCAAGCTGTGCCGCAGGGCCGGCAGGTCAAGCCGGAACTGTGGCGCGGTAGCCTTCGAAGGTCACATTGTCGGCGACATGGCGGGCCAGCGCCTCGGCCTCGGGCGTGCGGATGGTCCAGCAGATGATGGCGGCACCCTGGGCCTTGAGGTCGGCCAGACGGGGGCGCGAGAGGTCGCCCGCCTCATGGCTGACAAAGCTGGAGCCGGTCGCCTCAAAATCCGGAATCTCACGCAGGCGGGCGCAGGTTTCCGCAGGCAGCGGGGTCCAGTCGTCCGGGTCGTAGGCCGATGTGGTCAGGCCACGCGGGATGTCGGGGGCAAGGCGGGCCATGTGGTGGATCGCGGCGGGGTTGAATGACATCACGGCCACCGGGCCGGGGTAACCTTGCAGCGCACTGACGGTCGCAGCCTCAAGCAAGCCGTCGGTGGCGCCCATGGTCAAGGACTGATCCTTGATTTCGATCAGAAGAGGCACACGGCCAGCGATCAGGGTCAGGACATCGGTCAGGTTGGGGATGGTGTCGGTGCTGTCCTTCAGGCGGATGCGGGACAGATCAGCGGCGGTGCGGGCTGCAACCGGGCCGATCGCATCAGTCAGCCGGTCAAGACCTTCATCATGGAAGACCATGGCGACGCCGTCCTGCGACAGCTGCAGATCAATTTCGATCCCATAGCCGGCCTCAACCGCGGCGCGGATGGCGGTGGCGGAGTTCTCGATGCGACCGGCGGCGCGGTCATGCAACGCGCGGTGGGCGATAGGCCTGTCAAGGAAGGCATGCGGCAGGGGGGGGCGGGTCATTTCAGCTCGAAAATCGCTTCAATCTCAACCGCGACGCCGAAGGGGAGGGAGGCAGCCGAGACGGCCGAGCGCGCGTGGCGACCGGCATCGCCAAGGACCGCGACCAGAAAGTCGGACGCGCCGTTGATGACCTTGGGCTGATCGGTGAAATCGGGGGTGGAGTTCACGAAGCCCACCAGCTTGACCGCGCGGGACAGCCGGTCCCAATCGCCACCACACGCGGCCTTCAATTGGGAAAGGAGCGAGATGGCGCAGCGCTTTGCCGCCTCGGCGCCCTGTTCCACGGCAAGGTCTTCACCAAGCCGGCCTTTGATGAGCCCGGCGTCATTCTGGCTGATCTGGCCCGAGATGTGGACAAGGTTGCCGGTCACCACGAACGGCACATAGTTTGCCGCCGGGGCGGGTGCTGCGGGCAGGGTGATTCCGTGGCTGGCAAGGCGGTCATCGATCGGGTGCATGGGGCGGGATCCTTTCGGTTTGAACGGGACGGTAGCCTGCGAACGGGTGCAGGGCAAGGGGTGTCCCCAAGCGGGTTGATACTAACAAGCCATTGAAAACAAACATATGACATTGCATTCTTGCGGTTCAGCCGGGATTTGACTGGCGTTGCCGCTTCCGTCCGCTGCCCCGCCATCAACCTTCCCGCAAGGCGCGGCTGAAGTAGGCGGTGAACGGCTCCAACAGGTAAGCAATCGGCGTGCGGCTGCCGGTTTGCAGGAACACCTCAACCGGCATGCCCGGCAAAAGCGCGCGGTCGCCGAGGCGCGCGCGTTCACCCGGCAAAAGCTCAACCGTGGCAAGGTAGTAGGCATGGCCGGTCTGCGGGTCGGCCAGGGCGTCGGCGGAAACCATGGTCACCTGCCCGACAACGCGCGGGGTCTCGGACGCGGGGAGGGCGGAAAACACCAGATCTGCCGGTTGGCCCACCGCCACGGCATCAACCTGCAGGGGCGCGATACGGACGGTGATGGTCAGGGGCAGGTCTTGCGGCACGATGAAAAGCGCTGGCTCTGCCCCACGCAGCACGGCCTGCGGCGTGGTCACGGCCAACCCAAGGACAATGCCAGCCGCCGGCGCGCGGAGCGTCAGGTTGGCGATCCGGTCTTGCAGGCTGCGGCGCGTTTCGGTCAGCTCCAGCACCATGGGGCCGATGTCGCGCAGTTCCGTCGCAGCGGCTTCGCGTTGTCGGGTCAGGAGGGCGCTGATCTGAATCTCAACCTCGGTCAGCTGGTCGCGGCTGCGGGCTAGGGTGGCGGTAAGCTCGCCAATCTGGCCCTGGAGCCGCGCCTCTTCCCGGCGGAGGGCAAGGAGGGCGGTCTGCGGCACAAGACCCTTGTCCAGCAGGGTTTGCTGGCTGGCCAGTTCCTCGGCGATCAGGGCGGCCTGGATTTCCAGCGCGGTGCGCTGGGCGGTGATGCCGTGACCTTCAGCCGCGATCTGGGCGATCCGACGTTGCAGCTGGCGCCGGGATTCGTCCAACGTGGCGCGGCGGGCGTTAAACAGCCGGGTTTGCCCGTCGATCTGCGCGGCGATGTCGGGCGCGGATTTGGCAGCGGCCAGCAGGTCGGATGGAAATACCGGCTGGGGTGCGCCGTCCCGTTCTGCCGTCAGGCGGGCGGCGCGGGCGATGAGCTCTGTCAGGCGGTCTTGCACAATCCGAACCTCAGACTGCAGGGCGCGGTCATCCAACTGCAGGAGGGTGTCACCGGCAGCGACCCGGTCACCGTCCCTGACCAGAATGGTGGTAACGACGCCGCCCTCAGGGTGCTGGACGATTTGGCGGCTTGCCGCGCCCGCGATCTGGCCCTGCGCAAGGATGGCCCCGGACAGCCGCGACTGGGTGGCCCAAAGCCCGAAGCCGGCCACCAGCGCCAGCAGTGCCGCAAGGCCAAGCAGAACCGGACCCCGACAGGAGAGCGCGGTCATCCGGTGGCCCCCAGGGCGCGGGCCACGTCGCCCGCGTTCTTGACCGCGTCGCGCAGGACCAGATCACGCGGGCCAAGGGCGGTGACTGCGCCGTCCTTCAACACCAGAAGGAGGTCGCATTCCTGCAATGCAGCGGGTCGGTGCGCCATCAAAAGCACTGCCGCGCCAGCCGCCTTTGCCGCGCGCACGGCGGCGTTCAGCGCCTGCGCGCCATCCGTGTCAAGTGCGGCGTTGGGTTCATCCAGGATCAGCAGCACCGGGTCATTATACAGAGCGCGAGCCAGAGCAAGGCGCTGGATCTGGCCGCCCGACAGACGGTTGCCGCCCGGCACAAGGCGGGTGTCATAGCCATCGGGCAGCTGCAGAATCATATCATGCGCGGCGGCGGCATGTGCGGCGGCAAGGATGCGCGCGGGGTCGGCACGGGGCTGCAGGCGGGCGATATTGTCGGCCACCGTGCCGTCAAAAAGGGCGACACGCTGCGGCAGATAGCCAATCCACTGGCCAAGCGTATCGGGATCATACTGGTCCAGCGTGGCGCCTCCCAGCCGGATGCGCCCCGCCGTTGGCCGCAAGACCCCGGCCAGCGCGCGGGCAAGCGTGGATTTTCCGGAACCGGAGGGGCCGACAATCCCCATCGCCTGCCCCGGGGCCAGCGCAAAGCTGACGCCGCGCAGGATGGGGGCCGATGCGCCAGGGGGGATGACGGACAGACCCTGCACCTCAACCCGTGCGCAAGGACGCGGGAGGGCGGTGCGCCGTCCTGCGGGCGGGGTTCGGGCAAGAAGGTCTGCCAGCCGTGTCTTGGCTTGTGCTGCACGGGTGACGGTAGACCATTGGCTGACCGCCTGCTCCACCGGTTGCAGCGCGCGCCCCATCAGGACCGACGCCGCAATCATCGCGCCCGCCGAAAGCTCTCCCCTCAGAACCAGCCAGGCCGCAAGACCCAGCATCGCCGATTGCAGGAAAAGCCGGAACGTGCGCGACAGGACGGTCCAGCCGCCGGTAGCGTCCGACGCAGTCAGCCCCGCAAGCGTGCCGCGCGTGCGGGTGGTCTGCCAGCGGGCAAAGGCGGCGGTGGACATGCCAAGGGCCTGAATGACCTCTGCCTCGGCTTTCATCGCCTCAACTTCCCGGTCGGCGGCAAGGGTGGCAAGCGTGGCGATGGCAAGCGGGCGTTCGGTCACGCGCTGATTGGCCCAGGTGACAGCGATCAGAACCAGCCCGCCAACGATGGCAAACCAGCCAAGCCACGGGTGAAAGACGAAAAGCGCCGCCAGAAACAGCGGTGTCCAGGGGGCATCGAACAAGGCAAGCACGACGGGCGAGGCCCAGAAGCGCGCAAGCGCGTCAAGATCACGCTGGGCGGCAAGGGCTGCGGTATCCTGTGGTGCCAGCGTCAGGCGGCGGAAGGCCGCGTCAAGCACGCGGGCATCCAGCGTCATTTGCAGCCGCGTCCCGACCCGGGCCATGATGCGGCCACGGGCATGGTCCAGCAGGCCCATCAGCACAAACAGGAAGGCGGCCAGAAGGGAAAGAGTGACGAGCGTCTCCTCGGACCGGGAGGTGAGGACGCGGTCATAGACCTGCAGCATGTAAAGGGGTGCAGTCAGCATCAGAAGGTTGACGAAGGCGGAAAACACGAAGGCCACCGCCATGGCCCAGTTCAAGGTACTGCGGGCCGCGGCCAGTTCGTCCCGTCCGGGTGCAGAGTCTGTGGGGGTAGCCAGTGACATCTGTGCGGTTCCCTTGGGCGTCATCCCGCCATGCGCAGCGCATCGGCCACGCTTGGGCGTTGTCATCGGCAAGTCCGGGACTTATGCCTTGTCAACCGCCCTGCGGGACTGTGCATTGCTGTGGCAGATGGCGGGACGATAGTGTGATGGGTCTGAACAATTTATTGATGACGGCACGAACAATGCGGATTTCGGCGATTGTTGCGGCTTTTGCCGCGCTGGGGGGGTGTGCCGGTGCGCCGGGTCCGGACGGGATCAACGATCCGTATGAGGCCACGAACCGCAGCGTCCACGACTTCAACCGCGGGCTGGACCGGGCCTTGGTCGGGCCAGCGTCCAAGGGCTATGGGTCCGCGATCCCGGAGCCGGTGAGGCGTGTTGTCGGCAATGTGGCCGGCACACTGGATCTGCCCGGCGACATTGCCAACAACCTCCTCCAGTTCCGGATCGGCGATGCCGCGCAGAACACGCTTCGGCTGGCGGTCAATCTGACCATGGGTGTGGGCGGGATCTTTGACGCCTCGACCGCGATCGGGCTGCCGGGCAAACCGACCGACTTTGGCGAAACGCTGCATGTATGGGGCGTGGGCGAAGGGGTCTATCTGGAACTGCCGTTCTCTGGCCCGTCAACCGCTCGGGATACGGTCGGCGCTGTCGTGGATGTGGTGATCAACCCCGTCCGCCTTGCCCTGCCGGAACGCGAGGCGACGGCGGCGACGGTGATCTCGATCTTCTCACGGCTTGGTGACCGGGAGCGGTTCTCGGAAACCGTGGAATCGATCCTATATGACAGTGCGGACAGCTATGCTCAGGCACGGCTTTTGTATTTGCAGAACCGGCGGTTTGAACTGGGGCAAGACGCGCCCGCAGCAGACGGTGCCGCAGATGATGGATTTATTGACCCGTATGAGGACCCCTATGCCGAATGACACCCCCCTTTCGCGCCGTGGCTTTGTCGCCAGTGTGGTTGCGGGTCTGGCCGCGCTGACCCTGCCCCGCAGCGCCGCCGCCTTCACGGTGGACGAGGCACGCACGCTGGTTGACAAGACGGTCGCCGACATCAACAGCATCATCAGCTCCGGCAAGGCGGAAGGCGCCATGCTGAGGGACTTTGAAAAGCTTTTTGCCCGCTATGCCGATGTGCCGACCATCGCCCGCTCGGCGCTTGGCCCGGCGGCAAGGCAAGCGTCAAGCCGACAGCTTTCGGGGTTCACCAAGGCGTTTCAAGGTTACATCAGCCGCAAATACGGCCGTCGCTTCCGCGAATTCATTGGCGGGCGGATCGAAGTGAATGACGCCAAGGCGCTGAAAAGCTATTTCGAGGTGGTCACCACCGCCTATCTAAGCGGCGAGGCCCCGTTCGAAGTGCGCTGGCACGTCAGCGACAAGTCCGGGAAAAGCCTGTTTTTCAACATCATCATTGAGGGTGTGAACATGCTGGCGTCTGAGCGGACTGAAATCGGCGCACTTCTGGACCAGCGAGGCGGTGACCTTGACCGTCTGATCGCGGACATGGCGACGCTCTGACCACCGGGTCGTCCTGACTACAGAAAAACATCGGCCCGGACCCTGCGCAGGTTCCGGGCCGAATTTTTTTCACCCTCACGGGTACGGGTACGGGTACGGGTACGGGTACGGGATGCGGGCAAGACGCCTGCGCTGCGGTCAGGTCAGTCAGCGATGCCGAGAAGATCGTTGATCTGCCCCGCCAGATCACTCTCCACCGGTCCAAGCAAGACAGAGCCGTCGAGCGGAGGACCGTCCAGAACCATGATGCCGTCGTCCGGCATGGGCGCGGTCATCGCTTCGGGCAGAGGTTGTTCGTAGAACTCGCCGTCATAGGCCGGGGCGTTCGGGTCGTCGAAATAGGGCACGTCCTCGGGGCCCACAGCGCCGCCGCCCTCCACGCCGGGGGGCAGGGGTGCAAAGGCCGATGGGCCAAAGTCCATGTTCAGGGGCTTGGCAGGCAGGCCTTCGTTGATGCGCAGCATCACCTCATGCCAGATTTCTGCCGGAAGGCCGCCGCCGGTGACGCCAGTGAGGGGGCTGTTGTCGTCATAGCCCATCCAGACGCCCACCACATAATCGGCGGTAAAGCCTACGAACCACGCATCGCGCGCGCTTTGCGTCGTGCCGGTCTTACCCGCCGCCTGTCGGTCGTCCAGCCGGGCGCGGCCACCGGTGCCCGATTGCAGCACCTCATGCATCATGTAGGTCAGCGCGCGGGCGGCGTTTTCGGAAATCACCCGTTCGCCAATACCGCCGCCTGCACCGAACAGGGGTTCGTCCATCCCCTTCAGCCGCAGTGCTTGCAAGCCGTAAGGCGTAACCGACGACCCGCCGTTCAGGATGCCCGCAAAAGCGCCGGTCATGTCGATCAGCGTCGATTCCGATACGCCAAGCGCCAATGCCGGGCCATCGGCAAAGTTCTGCGCGAGGCCAAAGTCGGTGGCGACCTGTTTGACCAGATCACGGCCCACCGCTTCGGACACCCGGACCGCGGGAATGTTGCGGCTTTCGGCAAGGGCCTGGGTCAGGGTGATCTGGCCCTTGAACTCGCGGTCATAGTTCTGCGGGCACCAGTCGCCTGACCCGGCGGTGTAAAGGCACAGCGGCGTGTCATCGACATAGTCCATCGGGCTGTAGCCAAGGTCCATCGCCACAGCGTAAATGAAGGGTTTGAAGGTCGATCCGGTCTGCCGCAACGCCTGCGTGGCGCGGTTGAAATCGCCCGCGTTCGGGATGTTGCGCCCGCCAACCATGGCACGCACCGCGCCATCCGCGCTCATCACCACAATCGCGGCCTGGGCTTTGGAGCCGTCCTTGACCTTTTCAGAGAATATGTAGGCCAGCGCCTCTTCGGCCTTCTTTTGCAGGTCCTGATCAAGGGTGGTTTCGATGATGACATCTTCGGTCGTGTCGCGGGCCAGATAATCGGGCGTGGTTTCCATCACCCAATCGGCAAAGTAGCCGCCAGATTTCTGCTTTGCTGCCTCGGACAGGCTTGCGGGGGTCTTGCGGGCCTCATCCGCTTCGGCGGCGGTCAGATAGCCTTGATCCTCCATCAACCCGATGACCACTGCAGCGCGGCCGGTGGCGCGCTCCATGCTCGCGGTCGGCGCAAAGGTGGAAGGCGCCTTGAGCAGTCCCGCCAGCATGGCCGCTTCGGCTGGGGATACATCCTTTGCCGACTTGCCGAAATAGCGCTGTGAGGCGGCCTCAAACCCGCGGGCACCGGCGCCAAGGTAGGCGCGGTTGAAGTAGATCGTCAGGATCTCTTCCTTGGTGTATTTCGCCTCCATCGCCATGGAGAAGGGCACCTCTTTCAGCTTGCGCCAGATGCCACCCTGTCGGCAGTCCTTTTCGTACTCGGCCTCTGATTTCCACTGGGTCGCATCATAAGCAACGCCAAGGCACAGAAGTTTCGCCACCTGCTGGGTGATGGTTGACCCGCCGTTGCCTTCCAGCGGGCCGCGACCTTCGGCCAGGTTGATCCGCACGGCAGAGGCGATGCCCCGGGGCGAGATGCCGAAATGCCAGTAAAAGCGCTTGTCTTCCGTGGCCACGACCGCGTCATGCAGAAAGGGTGAAACGCTGGCCGACGATATATCGGCAAAGGTTTCCCCACGCCAGGCGAATACCGTGCCCTCACGGTCCTGCAGCGTGACGGACCCACGGGCGCGCCCGTCGATCAGGTCAGCGACCGGGGGCAATTGGGCGTAGAAGTAAAAGACGATCCCCGCCAGCACCAACGCTCCGATCGCGGTTGCACGCCAGGCCACGGCCCAGAATGCGCGCCAAACGAACAGGATGCTGCCCAGGATCAGGCCATGCTGGCGGCGGGGTTTGCGTGGGCTTCTGGCCTTGCGCGGGGGTTTCGGCGCGGCAGGTTTGCGCGGTCCTCCAGAGGTGGCTTTCGCACCCCCCAGGAAATACCGCCTGTCCGCGACAAGGGGGCGCGGCCCCCGTGGTTTACCTGTAGCCATGCCTGCTGCCCGCCATTGGTGACGATGGCCGATTTCCAGCCCGATTGGCTTGCAGGATAGCAGCTTTCCCGGGAATGCGAAGGTAGGGCTGCGACGATTCGGCTTACACAAGTGCCCAATTTTAAGGCAAATCCTAGAATAAGTGCAAAATTTGTGCAAAAAGCCCAAAAAGCCATCACGGAACCGTGGCCCGTCTCTTGTGCTGCGCCCGCATTGCCCGGCGTGATCATGGTCGAGGGTCCCACCCCAGGGTGCCTGCCAAGACAAAAGGGGAAGAATGTGAAGCTCATCATTGCAGCAATCAAGCCGTTCAAGCTGGAGGAGGTCCGTGAAGCACTGACCGCCATCGGCGTGCGCGGCATGATGGTCACCGAGATCAAGGGGTTCGGCAGCCAGTCCGGCCATACGGAAATTTATCGTGGCGCGGAATATGCCGTGAACTTCGTGCCGAAGGTCCGGCTGGAGATCGTGGTCAGCGACGCGCTGTCCGATCAGGTGGTCGCCACCATCCAGAAGACGGCCAAGACCGACAAGATCGGCGACGGAAAGGTTTTCGTCCTCGACGTAGAACACGCCGTGCGGGTGCGCACCGGCGAAACCGATGACGATGCGCTGTGATGCGCGTGGGGAAGGGGTAATCACCGAAATGACCAAGCTGATGAAACATGCTGGCCTTGGCGCGTTGGGTGCGTCGCTGTTTGCCAGCCTGCCCGCCTGGGCGCAGGAGGCAACGGCCGAGACCGCCGAAGCCGCAACCGAAGCTGCGGCCCTTGTGCCGTATGTCTATGAAAAGTCAGTCAACAATGGTGATGTTGCCTGGATGAGCATGGCGACTGTCCTGGTCCTGCTGATGACCGTTCCGGGCCTTGCGCTGTTCTACGGCGGTCTGGTGCGTACGAAAAACATGTTGTCGATGCTGACGCAGGTCTTCGCGATCAGTGCCGTCGTTTGCATCATCTGGGTGGTTTACGGCTATTCGCTCGCCTTCTCGTACGGCGGGTCGATGGACAGCTATGTGGGCGGTTTCTCGAAGATGTTCCTCGCCGGTGTTGACGCGACAACGACGGTCCCGACGTTTACTAACGGGGTCTGGCTGCCGGAATACACGTTCATCGCCTTTCAGATGACCTTTGCGATGATCACGCCCGCTCTGATCGTGGGTGCGTTTGCGGAACGCTTCAAGTTCTCGTCGCTGCTGGTGTTTTCTATTCTTTGGGTGACCTTCATCTACTTCCCGATGGCCCATATGGTCTGGTGGTGGGGCGGTCCGGACTTCCTGGCCGAACAGCAGACGCTGCTTCTGATCGCCGAAGCTGCGGGTGATGCTGCCGGTGCCGAAGCCGCTGCCGCCAACCTTGCCGCGAACGGGATGCTGTGGAATTGGGGTGCGCTGGACTTTGCGGGCGGCACGGTCGTTCACATCAACGCCGGTGTGGCTGGCCTGGTTGGTTGCATCATCCTTGGCAAGCGGATCGGCTATGGCAAGGAATCGATGGCCCCACATTCGCTGACGATGACGATGATCGGTGGCGCGCTGCTGTGGGTTGGCTGGTTCGGCTTCAACGCCGGGTCCAACTTCGAGGCGAACTCCATCACCTCGCTGGCGATCGTGAACACCTTTGTCGCCACGGCGGGTGCCGGCGTGGCATGGATGTTCGCCGAATGGCTGCTGAAGGGCCGTCCGTCCTTGCTGGGTCTGGTGTCGGGCGTCGTGACCGGTCTGGTCGCCGTGACCCCGGCGGCAGGTTTTGCCGGGCCGATGGGCGCGCTGTGCCTGGGGCTGTTCGCCGGTGTCGCCTGCTTCTTCTTCGTGGCCTACGTCAAGAACATGTTCCAACTGGATGACAGCCTTGACGTGTTCGGCATCCACGGCCTGGGGGGGATCATCGGCGCCATCGCGACCGGCATCGTGGTCAACCCGGCGCTGGGTGGGGCGGGTATCCCGGACTATCTGTCGGTCCCCGGCACGCTGCAGGTTGGCGCCTATGACATGGGCTTCATGCTGACGGCGCAGATCAAGGCGGTTCTCTTCACGGTCGCCTTCTCGGGGATCGGGTCGTTCATTCTCTTCAAGCTGGTGGACCTGACCATGGGCCTTCGGGTGAAAGAAGAGGTTGAGCGTGAGGGTCTGGACGTCGCCGAACACGGTGAGCGCGCCTACAACATGTAAGAATGACCTGGGGGCCCGTTGTGGCCCCCCGGTTTCTGCCTGCAGGTCCTCCTCCCCCTTCAGGCAAGACGGCAGCGGTCCGTGGGTCCTCCCCCCACGGGCCGTTCGTTCTTTCCGGCCGTCCTTTGCCGGCCGTCCTTTGGGGGTGTCGGCGGAATGGGCCCGTGGTTAGGCTGGACCGGCCAAAAGGTGAGCAGGATGGAGCAGACAGGCAAGCCATTGCGCGGCGTCGCACTGGTGGCGGGGGCGACGTTTCTGTTCGCCGTCGCCGACACACTGGGCAAGCACCTGGCCGTTCTGCACGCCGTCACCCTGATCCTGGCTGCGCGGTATACGGTCAATCTGGGAATCGTCACGGCAGTGATGTGGCCGCGCCACCGTGCCGCACTTTGGCGCACGCAACGCACCGGGTTGGTCATCCTGCGCGGTCTGTGTCTGGCATTGGCCTCCATCTCCATGCTGCTGGCGTTGCGGGTGATGCCGGTCGCCGAAACGGTGGCGATCATCTACATCACGCCGGTCCTGGTGTTGCTTGCCGCTGGGCCAGTGCTTGGCGAGCGGGTCAGCATCTGGGGCTGGATCGGCGCGGCCCTTGGCTTTGCCGGTGTCCTGCTGGTAGCGCGACCCGGCAGCGGGCTTGATCCTTGGGGCGTGGCACTGACGCTGATGAACGCCAGTCTGGCAACAGGGTATCACCTGCTGACACGGGTGCTGGCGCGCACGGAAACCACAATGGCGCTGATGGTTCATACCGCGCTGGTCGGAACGGTGGTGCTCTGCGGGATGCTTGCCGCCATGGGGCCGGGGCCGCTGCCCGGGGCCGTGGACCTGGGCCTGATGCTGGCGCTTGGGGCACTGGCGACGGCGGGACATCTGATGTTCACCAGCGCCTACCGTGAGGCGCCTGCCGCGACGCTGGCCCCGGTCAATTATCTGCACATCGCCTTTGCGACCGTGCTGGGCTGGCTGGTCTTTTCGCAGATCCCGGACGCCCTTGGCTTTGCGGGTATGGCCATGATTGCGGCGGCGGGCCTTCTGGCGGCGTGGCGGGCGTCGCGGTAGCGGTGATGCGTCAGGATTCGGCAGGCCTGCCGAGGAAGCCTGCCACATCCGCCACAAGCCTTGGCACCAAAGGCCCGGGGATCTCGTGTCCGACACCGTCAAGTACAATCAGTCTTGCCCCGGAAATGCTTGAGGCGATGGCGCGGCCCTTCTCGATGGACAGGATCGGGTCGTCGCTGCCATGGATGACAAGGACCGGAAGGTTCAGGCGATTGACAGCGCCGGCCCAGTCCTCCCGCGTCCGCAAGTTCCCGTGGTTGAAGGCCGAAGCCGGATTGATCGCCCTCGCGTATTCCGCCCGAAGCATGGCTTCGCTGCCCGCCGCGTCAAACGGGAAGGCTGATCCGGCGCAAAACTGCAGTTGCGGCATCTGAAACGCGACGACGGCATTGACATCAGACCAGTCGAGATCGGTGAACCCGGCAAAAAGCTCCATGAAACCATCGGCAATTCCGGGCAACTCTGGCCCGTTCCAGCCGAGAGGCTCCGAGGCGTACAGGACCAAAGACCGCAGTCGCCCCGGTGCCCTAAGTGCAGCCATCTGGGCGATGTAGCCGCCCAGAGACATCCCCATGACATGCGCCGACGAAATCCCGAAGCGGTCAAGGACCGAGATCAGGTCATCCGCCAGATCTTCGACCGAGTAATCCGAGGCTCCCGGAGGGCGGGTCGTCGACTGGCCGGTGTCACGGTTGTCGTAGCGGATGACATGCAAGCCCCGCGCGGCAAGCCCGTGGCAAAGCGTATCCGGCCACCACCCCCGGCTTGCGGTTGCCCCCATGACCAGAACCAGCGCCGGGTCATCGCGGCTGCCGAACGTCTGAATAGCCAGATCGGGTGCCGCGAATGTCATCGATTTGTCCTTAGATCACACCGGCAATCGCCGCTGCCAGGATGGGCACGGTGCGCGCGTTCAGGCCGGCAATGTTGATGCGGCTGTCTCCGACCATGTAGATGCCGTGGTCATCGCGCAAGCGGTTTACCTGCGCCTCGGTCAGGCCAAGACGGCTGAACATGCCGCGGTGGTGCGCAACAAAATCGAACCTGTCCGAGTTGGTGGCACGGCGCAATTCATCCGACAGCGTCCGACGCAGGGACAGCATGTTCTGGCGGACCTCTTCCAGCTCGGCCATCCAGTCGGCGGTAAGTGCGGCATCTTCCAGGATCATCGTCACCAGCCGCGCGCCATGATCTGGCGGAAAGCTGTAGTTCTGCCGGTTCAGGAAGTTCAGGTTGCCCTGCACCACGGCCTTGCGATCCGGGCTGGTCAGGGCAATCAGCACGCCCGTCCGTTCCCGGTAGATGCCGAAGTTCTTGCTGCAACTGGCGGCAATCAACACCTCGGAGAACGCCGCTGCCACCTTGCGGGTGGCTTCGGCGTCTTCCTCCAACCCGTCACCAAAGCCCTGATAGGCCAGGTCAACGAACGGCACTGCCCCCTTGCGCTGCAGAAGGGCAATCACCTGATCCCACTGGTTTGCCGAAAGGTTTGCGCCGGTCGGGTTGTGGCAGCAGCCATGCAACAGGACGGCATCGCCAGCCACTACGCCTTCCAGATCGGTCATCAGCCCGGCAAAGTCGATGCCGGATGTGGCCACGTCGAAATACCGATACTCGGCCACCGGCATGCCGAGGTATTTGATGATCGAGGGGTGGTTGGGCCAGGTTGGCGCGGACAGCCAGACGCGGGCGGATGGGTTGGCCATCCGGATCAACTCCAGTGCCTGACGGATGGCACCGGTGCCGCCGGGGGTGGCCACGCTGGCGGCGCGGTCGGCAAAGCCATCGCCCAGGATCATCCCGACCATAGCTGCGTTGAACGCAGGCTCACCCGCCAGACCGGTGTAGGTCTTGGTTGTTTCCACCTCCCACAGCTTTTTCTCGGCGGCCTTGACGGCTCGCATCACCGGGGTCAGGCCGGTCGCGTCCTTGTAGACGCCGACGCCCAGATCAATCTTCGAGGTCCGGGGGTCATCCCGGTACAGGGCGATCAGTTGCAGGATCTTGTCCTGCGGCTGGGGGTTCAGGGTTTCAAGCATCGGGACCTCTGGTCAAGGAGCGTGGCATCGGGAAAGGGCGCATCTCTCCCCGCCTTTGTGGGGGCGGGATGCGGTTCGTGGGCTTCCCGGTGGGGAGCCCCGCGACCCCCGTCCCGCCCCATCAGCGGAAGAGGGGGGGCAGTCATCGTCGGCGCTGCGCTTCCGGTTCAGGGTCCGGTCGCGACCCGCAGGTCGTCATACATGCCCCATTCGGCCCAGGAGCCGTCATAAAGCGCGTGATTGCGGTGGCCGATCCGTTCCAAAGCCAGCGACAGGATCGCGGCCGTGACGCCCGATCCGCACGTAGTGATCGCGGGTTTCTTCAGGTCGACCCCTGCGGCTTCGAACGCGGCTACCAGCGCGGGCGGGGCTTTCATTGTGCCGTCAGGGCTCAGCACATCGGCGTAAGGCAGGTTTTTCGACCCCGGAATGTGCCCTGACCGCAGGCCGGGCCGGGCTTCGGCCACCTCACCCCGGAAACGCGGGGCAGACCGAGCGTCGATGATCTGGGCCTCACCCAGCTTGGCGGTGTGCGCGACTTGCGTGACGTCCTTGACCAACTGGTTCTGGCGCGAAACGGTCATGTGGCGGTCACGCACGATGGGGGGCATGTCTTCGATTTCGCGACCCTCGGCCCGCCATTTCGGAAAGCCGCCGTCCAGCACGGCCACATCCATCTTGCCCATCAGGCGGAAGGTCCACCAGACGCGCGCCGCGCTGAAGATCCCACCGCCGTCATAGATCACCACCTGATGCCCGTCGCCCACACCCATCGCGCGCATCCGGCTGATGAACTTTTCCGGCGGCGGGGCCATGTGCGGCAGGCTGGAGCGTTGGTCCGAAATTTCGTCAATGTCGAAGAAGCGCGCGCCGGGGATATGGGCGGCGGCATACTCGGCTTTCGCGTCGCGGCTTGCATCGGGGAGGTACCAGCTGGCATCCAGAATGCGCAGGTCGGGGTCGCGCAAATGGCGCGCGAGCCAGTCGGTCGAGACCAGCGTCTTGGGGTCATCCTGCGGCGATGGTGTCATGTTGGTCTCCCGGGGATCACCGGGGTATAGCCGTGGGCACGGGCGGGACGCAAGCGTGCAAGCGGTGCATCCGGGTGCAGGACGCGACGCACATGGCCCCGCGTCCCGTAGTTTGCTGCACGCTACTGCACAGCGTTACTTCACAAGGGCTTTCTTCACCATGCCAAGGAGAGCAGTCAGCACCGCGCCGCCAATGCCACCGCCTGCGACGGACTGGATGATCGCGGTAAAGTCAAGGTTGGCAACCGCGCCCGCTGCAGCCCCGGCGTCTCCGGAAAGCATCCCCATCAACAGTCCGCCAAGGCCGCCGCCGACGGCTCCGGCAACCGAATTGCCGGCTGTGCCCAAGCTGAGGCCCTTCATCCCGGCCCCGGCAGCGTTGCCGCCGATAAGACCCGCGATGATCTGAATGATAAGTTCAATACCCATGAAAGCACCTGTTCCCTCTGGGCCGGTTCCGTAGCTTTGGCCCGGCCATTGCCCCGAACTTGTTGCCCGGTGGATTTAACCATACCAGATTTGGGCCAATCGGGCAACAAACCTCTGGATATTGGGGATTTAGCCCTGATGGTTCTGCTTCATGATCCGCGCTTTCTGGCGGTCCCAGTCACGCTTGGCGCTGGTTTCGCGCTTGTCGGCCTGCTTTTTGCCTTTGGCGATGCCGATCTTCAGCTTCACGACGCCCTTGTCGTTGAAGTACATCTTGAGCGGCACGATGGTCATGCCCTCACGGCCGACGGCGGTCCACAAGCGTGACAGTTCCTTGCGGGAAACCAACAGCTTGCGGCGGCGGCGTTCATCATGTCCCCAGGTCTTGGCGGGCAGGTAGGGGGCGATGTAGCCATTGATCAGCCACAACTCTCCCCCTTCGACGCTGGCATAGCTTTCGGCGATGTTTGACCCGCCCTGCCGCAGGCTTTTCACTTCCGAGCCCAAAAGCATGATGCCAGCCTCAATATCGCTTTCGATGTGGTAATCGAAACGCGCCCGCCGGTTTTCGGCGATGAGTTTTGAATTGGGATCGGATTTTTCCACCATGATCGGTGTCAGATAAGGTGTGGGACGCGCTTAGTCCAGAAGGGTTGCCATGCTGGTACAAATAGGGTTGGGAACGGGGCTCTTGTTGGCGAACGTGCTGGTGATGGCCACGGCCGCGCTGGCACTGGAGGTGGCGTTCCGGCTCGCTCACCCTTGGCTGATCACGCCGCCGCAGCGGTCAAAGCTTTTGCTGATGCTGGTTGGCGTCGGCATCTGGGTGCTGGCGGTGATCACCACGGGCGTCTGGATCTGGGCCTTCGCCTTGCGCTGGCTGGGCGCCTTTTCAACGCTGGAAGAGGCGGTCTATTTCTCGCTTGTCGCATTTTCCACGCTGGGGCTGGGCGATGTGATCCCGCCGCGTGAATGGCGGATTCTGTCGGTGATGGCGGCGGTGAACGGGTTTCTCAGCTTTGGTTTGCTGACGGCCCTGCTGGTTGAGGCGCTGCGTCAGGTGCGCCTTGCCCAGCTTGAGAACCGGCGAAAGGATTAGCCTTTCAGCTCGTCGCTGACCCGCACCGGGCCTGGTGTTCCCTTCAGCTTGGCCCGGTAGATCACCACGCCTTCGACCACGCGCATCACATAGGTGCGGGTTTCGCCGAACGGGATCGATTCCACCCAGTCGACCACATCCACATCGGGGCGGCGGGGGTCGCCAAACTCTTCGATCCAGCGGCGCGGGCGGCCCGGTCCGGCGTTGTAGCCTGCGGCGACCAGCGCGATGGAGGGGCCGAATTCGCCGATCATCTCGGCCAGATAGGCGGCCCCCATCTTCACGTTATGGGCCGGATCGCTGGTCAGCTTGCTGGCTTCATGCGGGACGCCAAGTTTGGTCGCCATCAGCTTGGCCGTGCCGGGCAGGACCTGCATCAGCCCGCGCGCATCGGCGGTCGACCGTGCCGCCGGATCAAATTCGCTTTCGCGCCGGGCAATGGCCAGCGCAAGTGCGCGGCTGACGCTAAGTCCATCGGGAACAAAGTCAGGGACCGGGTAGTATGCGGCGGGCAGAATGATGCCACGTTCTGCCGCAGCCTTGCCCAGAAGGACGGCGAGGTTCGGCTGGTTCCAGTCCACCACCATGTCGGCCATCTGAGCCAGACCCGTGGCATCCTGACTTTCCGCCAGATGCAACAGAAAGCGCCGCGCCTGAGGCAGGTCGCCCACCTGCAAAAGCAACCGCGTGGCTTCAAGGACAGAGGACTGGGCGAAAGCCGCCCCTTTCCAGTCAGGCGCACGTTTGCTTTCCAGCAGGCCCGCGTCCAGCGTCAGGCCCAGTCGTTCGGCGGCCAGAAGGCCGTAATAGGCGGTCTGGTGGCGGGCAGCGGCCTGATAACTGGCGGTGGCATCAGCTCCCGATGCCTCGATCGCGCGGGCCAGCCAGTAATGACCGCGCGCCACGCTGATCGGGGTTGAGACGCCCGCCAGCAGCCGTTCGAAGTGGCCCTTGGCGGTGACGGGATCGTTCAGCCGACGCAGCGCGATGAAGCCTGCAAGGAATTCCAGATCCGCATAGTCGGCGCCGGCGGTCATATGGTGGTTGGCGGCCACGCGGTAGGCTTCGGCTGGGCGGCCCTGCCGCATCAGCCAGCGGGTCAGGATCGCCCGGCGCGGGCCCCAGGCGTTGGGCCGGCCCAAGGTTTCGGCGCTGGCCGAGCGTTCAAGGATCAGGGGCAGCGCCTCGTCATAAAGATCGCGGCGCATCCGCCAGATGAAGCGGTCAAAGGCCAGACCCGCATCACCTGCACGAGTTTTCGGAACCGCGTCAATCAGGGCAGTGACGCCCTTTTCCTCATTCTGCAGGGCAATCCTGGCGCGGGCCAAGGCACGGACGTCTTCTGGCACGCGGTCAAGCATCCGGCTGGCCTGGTCCATCTGACCGGACCAAAGAAGCATTTCCAGCCGCAATTCATGCACATAGCTGACTGCCTCGGGCGCAAGGGCGGTCAGCGCGGCCTCATCTTCGGGCGTGAAGGACAGTTCGGCCCAGGCGCGCATCGCTTCGGTCTCCGCATCGGCGGCGCGGCCGCTGGACAAAAGCGCGCCCACATAGACCACCGCCCCGGCAGCGGTTTGCGGGGGGCTGGCGGCGAACCACCGAATGATGCGGGCCGGATCGTCGGACCGCGCAACCGCGACCTCTCCCTTTTCGCGCAGCAGGGCAAGGCCGGGCCAATCCGCGCGGCGCAGCAGGAAATCTTCATAATCGCCAAGGCGTCCATCGCCAGCGCGCAGGCGCTGCCAGTCGATGAAGTCACGCCCAACACCTGCAGGGGCGACGGCCAGCGCGCCGTCCCAGTCGCCGTTGCGGGCAACCTCAAGTGCTGTTCGCATCGCCTGTGTGGTGTCAGCGGCAAGCGGCGGGGCTTGCAGCGCAAAGGCGAGGACAAGCGCCCGCATCAGTGATCTGGATGGTGTCATGCGCCTGAATCTGCCCCAGCCGCACCGGGGCCACAACCCACGACTGCGTCAGCGGCGGGATGGCGCAGGCACAAGCCTTCACTCGCAAGACTTGGCTTTGCACCGGGCGCAAGCTAAGACAGGCGCGCATTTGCCGGGCAGTCCCGCCCCAGACCATAAAGGAGAAGCGTCATGATCAGAGGGTCCCTTACCGCCCTGGTGACGCCGTTCAAGAACGGCGAAGTTGATCTGGTGACGCTGAAACAGCTGGTCGAGTGGCAGATCGCCGAAGGCACGACCGGAATTGTGCCGGTGGGCACAACTGGCGAAAGCCCGACCCTCAGCCACGCCGAGCATCAGCAGGTCATCGAAGATGTGGTCGCCGCCACGGCGGGCCGGGTGCCGGTGATTGCGGGCGCGGGGTCAAACAACACCATCGAAAGCATCAGCCTGATGCGCCATGCCGAAAAGGTTGGCGCGGATGCGGCGCTTGTGGTCACCCCGTACTACAACAAGCCCACCCAGGCCGGGTTGATCGCGCATTACACCGCCTTGCACGACTGCTGCACCTTGCCGATCATCATCTACAACATTCCGCCCCGATCGGTCATCGACATGACACCCGAGACGATGGGAAAGCTGGCGGAACTGCCCCGGATCATCGGGGTCAAGGACGCGACCGGCAAGATCGAGCGTGTCAGTCAACAGCGCGCGACTTGCGGCAAGGATTTCATCCAGCTTTCGGGTGAGGACGCAACAGCGCTGGGGTTCAACGCGCATGGCGGTGTGGGCGCAATTTCCGTCACCGCCAACGTGGCCCCGCGCCTGTGCGCCGAATTTCAGGCCGCGACGCTGGCCGGCGATTTCGCGCGCGCGCTGCAGTATCAGGATTTGCTGATGCCGCTGCATGAGGCGATCTTCATCGAACCCGGATTGGTTGGCGCGAAATACGGGCTGTCGCTTCTGGGCCGGTGCAGCGAAGAAGTGCGTCTGCCGCATGTGGGTCTGACCGACGGCACCAAGGCGAAGATCAAGGCCGCGATGGTGCAGGCCGGGCTGATCTGAGGGTCAACAGCCGTTCGACGGTTCTTGCAGCACTGTTCAACAAGATCTGCACCCTGTCCTTCAGTCGTGGCGCAGATCAACGTCGTTTCCCCGCGCAACCTGCGCTGACCCGAGGCCGTGATGCCAAGCATGACCCTGACCGAAAATCAGCGCGGGGCTGCGTTCATGACCGCGTCGATGGCGGGCTTCGCGGTTGAAGACGTGTTCGTGAAAGCTGCCGCGCAGACCTTGCCCTTGGGGCAGGTGCTTTTGACCATCGGGCTTGTGGGCATGGTCATCTTTACGGCGATGGCCGCACGGATGGGTGAGGCGCTGTTGCCCCCGGCCTTTCTGTCGCGGCCCATGCTGATCCGGTCGGCGTTCGAGGTGACGGGGCGGCTGTTCTACGGCCTCGCAATCACGCTGACGGCGCTGTCCACCACATCCGCCATCTTGCAGGCAACGCCCCTGGTCGTGGTGGCGGGGGCGGCGCTGGTGTTTGGGGAACGGGTGGGCTGGCAGCGCTGGCTGGCCGTGGCGGTGGGGTTTGCCGGCGTCCTGGTAATCCTGCGGCCTGGGGGGGATTTCTCGGTTCTGTCACTGTTGGCGGTGGTGGGGCTTCTGGGCTTTGCCGGGCGGGATCTGGCCACGCGGGCGGCACCAAAGGGGCTGTCGAACCGGCAACTTGGGGCGTTGGGCTTTGCGATGCTGGCCTGCGCCGGGGCTGTGCTTATGATCGTCAACGGGGGCGCGGTGGTGCCCGATGCGGCAGGGCTGGCCTATCTGGCGGGGGGGACGGTCTTCGGGATGCTTGGCTATCATGCGCTGACCTATGCCATGCGGACGGGGGATGTCTCCTCTGTCACGCCGTTCCGCTATACCCGTCTGATCTTTGCGATGATCCTCGCCATCGCGATCTTTGGTGAGCGTCCGGATGTAGCCACCTGGGCCGGTGCGGCGCTGATCGTGGGGTCGGGCGTCTTTGCCCTGACGCGGACGCGGTAAGTCGCCTTACACCCGGTGATAGGGCAAGCCGGCCAAAATTGTCGCGGCCCGGTATAGCTGTTCGGCCAGCATCACGCGCACCAGCATGTGCGGCCAGACCATCGGACCAAGGCCCAGCACAAGATCGGCGCGCTGACGCAAGGCGGGGTCAACCCCGTCCGCCCCGCCGATGACAAAGGCCGCGTCCTGCCGCCCGCCATCGCGCCAGAGGCCAAGGCAGGCGGCGAAGTCGGGGCTGGACAGCTGACGCCCGCGTTCGTCCAGAACGCAAAGCGCGGCGCCGTCGGGCACGACTTTGGCCAGCAACAGACCTTCCGCCACTTTACCACCGCCGCGCTTGTCTTCGACCTCATGCTCGGTCACCGGGCCAAGGCCCAGGGACCGCCCGGTCCGGTCAAGGCGTTGAAAGTAGTCGTCCACCAGGGCGCGTTCCGGCCCCGCCCGCAGGCGGCCCACAGCGCACAGGTGCAGGCGCATCAGTCTTCGTCTTCGTCGTCGCCGATGCGCGGCGTCGGCGGGACCGACCCCGTGGACAGCCACATCTTTTCCAACTGGTAGAAATCGCGCACTTCGGGGCGGAAGACGTGGACGATCACATCGCCCGCGTCGATCAGCACCCAGTCGCCGGTCTCCTTGCCTTCCATGCGCACATGCAGGTGCATGTCCTGCTTCAGCCGGTCTGCAAGTTTTTCCGAGATCGCCGCCACCTGCCGCGACGACCGGCCCGAACATATGACCATGTAATCGGCCACGTCCGACCGGCCGCGCAGGTCGATCTGCACAATGCCTTCGGCTTTGTCGTCATCGACGGATTTCAGCACGAGGGCGAGAAGTTCGTCAGCGCTGTGGCCATCGGGGCTGGAGGCCTGACCGTGGGCGGGTTTCGGGCGCGGGCCGACCGGCAGGCCGGTGGCAGGATCTGAATGCGACAGGACGTAGTCCTCCAAGAAACGCACGGACTGGTGACTGGCCCCCGCGCCGGGCCGATGGGTGAAGATTAGCATCCGGGACCGGCAATCTCAACCAAAGGCGCGGCCCTATCTCTGATCCGTCAGGATTGCAATGCGCGATGGTAGCCAGGCTGGACGTCAGCCGCGTGGTTGGCGGAAAAGGCCCTTCGTTCTGGTCAAAGGACCCGTCGGACCAACCGGCGCATATCGCGACTGTTTCGGCAGTTGCTTTGGGGTTGCTCAAGCGGTGCCGTGCTCCCCCGCCCTTGGCCCAACCTTGGGGTCGCCCCTTGCCTGAAAGGGGATTCGCGCGTATCACACGGCGCATGAACGGGTTCATCTATTTCAACATTTCCGACCACGCGCGCCTGCCGGCGCGGTTTTTCGGCATGACCCGCAACATCCTGTCGCGTCTTCGCTGAAGGCTGCCGCCGCACGCGCGGGCGGCCCAATTCCGCGTCCCCTGCACAAGCCTATCTGCCCAAGCCCCCCTGCCAAGGATAAGAGCCATGTCCGCTCCGCGCACGCTTTATGACAAGATCTGGGATGACCATGTCGTCCATCAGGCCGAGGATGGCACCTGCCTTCTGTATATCGACCGGCATCTGGTTCACGAAGTGACCAGCCCACAGGCGTTTGAAGGTCTGCGGATGACGAACCGCAAGGTGCGCGCCCCGGAAAAGACCATCGCCGTGCCGGATCACAATGTGCCCACGACGCTGGACCGCGCCAATGCCGCGACCATGACCGAAGACAGCCGGATTCAGGTGGCCGCTCTGGACAAGAACGCGCGGGATTTCGGGATCAACTATTACCCGGTGTCGGACGTGCGCCAAGGCATCGTACACATCGTCGGCCCGGTACAGGGCTGGACCCTGCCCGGCATGACCGTGGTGTGCGGCGACAGCCACACCGCCACCCATGGCGCGTTCGGCAGCCTTGCCCACGGCATCGGCACCTCTGAGGTTGAACATGTGCTGGCCACCCAGACGCTGATCCAGCGCAAGGCGCGCAATATGAAGGTCGAGATCACCGGCAGCTTGCGCCCGGGCGTCACCGCCAAGGACATCACCCTGAGCGTGATCGGCGAGACGGGGACAGCCGGCGGCACCGGCTATGTCATCGAATACTGCGGCCAGGCCATCCGTGAGCTTTCGATGGAAGGCCGGATGACCGTCTGCAACATGGCCATCGAAGGCGGCGCGCGCGCGGGCCTGATTGCGCCGGATGAGAAAACCTACGCCTATTGCATGGGCCGCCCCCATGCGCCCAAGGGTGCCAAGTGGGAGGCAGCGCTTGCCCATTGGAAGACCCTTTTCACCGACGAAGGCGCGCATTTCGACAAGGTCGTAACGATCAAGGGCGAAACCATCGCCCCGGTCGTCACCTGGGGCACCAGTCCCGAAGACGTGCTGCCGATCACCGGCACGGTGCCGAGCCCGTCCGACTTTACCGGCGGCAAGGTGGAAGCCGTGCAGCGCGCACTGGACTATATGGGTTTGAAGCCGGGGCAAAAGCTGAACGAGATCTCGATCGACACCGTCTTTATCGGCAGCTGCACCAACGGCCGGATCGAAGACCTGCGGGCGGCTGCGGCTATTCTGAAGGGCAAGAAGATCGCCGTGAAACGTGCGATGGTCGTCCCCGGCTCGGGCCTTGTGCGGGCGCAGGCGGAGGAAGAAGGTCTGGCCCAGATCTTCCTTGACGCAGGGTTTGAATGGCGGCTGGCGGGCTGTTCGATGTGTCTGGCGATGAACCCCGACCAGTTGGCCCCCGGCGAACGCTGCGCCGCGACGTCCAACCGCAACTTCGAGGGTCGTCAGGGCCGGGGCGGCCGCACGCACCTGATGTCGCCAGCCATGGCGGCAGCAGCAGCGATCACCGGTCACCTGACCGATGTGCGGACACTGATGGGCGAGATGGTGTGACCTTGTAGCTGGTCCCATCCCCGGGGGGTTTCACACCCCCCGGACCCCCCGTGGGATACTTGTGCAGAAAGGAAGACTTGGTCGGGTCAGAGGAAGACCCGCTCGAACGTCCACCATGCCCCGATGCCTGCGATGACGCAGGATGCGGGGACAGCTATGGCGCTGCGGTACCAAGCCTTGCGGCCGAAGGGCAGCGCCAGCAGCACAAAGGCCGCCGCGATGACCGCAAGCTGGCCCAGTTCCACCCCGATGTTGAACCCGATCAGGCTGATGGCAAAGCGCCCTTCAGGCAGGCCTACGTCACTTAGGACCGAGGCAAAGCCAAGCCCGTGCAACAGGCCAAAGCCGAAGACCACGGCGATGCGCACCAGGCCCACCTTTCCGGCGCCGTTGCGGGTGCCGAAGATGTTTTCCACCGCCACGTAGACGATGGATGCCGCGATCAACGGCTCTACAATCTCGGCCGGGATCGACACGATCTGCAGGCTGGCCAGCGCCAGCGTGAGGGTATGGGCCAGGGTGAAGGCTGTCACCTGCCCCAAAAGAGGTGCCATCCGCAGCGAAAAGAAAAACAGGCCCAGCACGAACAGGATGTGATCCAGGCCCTTGGGGATGATGTGTTCAAACCCCGACACGATGAAGCGGCCGAAGACCGGCATCGCGCCTTCGATGGCAAACCCTGAACGGGGCAGGGCGGTGCTCAACTCTCCACCCGAAAGGATTGCGGTATAGGCATCCTCGCCACCCCCCATCTGCCGCACGACGACCGACCCGAAGCTTGCATCCCAGCCGACCTGTACCGGGCTGTCATCGGCAGGCAGGGCGGCGGTGATCCGCAGCTCACTGTCGCGGGGCAGGGTGATGTCGCCGACCTCGGGGATCGTGACGCCAACCAGGTCCGGCACGAGCCGGGTGGTGCCGGCCATCAGTGTTATGCGGGCCGCGATGTCAGGCCAGGCGGCGCGCAATGCCGCCTCAAGCTCGGCCGGGCTTTCGGCGCGCAGGGTGTCGTACTGGTCCGACAGGGGGGACAGGTTGGTATCTTCGAGCCCTGCCAGATCCATCCCGGCGATGATCGGTTCAAGGGGTGCGCGCAGGATGACCTCGACCATGGTGTCGCTGATCGACACGTCAGTTACGGCAGGCCGAACCTCATGTGCGCTGGCAGTCGGTGCTGCGCCAAGGGTCATGCCCATTGACACCATCAGGCAAAGGATCAGCTTGAGCGGCAGGCGGGACACAAGGGATGACATCATGCGGCTTCCGATATTGCTGACACTTGTGACGATGGCACTTAGCACGGCTGCCGCAAAGGCGCACGAATTCTGGCTGTCGCCCGAAGATTATACGGTTCTTCCCGCAGATGTGATGCTGGTGCGCCTGCGCGTAGGGCAAGGCATGGAGGGCCCGGCGCTGTCGTACCTGCCGCAAGCAACGGCCCGGTTTGAGGTGGTTCAAGGCGGCTCCATCCGTCCGGTTGAAGGGCGGATGGGCGACAACCCGGCGCTTGCGATGGTGGCCGGGGATGAGGGGCTGGCGGTGCTTGTGCACGAGACCACGGATTCGCAATTGACCTACAGTGACTTTGCGGTGTTCCAGCGGTTCGTCGCCCACAAGGATTTCCGCACCGCATTGGCAGACCATGCCGCACGCGGCCTGCCTGATACCGGCTTTCGCGAAACCTATCGTCGGTATGCCAAAAGCCTGATCGCCGTCGGGTCAGGTGCCGGGGCCGACCGGGCGATGGGCCTGAAGATCGAGATCGTGGCCTTGACCAACCCCTACACCGACGATCTGTCCACTGGCATGCCGCTCCTTGTGCTCCTGGAAGGCGCAGCGCGGGCCGATGCGCAGGTTGAGCTGTTTCAAACCGCCCCGGATGGTACGGTGACCACAACCTTGCACCGGACCGATGCGGAAGGTCGGGTCACGGTGCCGGTTTTGCCGGGAATGGAATACCTGGTCGACACCGTCGATTTGCGGGCCTTGCCCAATGACGATCCGGCTGCCGGACCGGTCTGGCATTCCGACTGGGCGTCGCTGACGTTTCATACCCCAGATTGAGATACCCCCGCCTGATAGGCGCCTGACGGTTGCCCCTGCGCAGGTGATGGATTATCCCACCGTAAACGCAGGAGACCATGATGGACCGCTTTACCTCCCTGACCGGCATTGCCGCGCCGATGCCCTTGGTCAACATCGACACGGACATGATCATTCCCAAGCAGTTCCTGAAAACGATTGCCCGCACCGGCCTTGGCAAGAACCTGTTTGACGAGATGCGCTACACTCTGGACGGCAATGAAATTCCTGATTTCGTGCTGAACCAGCCCGCTTACCGCAAATCGCAGATCATCATCGCCGGCGACAATTTCGGTTGCGGCTCCAGCCGCGAACATGCTCCATGGGCGCTCCTCGATTTCGGAATCCGCTGCGTGATTGCCACGTCGTTCGCCGACATCTTCTTCAACAACTGCTTCAAGAACGGGATCCTGCCGGTTGTTTTGTCGCAAGAAGCCATTGACCACCTGATGGACGATGCGAAAAAGGGTGAGAACGCGCGGATCACGGTCGATCTGGAAAGCCAGATCGTCACTGCCTCGGACGGCAAGACATTTGCCTTCGAAGTGGATGCCTTCAAGAAGCATTGCCTGCTGAACGGTCTGGACGACATCGGCCTGACGCTGGAAAAAGCAGGTTCGATTGACGCTTATGAAGCCAAGGCTGCGACGACGCGCCCTTGGGCCTGATCCATTTGTAAAGCTTGGCTCGGCAAGGCTTTGTGCCGTCTGGCGCAGGGTTTGGCGCGTGCAAACTTTGGCGGCTTTCCCTGCGGAAAGCTCAGATTGACCCTGAAATGGCCACAAAGCTTTGGCTAAGGTCGAGCCAGAACATGCGGTCGGACGTGGCAGGTTGGTGTTGGACAGGATCGATTCCATTCGCAGCAGGATGCGCGGGCTGACCACCGGTCGGCTGCAATTCAAGATTGTATCGTCCATCGACGGGGTGGCGCGGACCTGGCTTAACCGCGCCACGGGTGCTGCAGTGCGTGCGTTTCTGGTGATGGTCCTGATCGTGCTGCCGTCCGTGATCCTGCCGGATATAGGTACGGACACCAAGCAGATCGTGGCGCTGATGGCGCTTTTTGCCGGAACGCTGGTCTTTGTGGAATACAACGCCGTGTATCCCAGCCTGGTAGAGTTTCGGGATGGCGCGCCGTTCAACCGCATCCGTTATCTTATGCTGCTGGCAATCGTCCTCTTCCTGTCGGTCATTGTAGCTGACCGCGATGACCCCACCACCGTGTCGCAGTTGGTGCATGCCTTGGGCGTGGTGATTGGTGAAGCGCTGGATTTCCCCTATTCCCCGGTGCGTCTGGCGACGTTCATGCTGACCGACACGGCAACCGCCGATCAGGTGGCAAGCCTTCGCACCGCAGCGGGAACGGCTTACCTGATCTCGCTGATCTCACTGGCAGTGTTTGTCATCGTCCTCAAGATCGCGGGCTGGCCGTCGACCAAGATAGCGTTCAACGTCTGGGTCAACCTGCCCACGTTTGAGCCCACGGCCGGGGGGGATGTGGTTGACCGGCTTGAGCGTGATTCGCGCGTCAACCTGGCCGTCGGGTTCCTGCTGCCCTTCGTGGTGCCCACCGCGCTGGCCGTGCTGACGGCGGGGTTGCCGATCACGACCGTCACCTCATCGCAGACCCTGATCTGGACGATGGCGGCCTGGGCGTTCCTGCCCGCCAGCCTTTTGATGCGCGGGGTGGCGATGGCGCGGGTGGCCGACATGATCCGCACCAAGCGTGACCGCAAGATCGCCGAGGAAGAGGCCATCGCCGCCGCCGACCGCGCTGAACGGGGGCGTGACAACTGATCCGCCTTTGTGCAGCACTTCTGCTGCTGTCAGGGGCGGCCTGGGCTGAACCCTTGCGGATTGCCACCTGGAACGTAGGCCTTGACCGGACTGGCCCGGGCCTGCTGGTGCAGGACCTGACCAAGGACGACCAGCCGCAGGTTGCTGCTGTCGTCCGCGTATTGGTGGCGCTGGATGCGGATGTGATCCTGCTGACCGCGGTGGATTATGACCGGGGCGGCGTGGCGCTTGGCCTTTTGGCGGACCGGCTTGAGAGGGCGGGCGCGCCCTATCCGCACCGCTTTGCCCTGCGCCCCAATACCGGGCTGCAGACCGGATTTGATGTCGATGGTAATGGCCGCTTGGGTGACCCAAGGGATGCGCAAGGCTTTGGCCTGTTCTCGGGCCATGCCGGGATGGCGATCCTGTCGCGCCTGCCCGTGGATGACGCGGGTGTGCGTGACTTTTCCGATTTCCTCTGGCGCGATTTGCCAGGGGCCATGTTGCCCGAGGGGGATGATCCCGGCCTGATGGCAATGCAGCGGCTGGCGACCACCGGGTTCTGGGATGTGCCGATCCTTACCGATGCTGGCCCGCTGCACCTGCTTGCGTGGCACGCATCGCCCCCGGTCTTTGACGGCCCTGAAGACCGCAACGGCAAGCGCAACCATGATGAGGCTGCGTTCTGGCGGCTGTTTCTGGACCGTGCCTTGCCGATGCCCCCGCCGGATGCGCCCTTTGTGCTGCTGGGTGACGGCAACCTTGACCCTGCCGATGGCGACGGTCTGCGCGACGGTATCGCCGCGCTGTTGACCCATCCCGCCCTGCAAGACCCCGGCCCGCGCGGCACCCATGGCCGGGATGAACCTGCCCAGTCTGGAGACCCTGCCCTCGACACGGTGCTGTACGACGCGCTTGGCGGGTTGCGGCTGGATTATGTGCTGCCCGCAGCCGGGCTGACCGTCACCGGCGCAGGGGTCCTGTGGCCCACCCCCGGTGACCCGCTTGCTGCAGACCTTGCCGCCGCGTCACGGCACTTCCCGGTCTGGGTGGATGTGACGCTGCCCTGACCTCGCATCTGCCCTGATCGCTCCCCAACCCTTCACCGCTTGAAGTTTTCGGGCCAAAGGGCTAGGCGAAAACCGACAGTCTTGCAGGAGAGCGCGCGTGGCCAACCCATCCCTTCTTATCCTTGCCGGTGACGGTATCGGCCCCGAAGTCATGGCCGAGGTGAAGCGGATCATCGGCTGGATGGGCGCAAAACGCGGCATCCATTTTGATGTGAGCGAGGATCTGGTCGGCGGTTGCGCCTATGATGCGCATGGCGTGCCGCTGACCGATGAAACCATGGCCAAGGCGCAGGCGGCGGATGCGGTGCTGCTGGGAGCGGTTGGTGGGCCGAAATACGACAAGCTGGACTTTTCGGTCAAACCGGAACGCGGCCTGCTGCGCCTGCGCAAGGAGATGGACCTGTTTTCGAACCTGCGCCCGGCGCAATGCTTTGACGCGCTGGCGGATTTTTCCAGCCTCAAGCGCGAAGTGGTCGCCGGTCTGGATATCGTCATTGTCCGCGAGCTGACCAGCGGCGTGTATTTTGGTGAGCCGCGCGGGATCTTCAAGGAAGGCAACGAACGCGTCGGGATCAACACCCAGCGCTATACGGAATCCGAAATCGCCCGCGTGGCGAAGTCGGCGTTCGAACTGGCGCGGAAGCGATCGAACAAGGTCTGCTCGATGGAGAAGGCCAATGTGATGGAATCCGGCATCCTGTGGCGCGATGTGGTGCAGGAAGTGCACGACCGTGATTATCCGGACGTGGAACTGTCGCACATGTATGCCGACAATGGTGCCATGCAGCTGGTCCGCTGGCCAAAGCAGTTCGACGTGATCGTGACCGACAACCTGTTTGGCGACGTGCTGTCCGATTGTGCTGCGATGCTGACCGGATCGCTGGGGATGCTCCCCTCTGCCAGCCTTGGTGCACCGATGGCGAACGGTCGCCCGAAGGCGCTGTATGAACCCGTCCACGGGTCTGCCCCCGACATTGCGGGCCAGGGCAAGGCCAACCCGATCGCCTGTATCCTTAGCTTTGCCATGGCGCTGCGCTATTCTTTCGATCAGGGGGATGAAGCGGCGCGGGTGGAAAAAGCGGTTGAGAAGGTGTTGGCCGACGGCGTCCGCACCGCGGACTTGATGGGGCCGGAGGGTGGCACGCCTGTCACCACGACCCAGATGGGTGATGCGGTTCTGGCCGCCCTGGACGCCAGTTTGTAAAGAGCTGCCGACAATTGGTCTTGTGCTACGGCATCCCGCCCCGGAGCGACTGTGGGGCCGGGCGGTTTCTGGGATGAGGGTTTCCATCGCCGGGCCGTTCGCGGGCTGGCGGATCGCAGAAAATGGTTCGGTCCCGCCCTTGTGGCCGTCCCCATTCCGGGCGATGGTGTTGGGACAAATGACCGCGCCCCCCCCATCGCGGCCCATGCGGATTGATCAATATGCATTCTAACCTTCGCGGGGCGCTTATGTCGCTTGCCGCATTTGGTGCCTACGCGACGCATGACGTCGTGGTGAAACTTCTGGGCGAGTCGTTCACATCGTTCCAGATCATGTTCTTTTCCGGTCTGATGGGCTTTCCGCTGGTCACTTTGATGCTGATGGGCGACAGGCGCGATGGCACGCTGATCCCGACGCATCCGTGGTGGTCGGCGCTGCGGTCCGTCGCGGCGGTGGCCACCGGGGCTATGGGCTTCTTCGCCTTTTCGCAGCTGCCATTGGCGACGTGCTATGCCATCTTTTTTGCCATGCCGCTGCTGATCACCCTTATGGCCATTCCACTTTTGGGTGAAAAGGTTGGCATCCGGCGCGGTGTGGCGGTCATTGTGGGTCTTCTTGGCGTGCTGATCGTGCTGCGGCCCGGCGGGGGTGACGGATTTTCCATCGGCCATGTGGCGGCGCTTGGTGCGGCGGTCACCGGGGCGCTGACCAGTGTCATCGTGCGCAAGATCGGGCAGCGGGAACGGTCCGTGGTGCTGATGCTGTACCCGATGGTCCTTACCTTCTTCGCCATGGGGGCCATGATGCCCTTTGTCTATGTCCCGATGACGGTGATGGACCTGGGTCTGACGGCGGTGATGGCGTTCCTTGGCATGCTGGGGTCATTGGGGATCATCGCGGCCTATCGCACCGCGCCGGCCGTGATCGTGGCACCGATGCAATATTCCCAGATCCTGTGGGCCGCGCTGTATGGCTGGCTGTTCTTCGGTGAAAGCGTGGATTTCTATACCGCCGTGGGATCGGCGGTCATCATCGCCAGCGGCATCTACATCGTGCTGCGCGAAGGCACGCCGTCGGTCAGCCAGAACCGCCCGGTGCTTGAAAACCGGTCACGGATGGACACCGGCACCCAGCCGCGGATTTCCAGCTGGCTGAAACGCTTCGAACGCCCAGGCGATCAGACATGACTGCCCCACTGGCCCCCCCGTCCAGGCTCTTGCCAAAGCGGGCGGGACGGTTTAATCCGCCTCTCACGGTCGGAGCGTAGCGCAGTCTGGTAGCGCACCTGCTTCGGGAGCAGGGGGTCGGAGGTTCGAATCCTCTCGCTCCGACCATTTCCCGGCATCCTTTGTGCAGATTGTCTGCCCCGAAAGTCGCTTGTTCGAGGGCTGATCGCACCGCCAAGGCGCGCGCTTTGCGCGGGAGGGTTTGGCGAAACGTGCGGTCAACTTTGGCTGGCGACGGCCGCCGCGATGTAGGTTGCAGTCATCAGGTCCAGATGTGCGCCTCCGCCGTTCTTGGCGATGGTGATCTCATCCGCGCTGCAGCGGGTGAACAGGGCCGGATCATCATAGAAATCGGCAATCACGTCGGCCTCTCTGATCGCGCCTGACGCGATGGGTGCCATCAACTCACCGATATGGTGGACGGTGGTGGCGCGGGCGTCGACGAAGACGCGGGCGCGGGACATGGCGACATCGTCCACCTCACGCATGGCGGGGGTGTAGGCGCCGATCAGGTCAAGGTGCTGCCCGGGTTGCAGCCAAGCGCCCTTGATCACCGGATCGGTGGCCATGGTGGCGGTGCAGATCACATCGGCCATCTTTACCGCCGCCTCCAGATCATCGGCGACGGGCAGGCCCATGGCTTCGGCGGTGGCGCGCGTCCGGCTCCACACGGTGAACTGCGCTTCGGGCCAGACAGATCGGTAGGCCTGCACCATCGACCGGGCCACCGTGCCTGCGCCGACCAGAAGGAAGTGGCGGCTGTCCTTGCGCGCAAGGCGGCTGGCCGACAGCAGGCTGTCACCGGCGGTTTTCCATTTGGTGACCAGGTGGAAGTCGAGAAGTGCCGCCAGTTCCCCCGTGGCATCGTCAAAAAGGTTGACGATGCCGTTCACCGTCGGTTTGCCGCGCGCGGCGTTGCCGGGAACAATGGTGCCGATCTTGACCAGCGATCCCAGCCCGTCAATCCAGGCGGCGCGGTCCAAAAGGGTGTCGGGGCCGCGATACAGCAGAAGATCGGCAATCTCGGCCCGGGGCAGGCGGTGGCCCGCCTCAAGTGCTGCGGTCAGGCCGGACCAGGTCAGCCGGGCTTCGGCGTCTTTGCCTATTGTTTGCTCGGTCATGTCATGGGCCTTTGACTGGTGGATCGTCGGATAAAACCACGGGGCTGCGGCTTTTGCGGGTTTCGCGCCAGATGACATAGAGGCCTGATCCGCAGATCAGCGCAATCCCTACCCAGGCGGTCAGGTCGGGGAAGGTGCCAAAGACCAAGACGCCCCACAGGACGGCCATCGGCATGCCCACATATTCAAAGGGGGCAATCAGCCCGACCTCGGCCTTCCGGTACGCCTGCGCGACCATCAACCCACCCGAGGTGACCGCCAGCCCGGTGGCAAGGAATACCGGCCAGTCGGCGGCTTCGGGCCAGATCCAGGGCCGGACGAGCAGGCCCCAAAGCGGATCATCGCTGGCCAGGTGCCCGTCACCGACCCAAAGCCCCATCGCAACCGACAGGATGATGAAGCCGACCAACACATAAAAGCTGAGCGCCATGGCGCTTTCGGTGGCGCGCATCCGGCGGGTCATCAGGTTGCCACAGCCGTAAAGCACCGCGGAAAACAGGACTAGCACCGCCGCGGGCTGAATCACGCCTGCGCCGGGGCGCACCATGACCAGAACGCCCAGCATTCCCACCAGAACTGCCGCCCAGCGGCGCGGACCGACTGATTCATGCAGCAGCAGGATCGAAAGCAGCGTGGTCGTGACCGGGCTGATGTAAGCAACCGCCACCCCATCGGCGAGCGGCATGGAGTTGAGGCCGACGAAGAAGGTCACATTTGACAGCATAACGATCGAAACGCGGATCAGGTGATCCCATGGCCGCGTCGTGACCAGTTGGCGCAAGCCGGTGCGGCTGACGCCGATCACAACGAACAGGAACGCAAGGCCGATCAGCGCGCGGATCAGGACTATCTGGTGCAGCGCATAGCCGCCGGACAGGAACTTGACCGCCACATCGTTGATGGAAAATATAGCTGTCCCGCCAGCGGCGAGAAGGATTGCAGTCAGGGCGGTGGACCGGGCCATAATGGCAAAAGACCGGGCTTGCGTAGGGCGTTCTGTTCTGCCTGCGACAATCTGTGCCGCGCTTGTACGGCCTTAGCGCAAGACGCGGTCAAGCACGTCCAGAAACCGGCTGCGGTCGGCCTTGGAAAACATCTTGCCGCCGCCCTGCCGGAAAGGGTCAGCCGACCGCAGATCTGTCATCAGATCGCGCGTGGCAAGGGCCATGCCGACATTGGCGGCAGTCAGCTCTTCCCCGTTGTGCTTGACCACGCGCGCGCCTGCAGCCACGCATTTCGCGGCAAGGGGGATGTCGCCGGTCACCACCACATCACCCGGACCACATTCCCCGGCGATCCATTTGTCAGCCTCATCCGGGCCAGCCGACACAAACACGCTTTCCACCAGCGGGTTCTGCGACGGTCTGATGCCGCCGTTCGACACCAGCACCATCCTGATGCCGTGGCGAGTGGCAACCCGCTCTGCCTCGGCCTTGACCGGGCAGGCATCGGCGTCAATGAAGATACGCCTCATTCGGGTCGCGTCACAGGCGGGTCATGGGGCAGCGAAGACCTGCACCCAGTAGTAGTGATAGGGTTTGCTGTTGCCATCGATCGGCCTGTCATCCGCCTGATAGGCCACGGCCACGCCGGTATCCTTGAGCTTGCAGTTCAAGATGTTCTTGCGGTGCCCGGCGCTGTTCAGCCAGGAAATGGCCGCCTCACGCGCGGACTTCTGACCGGCGGCGATATTTTCCGCCACCATCCGGTACTTGTAGCCCTGCTTTTTAACCCGCTTGGAAAACTTGCTGCCATCGCGGTTGGCGTGGCCGAAAAAGTCCTTCTCGGCCATGTTGGATGCGTGCGTCTTGGCCGCGGCCATCAGCTTGGAGTTGATCTTGAGCGGGCCACACCCAGCCTTGGCCCGCGCCGTGTTCATGATGGCGACAACCTCTTTCGCGATTGTCATGGACGAAGCACTTGGCTTCGACGACGAGCTGCCTTCCAGGATCACATCGGTCGCATTCGCAAGGACCGGGGCCGTCGGCATCAGCGCCAGAAGCGTGGCAAGCGCCACGCCACGGACATTAGCCCACGAACGCGCCGGCATGGAATGCGACGTGATCTTCCATGAAGGTTGAGACAAAGAAATAACTATGATCATAGCCCTTCTGCATCCGGAATGTTCCCCCCTGACGCGTCGCAGCCATTGCTTCGGCCAGGGCTTCAGGGCGCAGCTTGTCCAAGAACTGGTCTGCCGTTCCCTGATCGATCAACATTGGCCCGTCAAAGCCGCGTTTCTTTGTCAGAAGTGTGGCATCATGTGAAAACCATGTCGATTCATCCGGGCCAAGGTAAGCGGAAAATTGCAGCCTTCCCCAATCACTCGCCACAGGGTTGCAGATCGGAGCGAAGGCCGAGACGGACCGAAACCGCCCCGGAAAGCTCATCGCGATGGTCAGCGCCCCGTGCCCACCCATTGAATGGCCGGTGATGCCTTGCACGTCTTCGGTCAGTGGAAAGGCGTTGAACAGCAGGCGCGGAAGCTCCTCCGTGACATAATCCCACATCCGGAAATGTGAGGCCCAGGGGGCCTGGGTCGCGTTCACATAGAATCCGGCACCCTGACCGAGGGCAAAGTCGGGATCGTTCGCCACCCCGGTACCGCGCGGTGAGGTGTCGGGAAAGACCAGCGCGATGCCAGCCTCGGCCGCCCAGCGTTGCGCACCGGATTTCACCATCGCATTTTCATGGGTGCAAGTCAGACCGGACAGGAACCACAACAGGGGCACCGGCCCATCTTCGGCCTGCGCAGGCAGGAAAAGGCCGAAGGTCATGTCACAGGCGCAGGCCGCTGAAGCATGAGAGTAAACGCCCTGCACGCCGCCATAGGCCCGATTTTCAGAGATGGTTTTCATGGAACGCCCCTAACTGATCAGCGCGATCACCCCGGTCACCGTCAGCACCGAGGCCGCCGTGGACAGAAGGATCGCGGTGGAAACCCGTTGCGGCGCAACACCATAGTGCTGCGCCAGGATGAAGACATTGCCCGCCACCGGCAGCGCCGCAGCAGCGATCATGACACCTGCGGCAAAGCCGGTCACGCCGAACAGCCAGCAGGATATGGCCACCGCCAGCGGGTGCAGCACCAGCTTGGAGAATGACAGCCACGCCGCAACCTCGACCCGTTCCGCGCTGCGCCCGGCAAGGGATGCGCCAATGGCAAACAGCGCGCAAGGTGTGGCGGCGGCCCCGAGCAGCGTCATGAACTCATTTACAGGGACCGGAAGGGCCAGACCCGTGGCCCCCCACAGGATGCCAAGCATCACCGACACGATCATCGGGTTCTTCGCCAGCCCGACAGTCAGGATGCCGAACGTACCAAGACTGACGCGCCCGGCGCGCAGTCCGGTGATGGCCATGGTCAGGATCGAAGAGAACACGATCAGGTCAACCGCCAGCACCAAGAGCACCGGCCCTACAGCAGCGGGGCCAAGAAGCATCACCAACATCGGGATGCCCAGAAAGCCCACATTGCCGACCACGCCGGTATGCGCCTCGAACACCGCCGCTTCATGCGCCGTGCCGCGCAGAATGGCCACTGTTGCCACAACCAGCCAGATGACGCTTGTGCCCAGAAGATAGGCAAAGACAAACGGCCAGCTGAAGATCTGCGCCACGTCAAGATTGGCGGCAAACCCGAACAGCATGGCCGAAAGGGCGAAGTAAAAGACAAATCGGGTCAGGTAGGCCGTCGCCTCGGCAGTAAAGAACCGTGCACGGCCGGACAGATAGCCCAGACCGATGACAGCAAAGAACGGCAGCGTTTTGACGAAGATCTCAAGCATCGCAAGGTGGTGTCATGCGGTGGGCAAAAGGGCAAGACCCGGGCCGGAGGCATCGGCCTTGCGGTTTTGACCAAGTGCCCAAGCCGGTGCACGGCTACAAGAATCGGGCCTTCGCCGTGTTTGCCCCCAAAAGTGCAGCAGTCGACCGTTGGTGCCGTGGTCGCTCCGGATGTGGCAAAAGCAGGGCAGTCGATTGTTTACCACATTGTTGCGAAAGCGGCAGCAATTACCCTGATTGCAAGGCCACAAAGCCACGGCCAGAGAAATTCCTATTCTTGCAGATGTTAAGCCGCGCGCTTCATCTTCAGGCCCGACGCCAAGATTGTGGCAGAAATGGAACGAAGCGGCATCACGATTTGGCCCAAGTCAAAGCGTATAGATGCTGCATGGCCGCATTCCTTGGGGGCAAGGTTCAGGTGCGGAGACAGGAACAAAATGGCGTCCGCTGCACATCAAATGGATGAAATCGCGTTCGAAAGCTTTGCTGACGAATTGAAGGCGGGCACCAAGCTGCTTTTCGGGCAGTTCGAAATTCTGTCCTTTCTGAACGCTGGCGGCTTCGGCATCACCTATGTCGCGCAGGATTCCCTGCAGCGCCGGGTTGTGGTCAAGGAATGTTTCCCCAGCGCCTTCTGCCGCCGGTCTGACACGCTGGTGACCGCCCGTTCGCGCCAGCGGCAAGAGGAATTCCGCTCGATCGTCGCCCTCTTCCTGCAAGAAGCACTGAACCTGTCCAAGTTGAACCATCCCAATATCGTAAAGGTTCACCAGGTCTTTCAGGACAACGAAACTGCCTACATGGCGATGGACCTGATCGAAGGGCCTGATCTTCTGGACACAGTCGACGGGACGGCTCCGCGGCTGAAGCCGGATGAGATCGTTCGTGCGCTGACGAAAATGCTGGACGCGCTGGGCTATGTGCACGCCCAAGGCTTCCTGCACCGCGATATCTCGCCCGACAATATCCTGATGGACCGCGCCACAGGGGAACCTGTGCTGATCGACTTTGGCGCCGCGCGCAAGGATGTGACGCGCAAAAGCCGGGCGCTGTCGGGGCTGCGGGTGGTCAAGGACGGCTACTCCCCGCAGGAGTTCTATATCAGCGGCAGCAAGCAGGCTCCATGCAGCGATCTCTATGCGCTGGCGGCGACGTTTTGCCATCTGATCGCGGGTGAGGCGCCGAAAACGTCTCAGGAACGACTTTCGGCAATTGCAAACCGTGAGCCCGATCCCCAATTGCCGCTGCTTGGGCGGGTGAAGGGCTATCCCAAGTCGTTCCTTGCGGCGATTGACAAGGCCATGTCGATCTTCCCGAAGGACCGGCTTCAATCGGCGGCAGACTGGCAGGCGATGCTGCGCGGACCGGTGGATGAGGCTGCGGGTCCCTCGGTGGTGCGTTTGGCAACCCCGGCCCAGCCCCTTCTCTTGGCCTCTGCCGTAGCATCCGCTGAAATTCAGGGATCCGTGGCGCCAACGCCGGTTGAAGCCGCGCCAGTTGTGGGCACCCCTGACCTTCATGCCGCGCCTGCACCACAGCCTGTGTCACATTATCATGCTGTCATGCGTCCCCGGCGCGCGTTGCTGCGCGCGGTGCTGGTGCCGGCGTTGGCGGGCGCTTTGCTTTTGACCGGGGTGATGGCGGTGCCGAACGACCTTTGGCAACGCCTCGGCGGTGTGCAGGATGCGACTGCCAGCGTATCCGTTGGGGGTGCCATGCCCGCAGCCGACGCCAGCAGTCCAGCCTTTGGCCAATCGCGCGCAGTCCGGCTGCCCTTTGTTGCCGACCCGCAGGACCCGACGCTGGTCATGGCGCGCCTGCCATGGTCACCCGACTGGATTCAGCCGGGCCAGCGCATTGTCGAGGTGAACGGCGCACCGGTGCAGGACGGCGCGTCAATCCCGGCGCTGATGGCTGCAGGGGTCGATCTGTCAATGCTTTCCGACGTCAACGTCATCTTCGGTTACGAAGATCAGCCAGGCGGCAATATCGTGAACAAGATGGCCAGCCTGCCGGTCGTTGCGCGTCTGCAGCTTGCAAACGGTCTTATGTTCGAAATGGAACCGACGGACACCGGCTTTCGTACGGTGGTTTCCGGCGTTCCGAACGACGGTGCAGACGTTGGATTGCGGCTGGGCGATGTGCTGCTGGCCTACGCCGCAACGGGCGAAACCCTTGCCACAGAGACCGCATTGCAGGATATACTTCAGCGCGAAGCGGCCAATAAAACTACAACTTACGGTTTTGCCGTTCAACGGTCCGGGGGGGGTGCGGTTGGTTCCTTCAATCTGCCCGCTACCGAATGATGCACGGCGCACCACACAACAGAATCTGGAGAGAATGACGTGAAGTTCCTTCGCTCAATCTTTGGCAAGGCTGACGATGAGCCGGCACATGCAGCCTCAGCTGTTGAGGTTGGCCCTGACCCTGTAATGGCCGCCCTGGCCGAACTTGAGGTCAAGCGCCTGCGTCAGGCGTTGGCCGCAGCCACGCCGCAAGCCCCGGCCCCAGCCCCGGTGGTCGAGAGTGACGCCGACCTGCCCGCCGCCCGGCCAAGCCGTGTGGTAAAGGCGAAAGTGTCGCTGCCGGACGGGTCCAAGGGCCCGGCGGTCAATATCTGGGATCTTGATGACGGGGCCGCTGCGCCACCTCGTGGGACTGCTGCTGCCCCCGCCGCATCGGGCGAACCCGAACGTCGTCGCCCCACCCGCACCCGGACACGTATTCTTGGGTTTGAACTGCAGCCCGCTTCGGTCGTGCCACTGTTCGACGAATCGGGAAAGCCCGCGATAACTGCAGGCCCGCTTGCCCCCGGCATGGGGCATGTGATGTTCCCGGCGGGCTGGCTGATCGTGAAGGCAGGTCCGGGCAAAGGGGCGACATTCTCGCTTTCCCAAGGCGTATCGCACATTGGCCGTGGGACGGATCAGACGGTTGCGCTGGATTTTGGCGACATGGCGATTTCGCGGCAGAACCATGCGGCGGTGGCCTATGACGCTGCGACGCATCAGTTTCATGTGGGCCATGGCGGCAAGTCGAACCTCGTGCGGCTGAACGGCAAACCGCTGTTGTCGACCGAACCGCTGGTCGACGGGGATGAGATCCAGATCGGCGAGACGACGCTGCTGCTCAAGGTGCTGTGCACGCCCGCGTTCAACTGGTCGGCGGCCGAAGGCGGGGGAGACGGGCATGATATGGCGATCGCGTGAGCCGCGCTATGACGTGGCCTCTGGCATAAGCCAGGGCGCGCGCGACTATCAGGAAGACGCGATCACCAGCGATTTCCCGGT